>JAUSPN010000020.1 GCA_030656555.1 Candidatus Desulfaltia sp. | reverse complement strand
TTTTCCCGCTTCGACCCTTTGCGAAACAGTCGCCAGCACTTGTTCAGACAACCGAAACAATTCCTCGTCCAATTTCAGCCGCTCCTGGGCAGCAAGTACACCAACAAAAGACTTGGCCGTCTCGGTGAGAACGTCGAGGCGCTTGGCTTCATAATCCCATTCAGCAAGTTCCTTTTCAAGCGATGCCACCCGTGTCCGCTTACGCCGTTTTCCTTTCAGTTCAATTAACTGGCTCAATTGCAAAGTGCTTTCCGCTCCATCAAAACCACGTCGCTCACCTGTTCCGCCAACCTCTTCCACCTCAACTTCAAGTTCTGGATTTGGTAAAAGACTTGCCTGCAGCCTCCCCGCCTCCGAAGCACGAACTTCCCAGGAAAAAGCCTTTAGCTCTGGATTATGCATCAAGGCTAAAGCCAGGGCATCCTTCAGAGTGATAATACCCGTCGGCTCACCAATCTTGGGGTCATTCAAAGTTTCCATCGGTTTATCAGAAGATTGAATAGCATTTAATTTTTGTCCTAACGACCGATGTCGAGACAATGTAACTTCATTACCCTGCTGCAAATCACCTGAAACGGCAAGAGTATATAGCAATATTAAAAACAGTAAAGATTTCATAAACATCACAGTACTCCTAAAATATTTGGTTCTTCCGACATTAGTATGGAACTAAGCAAAAGACGCCCTTATCTTTTCCAAAGGAATCTTCGATAAGAAAAAATATTCACTATCCCTAAAGCCAAAGGCAACTCTTTTAATGACTTTGATCTTGTTATTCATACCTTCCAGGAAGGAAGTGTTTAGTTTATGTTTGCAGTGAGCAATAATACCATCAATTCGTCTCTTAAGGGAACGGGCAAATTCTTTGAGTGGTTCAATCTTGGAATAGATGGCCTTGCGATACCAAGCATTAAAGGCCTTTTTAAACCAGGCTTCAGAGGTGTACGACCAGAGATGCTTAAGCTCATCCTTTAGGATATAGACAGTCGAAAGGTGCTTGTTTAAGGCTAACAGTTCTTTAAGAGAGTTTCTGTTCTTATGAGTTAGGTTTTTGGCATTAGACAAGAGAAGATATTTACTCCCTTTGATTACATCTTTCTCGAAAGAAGATGCCTTCTTTATTTCATTGTTACGGACCTTATCAATGACCTTACCAAAGTTCTGAACTATATGGAAGAGGTCGTAGACGATTTCAGCATTAGGACAGTATGTCCTTACGGCCTTAATATAAGGGTCCCACATGTCAACACAAACAGCCTTTATCTTCTCGCAGCGCTCTTTACCAAGGAGCTCAAAAAAGGCTTTGACATCTTCAAAGGAACGGCCTTTTACCGTATAGAGAACCTTACGCCTTATGGGATCAACAAAATTGGTGGCATACTTATGACGCTTCTTAAGAGAGAACTCATCCATGGCTAAATATTCAAGATCATCATCGAAGACAGGGGGCGAAAACTCTCTGGATAGATACTCCTTGTCAATATCTTTGACGATATCCCAGGAGAGATGATACTGCTCTGCTACATCAGAGATGGAACGAAGAGCTCGACAACTCAAGGCCACAGCATCAGAGAGTCTGGTGGTATAACGCTTGAAGGGACATATCCACTCAAGTTGTTCTGTAACCACACCACAGCCTGGACATTGAATGCGATATTTGTAGAGGTCTAAGAAAACCTTAGACCATTTTCCATAAGGAAGATCACGAACAAAATAATGGATTGAATCATAATAGCCTGTTGTTTCATATCCACAGGCACACCTAAATCTTGTTTCATCCCTTTGCAAGACTATTGTTGCCTCAGAAGGTGTTTCTTCATTACCTTCTTTAAATTGAATATCCTTTACGCTGTATTGAGGTATGGCTACCATCTTTTTTAGTATCTCTTTCTCTCTCATGAATCTCCTCCTTAATCATTTTTAGAAGAGAAATATATCATATTATTTAGACATAGTCCACACTTATTCCAGAAGAGCCAAATATTTAACATCCGGTTTCGGGTTTCTTCTAAATGACTACCAGTAGATGGATTATCATAAGAAGAAAATACAGCTATTCTGCCATTTACAGTTAATGTCTTGTAAATGTTACAGAAAAAGTAATTCTGTCTACCAGATCATTCCAGCAGAATTACTGTACTTAGAGATTGTAAGGTGGGATTTATTGGGTCTTGTATTTCAGAATTCAGGTTCATTTCTGAAAACTGAAAACAGGTACAAATGAATTGGGTCGATGATGTAGTAATTAAAGAACCTTGAATTTGCCTGGATTTATTAGGAAAAACAAAATTTCGAATGCAGTCAACATGATTTTCCAAAGGAACTTGGCAACAATGCCGAGAAGGAGCTACCTGATGAAATTCATGATCACTCGGCCAATGAGAATGTGCTGTTGAATTATTAACTTTATGAGAAGTTTCACACATCTCAGTATTATTATGCGCCGCAACGCAGAAGGACTCACCGCATACGCCTCTGCCTGTAAGCGAAAAGCAAATAAAAACAGCCAAACCATTGTGATACAAGGCTTTCATATTCATCAGATTCATCGTCTTATAATTCAGTAATCCAAACACACTGCCAAGAAAAGTAAAATCTATAGTCAAACACCCAAATTCAAATGTAATATACTGTTAAATGCCAAAAAGTTCAATTATTTTTACTCGTAATGAAAATTATTTATTGCTTTGAATTTTACAGCAGTCTGGGAGATTGGCATAAGCCTCTGGATCCGCCTCAATATCATTAGCCTTATATCCCAGAGCAGAAATTGCCTTTTCTATTCCATCAAGTTTTATCTTTCCAGGGTTATAGTTTATGTGCCCGACTAAATTCTCTACATCTACATTTACTGATAATATACCGTCCACATTTTTTAGTCCACTTTCAATGGTATTTTTACACATACCGCAGTGAACGGTGGGCAGCTTTACCATGGCATGGGTTTGATTTTCACCATGTCCCATCATCATCTGGGGCTGAGATTTGCCAGTGCCATCCGCTTTTTCTTTACCGCCACAGGCAACGATTCCAACAATGAGAAAAATTATTATAACTGCGGTGCTTAGCATCTGCCTTTGAACGACTAAACCTGTTTTCTGCCTGATTAATCGAAATAAGCAGTTTCAGGAGATTCTGCTTGTTTCCGAGGGGATGTATGATCTGGTGCGAGATATCCGCTGAAAGAAGTGCGGACTGTCACCCAAGGAATTGTAGCCGATACTTTCACCGATAGATTGAATTCGATGCTCTAAACAGCCTTTGCATGTGCTGGAATTTTCATCCAGACAGGGCTTATTGGCATAGAGCTGATAGTTATCGCGGTATTTGGTGTCCGTGATGTTTGGCATGATGATATTGGCCCCGGTGCGGATGCCCAGCTCACGGCCTATTGAATTAAGGGCTTGTAAGGCTGTAGTAGCGGCGATATTCACATCGCGCAGAAGCAGGCGGCAGACGGCTACCATTTTGAGGGACAGTTCAAGCTGCTTCGCTTTGATTTGGGTAAAATCGCCCAGTGAATCAGCCAGCGGGGTTTCTGTATGTGGAATAAAAGGTCCCATCCCGATCATATCTACGTCATTATCTCGTAGAAAAAGAATATCATCCGCCAGATCAGCCATGGTCTGACCGGGCAGCCCGATCATAACACCCGTCCCGATCTGATAGCCAATTACTCTCAGATTCTCCAAGCCACGAACACGGAAATCAAAATTGTGATCTTTCGGATGAAGCTTAGCATACAACTCTGGGTTGGTGGTCTCAAC
>JAUSPN010000019.1 GCA_030656555.1 Candidatus Desulfaltia sp. | reverse complement strand
CAAAATAATCCTCTACGCAGCGGTAGTAATCCGAATCTTGCGGGTGGCGGGGGCGATAAACGGCGGCAGGAGCGGACACGATCTTTCTCCTTGGAGAATATCATGCCGCCATAATGTAGAACGGTCGTTCTATTTGTCAAGGAGAATCTGGCCGGTGGTTATTTCGACTCATCTTCTACAGTTGCTAAAAATATCTTCCCTGGCTTTTAATTGCAGTTGATGATCGCCCTTTTCATGGCCTACAACATGATCGACCTGCTCGATCCGCGATCGGAAGTGACGATCACCAAAAAGGGCGCCGACGGCCGGATCGAGATGATCGTGAAAAAAGGCAAGGAGATCAAGGTCCGGAAGGTGACCGACAAGCGCCTGAGCGGTGAAGGGATAAGGCTGGGGACGGCCTACCGATTGAAGGACGGGAAGGTGGTTTAACCCTGTTGAAAATCGCTGCAAGCATCACAAAAAGCATAATTAACTTTATGAAATTAGAAGTTCTCACTTAAATCTCCATTTTGTATTTATTGTGCCCAATCTCTTAAATTAGATCAGGCATAATATCAAGGGATTTCAATCAAACAGCAAAATTTTCACCTTTTTAACCGGATAGATTATTTGTTCTGACACAAGGGACACTTTTCTTGACATACAGCCCTCTTTTATTTATTAAAAAAAGTAAATTCCTATCAAACATCAAATTATGTTGTGGAGGTGCGACTTATGAGGAAAATATTGCCTTTACTGGTGTTTGCCGTTTTCTTTTCTGCACTTTTGTGCCTGACGGTCGTTAAAGCAGGAGAAAATCCTGTCAGTCCTGCCAGTGAAATGCCATTGAGCGACGCCAATTCCATGACCGACATTTCGCAGCTTCAACCGTTGGATAACCAAGAAGAGAGCCGGATCAAGTATAATGTCCCCGAATGGCTGAAGCGGACGTCAATCGGTACGGCATTAGAGAGCCACCAGAACCACGTTATTACATTGAAACAGTTCAGCCCTTGTACCAGTCCGCAGGAAAGAAGGACACCTTCTTTACCCATCTGCGTATCTCGGGACAGGATGGTTATGGCAACTATTCTGCCGGTCTCGGTTACCGAAGGCTGTTGTTTGACGATAACCTTATGGCCGGCATCAATACATTCTTTGACTATCAGGATCCCAACCAGCATTACCGCCAGGGCGTCGGCCTGGAGGTTATCGGAAAATACGCTGAACTGAGGTCAAACAGTTATTTCGGGCTTTCACCGACCCGTGTTGTGGAAGAGACGACATCTTCGATCACAAGAGCCAGAGTGTCCAACGGATATGATGTGGAGTTTGGCGTCCCGGTCCCCTATCTTCCCTGGTTCAAGGTTTTCGGCGGTTATTACTGGTATGACTTCAGGGAAAGCAGTGATATGGAAGGCTGGAAGGGACGTGCAGAGCTGAAACCCCTCAGCTTCATGACCGTCAACCTGGAAACGTACAACGACAACAAGGGCCCGCATGAATGGCGTGCTGATGTTCGCTTGTCCCTCTATGTTGACAGTTTTACGCCAAAAGACATTTTTGCAGCCCTTACTCCCTCGTTTCAGAGCGCCCTTCCCGATGTTGATCTGAAGAAGAGAACTCTTGACCGTGTGGAGAGGAACTTTACCATCCAGCTTGAAAAATATCGTGAAGTTGCTGGTGCAACCATCGAAATCGGAAGAAATAATTAGGAGGTAAGATATGAAGGGTTCCTCGCTGTTTCGTGTGGGTAACCTTGTTGAATTGCTATCTGGATCGTGTTAGGTTAAGTCATTATGAAAGATACCGAACTTTTACAAATTGCGTTAATGTTGACACCCCCGTGGCAGGTTGTGGGGTGCGGAATAGATACAAACCAGAAGCGTCTGGATATTCATCTGGATTTTTCCAAGGGTAGCCGGTTTAGCTGTCCGGAATGCGCTCGGTCAGATTGCGCCGTTCATGACACAGAGTTCCAATCCTGGAGGCATATGAATTTTTTCCAGCATGAAACCTATATGAACGCCCGGGTGCCCCGTATTCGGTGCGATCAGTGCGGCGTCAAGCTGATTAATGTTCCCTGGGCAAGATCCGGCAGTGGATTCACCCTGTTGTTTGAAGCCTATATCATGATTCTGTCGCCATCCATGCCGGTTAAAAAGATGGCTGAACTGGTTACAGAACACGATACCCGTTTGTGGCGAATCCTGCATCATCATGTCGAAGAAGCAAGAGAACAGGCAGACTATTCTGACATAAAACAAGTTGGTGTTGATGAAACATCCAGCAAACGCGGTCATAATTATGTGTCCATCTTTGTTGATCTTGAAAAGTCCAAAACCATCTTTGCCACAGAGGGCAAGGATAGCGCCACTGTGGTGAGCTTCAAAGATGATCTTATTGAGCACGGAGGCAATCCAGATGGTATTCAGGATGTCAGCTGCGATATGTCGCCTGCATTCATCAAAGGGGTAGAAGAAAATCTGCCCAATGCGAAGATCACCTTTGACAAATTTCACATAACTAAAATGATCAACACAGCGGTAGATGAGGTTCGGCGTCAGGAACAAACAGACCATCCCGAACTAAAAAATACCAGGTACATCTTTTTGAAAAATCCTGAAAATCTTACCCTGAAACAGGCTGATCGACTGGAGGATCTCAAGCTGAAAGATTTTCATTTGAAAACCGTACGCGCATACCATATTCGATTGAGTTTTCAGGAACTCTGGAACCAGACTCCGGACCAAGCGGAAGCCTATCTGAAAAAATGGTACTACTGGGCAACCCATAGTCGTTTGGAGCCGATAAAAGAAGCTGCCTATACCATCAAGCGTCACTGGAACGGGATTATCAACTGGTTCAAATCCAGAATAAACAACGGCATCCTTGAAGGAATCAACAGCATGGTTCAGGCCGCTAAAGCCAGAGCAAGAGGCTACCGTAACAACCGATATCTGATCACCATGATTTACTTAATCAGCGGTAAGTTAAATTTCAACCTACCCACATGAAACAGCGAGGAGCCATTAAAATCAATGCGCAAGATGAATATTCATATAAAGGGAGATGAGCGCATTTTAGGGGACAGTGATTTTGTCGAAAAAGTTCTGAGCCAGGCATCAGAGCAAATGGAACGACGGTACCGGTTAAAAGCGGAAGGATGGACACTTACAAAGATTGCCGAAAGGGTTGCAGAAATTTTTGGTATTGAAAAAGACCAAGTGTTTGTCGCCGGAAAACAGCCCGATCGGGTACGTGCCCGTAGTGTTCTGGCTTACTGGGCGATTCGAGATCTGGGCCTGACGACAACGGAGGTTGGCAAGTACCTCGATCTGAGCAAATCCGCTGTCAGTCGGGCGGCCAATAGAGGCCAAAAACTGATCGTCGATCAATTCTTGTCCCTGAAAGGATAGAAACGCGTAATTTCAACCCCGTCCCCCTTTTCGCAGTTGCAAATAGTTGTGGATGATATTACAAAGGCTTTGGGGCATAATCAGGTTGCGCCGGCGCCTGCCCTTTTCTCTGATCCATACCAGCCCACAGGTTAAATCGATATCTTCAATATTTACAGCGATCAGGGTCGATGTCCGCAGCCCCAGCATGCCCAGCAGCATGATGATGATGAGGTTTCTCAGTTCCAAAATATCCTGTGCCTTTCGGCTGAAGTAGTGGATCAGACGATTGTACTCATCAATTGTGAGAAACTGCGGCACTGTCTTTTCAATTTTCGGATACGGAATACCTGTTGCGATGTTTTCAGCCACAATCCGGTGGAGTGTCAAAAAATGGTAAAACTGCCTCAGCATCCAAACACGGGACTTTCTGACATGTATTGAGGGCGTTTTGTAGTCGGCCACAAAATCGATCAGATGCCTGTAGGGAACCTTTTTAACAGACTGGATTCTTTGAGATTTCAGAAAGGCTTCAAATTCATTTAGCCTGATGGCTAAAGCCTGTATGGAACGTACTGAAAAATCTGCCAGTTGACAATATCCCAGGAACTGGTTGATATAATGATGAAGCATGACGGTATCTCCAATTTGACCATTGGATCATGCTTCATCATTAAACACCTATCAATAAAAGGCAAACTGCGCTAACTGCGAGGTTTGTTGGTAGCTGGATTTTAATATGTTTGATGTGATGCCGCCAAACACTGTATTCGCGGATAGACATGTGGTGACCGTTCAGTCATTGGACGCTGGCCATCGAAAGATCTGCTCCGTTGGTTTCGGGAAAAACGACAGTGTTTATGTACACATGTCATACTTCCAGGAGGAAGAGGGATACTACTCCGATGTATAGGGCATCTTATCGATGGTCAGGCGACGGTTGAGCGCGTTGGAAAAGTAGGGCCCTTTAGTTTTGCAGTTTACAAATTATCAGTAATATGCCAAGCGGTTGTCATGCCAAGAAAATCGAGAACAGATGCGCCTGGAGCGTTTCATCATATCATAGCACGTGGGATTGAGCGTTCCGATATCTTTAAGGACAATACCGACCGTAATAATTTTTTAAACCGGCTTGGCAAAATAATTAAGGAAACTAATACGTGTTGTTTTGGCTGGGCGCTTATCCCTAATCATTTTCATTTGCTGCTAAAAACCGGTGATATGCCGATTTCTACTAAGTTTGTCTGTAAAGCGAGGAGAGAGAATAGTAAAAGAAAAGGGCTACAAATTAATCGACCCTTAGGCCTAAAACTGCAAAACTAAAGGGCATCCCCAAATTATGTATAGAATCAGGAGAAGCATGGACATTTAAAAGCACCCCTTTAACTCTGCGTCGTTTCTTCAAAGCCATTGAAAATGACCAAATGATCATTGATATTTTGGTTGCAGGAAATAAAAAACACATAGAAATTATTGAAAACGCTCTTATTGCTCACGGGGAGCATGGCATTGCACGTGTGGCGGAAAAATCGGATATTATCTGGTTAAAAAGACAAAGGAATTCCCTTCAGGACCAGGCCGACATTGAGAGGTTGGATAATGGAAAAGATTGAGAAAGTGTTTAAGCAACTCAGTAACTTATACGAATTCAATCGAAAGCTGCAGACCTATAAAATACAAAAAGCACCTAAAATCAAAGGCCAACAAAGTGTTGAATCTGAACCCAGGAAGCGCCCCCCCAACTCCTGAATTCACCTATTATCAGCGGGCATGTTTTTTTGCCAAGAGTCTTTTTTAATCTTCTCATGAAATTTCTTTAAAATATAGCTTTTGGGGAAATCTGAACGTGAAAGATAAGAAAGGGAGATGCTTAAAAAAGAATCCTGTATTCCTTTCATTACTTCATCTTTTTCTTTCTCATCAATATAAATTCTTTCCCTTTTTTGCTCAAAAAGCAAATTTTCCCCTAAGACCTTTATAGCTTCATCAAAATTTAATGATGATGAGCCATCCTCTTTAAGCAATGAGTCTTTGATTGGAATTTCTATTCTGGCAATTAATGAAACAAGCCATCTGTCACCAGCCAATTTTCGGGAATTATCGAATAATTTCAATTTCAGACCATTCTCAAGATCAATTGTGTTTATTAATACTTCTTCCATAAAAAGCACCTTTTTCAGATATAAGAGTAAAATTATATAAGCAGATAATTGAAGGTTCCTTGTAGCAAGCTACAGGGTCCTTCAATTTTGTAAAATTGTCAATAAAAAGCAGAGATAGAATTTTGCTGGATTAAGCAAAAACATGTCGATTTAACCCGTATTTCTCGGGGAGAGTTTCGGAACGTTTAAGTAATCAATATTTTAATAATGTTCCCTGAGTCCCTTTGATAAAGCTTGACAAAATCTGCTGTAGAGTTAAGAAATGAACCTTTATTTTAACTTTAATAAATAGTGGGAATGATTTTGGAAACCGAGTCAAGAGAAAAACTAAAAAATCATATCAAATTGAAAGAGACTTCCAATGAGCAACGAACCAGAAAAAATTATTTATACAATGTCGAGAGTCAGCAAGGCATACCAGAACAAACCCGTGCTAAAAGACATATCTCTTTCCTATTTTCTTGGCGCCAAAATTGGCGTCTTAGGATTAAATGCCTCAGGGAAAAGTTCTCTTTTACGTATTATGGCAGGTGTTGATCAGGAATATGACGGAAAAGCCGTGCTTTCCCCGGGATACACTTTAGGGTTTCTTGAGCAGGAACCTTTGCTTGATTCAAATAAAACCGTAAAAGCTGTAGTTGAAGAAGGCCTGCTGGAGGTTGTAGGTCTTGTTGAGGAATACAATAAAATCAGTGAAAAATTTGCAGAGCCCATGTCTGACGATGAAATGAATCAACTTATTGAGCGCCAGGGCGAATTGCAGGAAAAAATCGATTATCTTGATGCCTGGGATATTGACGCGCGTTTAGAAATGGCAATGGATGCGCTGCGCTGCCCTCCTGGAGATACTCCCATTAGTGTTATTTCCGGTGGTGAAAAAAGACGTGTGGCACTATGCAGACTTTTATTGCAGAAGCCGGATATTCTGCTACTGGATGAACCGACAAATCATCTGGATGCCGAAACTGTCGCCTGGCTCGAACATCATCTTCAGCAGTATGAAGGTACGGTAATTGCCGTTACGCATGATCGTTATTTTTTGGATAACGTAGCAGGTTGGATTTTAGAGCTTGATCGAGGGCACGGCATCCCGTGGAAAGGCAACTATTCTTCTTGGCTTGAACAGAAACAAATACAGCTTAAGCAGGAAGAAAAATCAGAATCAAGCCGGCAGAAGACCTTGCAGCGGGAATTGGAATGGATCAAGATGTCACCAAAAGGCCGCCAGGCAAAGGGAAAGGCACGCATTAATGCTTATGAAACACTTTTAAGCCAGAATTATGAAAAAGGGGCCATAGATCTTGAAATATATATTCCACCAGGACCACGTCTTGGAAAAGTAGTTATTCAAGCAGAAAATCTGAGCAAAGCATATGGCGATCGCCTTCTCTTTGAGGGATTGACATTTGCTTTACCTGCAGGAGGTATTGTAGGCGTTGTCGGTCCTAACGGCGCAGGCAAAACAACACTCTTTAAAATTATAACCGGTTTGGAAAAACCTGATTCCGGGATCATTAACATTGGGGACACCGTTAAATTAGCTTGCGTTGATCAGGAACGCGATACTCTTAAATCCGACAAGACTATATGGGAAGTGATTTCCGGGGGTAATGATATAGTTAAGCTTGGGGAAATAGAAGTGAACTCAAGGGCCTATGTTGCCCGGTTTAATTTTTCGGGATCAGGCCAGCAGAAAAAAGTAAACATGATTTCAGGCGGCGAGCGTAACAGGGTCCATCTTGCGTGTATGCTCAAAGAGGGCGCTAATGTGTTGCTTTTAGACGAACCTACAAATGATCTTGATGTGAATACAATGCGTGCTCTTGAAGAAGCGTTGGAACATTTTGGAGGCTGCGCGGTTATTATCACTCATGATCGCTGGTTTCTCGATCGCATTGCCACCCATATTCTTGCTTTTGAGGGAGACAGCACTGCCGTGTGGTTTGAAGGCAATTATTCGGATTATGAGGCGGACAGAAAAAAGAGGCTTGGAAAGGCCGCTGAACAACCCCATCGGATCAAATACAGACATTTGACAAGAGGATAATACAGGGCCCCACCTGACACCTTATCCAGCACTATTATAATAACAGTCCCTTTGAACCGCCTCGTATCCTGCATCCTGTATCAGGCGCACCATTTCCTCTTTTGGCAGCCGGAATTTGATTCCTGCGGCTGCCACCACATTTTCTTCTATCATGGTGCTTCCAAGATCGTTTGCCCCAAACGCAAGGGCAATCTGGGCAATCTTATCACCCTGTGTTACCCATGACGCCTGGATGTTTGGGATATTATCCAGAACCAGCCTGCTGAGAGCGAGTACTCTGAGATATTCCACAGCAGTAGCTTTTTGAACATGCAGACGGGTATTGTCGGGTTGAAATGTCCATGGAATAAATGCTGTAAAGCCGCCTGTTTTATCCTGAAGGGTGCGGATTTTTATAAGGTGCTCGACTATATGTTCTGGCTTCTCAATATGTCCGAACATCATTGTTGCTGTGGTTTTAAGCCCGCATTTGTGCGCTGTTTCCATTACCTCTAACCATTTTACGGCCGTGCATTTATTCGGAGAGACTCTTTCCCTTATTTCATCTGCAAGGATTTCTGCTCCACCGCCTGGTATGGAATTCAGCCCCGCGTCAATGAGCCGGTTTATGGTATCCTTGATGGAAATAGATGATTTTTCCGATAAAAAGGCTATTTCCGGCGGCGAAAAACCGTGAATGTGGATAGAGAAATTGTCCTTGATATAGCGTAAAAGGTCTGTGTAAAAATCTAAATTCAGCGATGGATGCATCCCTCCCTGAAGCAGTATTTGTGTTCCTCCGAGGCTGAGCGTTTCCTCAATCTTTTTTTTCAGGTCCTTTTTTGAAATAATATATGCATCAGGGTGATTCAGCGGGCGGTAAAAGGCGCAAAACAGGCAGCCTGACACGCATACATTGGTATAATTGATATTCCGGTCAACAACGTAGGTAACAACAGGCTTGGGATGAAGGGTTTTTCTTCTTTTATCGGCCAGGTCGGCCAGAACAAGAGTGTCGGCATCAGTAAAAAGTGTAAGAGCCTCTTTATAATTGATACGCTCATTGGAGGATAGCTTTTCAATAATTTTACAAATAGAATTCATGTAACAATTTACCCTTTTGAAAAAAAGTTTGATAGGATAACAGGACAAACAAGATTTGTAAGCGTTCACGGAACATTGAAATTGGAAATTTGGCCTTCATGCTTTTATACTGTTCTTCCCAATTTCTAATTTCAAGTTTCAAGCTGTGAACGGCTACAATAATTTAAATCCTGAATATCCTGTAAATCCTGTCAAAAAAATAAATATATTAGATAGAATTATAAAAAGAATCCCGCTCAACAGGAGTAAACCCTGCCGAAGATATAAGATGTTTTATCTGCTCCCGGGTCAATCCTTTTGCCGATTTTGCACCGGCCATATGGGTAATCTTTTCTTCGATTATGGTTCCGTCCAAATCATCTGCTCCAAAGGAAAGCGCGACCTGCGCCAGTTTTTCTCCTATCATAACCCAGTATGCCTTGATGTGATCAAAATTATCAAGCATCAGGCGGGCTGTCGCCACATTCTTTAAATCGTCAAAGGCCGTGGTGGCCGGGATTTTTGATAATTTTGTGTTTTTTGAATGAAAGGCAAGGGGAATAAAGGCTGAAAAGCCGCCTGTTTTATCCTGCAGATTTCTTAACCTGATAAGGTGATCAACGCGTTCTTCAATGGTTTCAATCTGGCCATAAAGCATTGTTGCATTTGAAACAATGCCCGCGTTATGCAACTTCTCCATGATTTCAAGCCATCTTTTACTGTCTATCTTTTTAGGAAAGAGCTTTTTTTTAACTCTGCTACTCATTACTTCGGCGCCGCCACCAGGGACCATTGAAAGACCGGCATTCTTCAGGCTGATGATAGTTTCATCCAGAGACAAATTTGCAATCCTGGAAATATGATCTATCTCAACAGCGGTAAACGCCTTGATGGTTGCATTCGGCCTGGTCTCTTTAATGGTTTTTAGCAGATCGAGGTAATAATCAAAGGGGAGGGAAGGGTTAAGGCCGCCAACAACATGTAATTCGCGAACCGGTTCGTCGATTCGCTCCAGAAGTTTTGCCCTGACATCATCAATTGAGAATGTAAAGGCGCCATTTTCACCTTCATTTCTGGAATATGCGCAAAACAAACAGTGGTTTAAACAGATGTTCGTGTAATTTATATGCTGGTTATATATATAGTAGGCTTTGCGATCATGTTTTTTGCTGCGCACCATGTCTGCCAGACGTCCAATACCTATCAGGTCATTGGTTTTATACAGGATAATGCCGTCTTCAAAACCAAGGCGGATTCCGGTCTCAACCTTTTCTTTTATTTTATATAAACTTTTATCTAAAAAAGACAGTTTCATAGTAATTATTCAGGGTTCAGGGTTCAAGGTTCAGGGTTCAAGGTTCAGGGTTCAAGGTTCAGGGTTCAGGGTTCAAGGTTCAGGGTTCAAGGTTCAGGGTTCAAGGTTCAGGGTTCAAGGTTCAGGGTTCAAGGTTCAGGGTTCTTCGCTTTTCCAAATTTCTATTTTCTAATTTCCAGTATTCTTATTTGTCTCACCACAGAGACCACAGAGACCACAGAGAAAAATCGTTTTTAATTCAAAATTATCCCTAATCCCTTCAACTCAAAATTCAACACTCAAAATTCAAAATTATTCTCTATCCTTCTTGTGTTATAATTAAAGAGGCTTCAACTTTTTCTTTGTATGTGAAGATAAAGAAAAGAGCAACTCCACACATCATAATAATGGACCCAAATGAAAATGCATAGCGCAGCTCAAAAGCATCCATCATCAGGCCTGCGAAAAGCGATCCCAGCCCCATTCCAAGGCTGTGCCCCATTGTCATCAGACCCATAACCGATCCCATGGCTTTAGTTTTATTGCCTTTTAATATAGCCAGCGCCATGAGCGCCGATATTGATATGCCCCCTCCGAGTCCAAAAAGGAGATTTGATAAAAACAGGCATTTAAAACCGTCTGCCAGTACAAATGAAAAAAGGGCGCAGCTCGATATAAAACCTCCGGTTACAACCATAGCTTTTTTGTTTAACCTGTCTGCAAGGTAACCCATCGGCAGATTCAATGATCCGCTGACAAAAACTCCTGTCATAACAAGAACCCCGATCAATGAACTGGAAAGTGAAAACTTCGAGCTTGCAAACACAGGCAGAAAGCCCCATATAATTCCGATACATGCTGCATAGGAAAATCTGAAAATAAAAAGTCCAACAATATTTCTATTCTTTAATAGCTGTTTCCAGTTCGCCGGTTTTTCTTTGCTTTGAATAATTTTTTCTGAACTTTTAGGGGGAAGTAAACAAGCGGATAATAAAAAGCCGGTAAATGCGAGAAGCCCCATACAGATAAATGAGGCATCCAGGCTAAAACTGTCCTTTATTGCTCCGCCTACAAGAGGTCCGAGACTCAGGCCTAAGAACATGGACATATTAAAGAGACCCATGGTAAGCCCTTCTCTGTTTGTTGGTGTTATGTCGCCTACATAGGCCAGTATGACCGGCATCATCATGGCGGATGAAATTCCATGAAAAAACCTTATTATGATAAGGGATTGGATACTATCTGCGAGCAGGAAAGAAAAGGAAATGAAGCTATATAAAAAAAGACCTGCAATAATAAACGGTTTGCGTCCTTTTTTATCTGAAAGCGCGCCGAAATACGGCAAAAATAAGGTTCTTGAAAGGGAAAACACACCGAATATTAAACCGATATATATGCCGCTTGCGCCAAGATTATGGGCATAGACCGGGAGCAGGGGGACCACGATCCCAACCCCTGTAACTGTGGCAAATATTGAAAAGAACAGAGTCCCAAAAATTTTCTTATTCAGCTTGTTCATTAAAACATCTTTTCAATATCGGCCAGCACAGACTCCACAAGATTTCTTATTTCTGAAAGCCTTTTTTCAGACACGGCTTCAAAGCGCAGCACAAGGGCGGGCTGGGTGTTTGATGCACGCACAAGGCCCCAACCATCATCAAACAATATTCGAACGCCGTCGATATCGATAACATTGTATTTTTCGCGGAAATATTCGGTAATTTTTTTAACTACGTTGAATTTTTTGTGGTCAGGACATTCAACCCGTATTTCAGGGGTTGAATAGGTTTTGGGAACATCGGACAGAAGCTCTGATATCGTCTTTCCGGTATCAGCCAGTATTTCGATAAGTCTGCAGGAGGCATATATCGCATCGTCAAAGCCGAAATATCGGTCGGCAAAGAACATGTGGCCGCTCATTTCGCCCGCAAACTCGGCCTTTTCATCTTTCATTTTCTTTTTGATAAGGGAATGTCCGGTTTTCCACATAATGGCTCTGCCGCCGTGTTTTTCGATGTCGTCATACATTGTTTTTGAGCACTTTACTTCTGATATGAATGTGGCGCCAGGTTTTCTTGACAGGATTTCTCTGGAAAAAATAATCATAAGCTGATCGCCGAAGATCATGTTTCCTTTTTCATCGACAACACCGATGCGATCACCGTCGCCGTCATAACCGATTCCCAGGTCGAGGCCTTTTTTCTTTACAAGAGCAATAATGTCTTTCATGTTCTTTGCGACTGTTGGATCGGCTTCATGATTTGGGAAGGTGCCGTCCATGTCACAAAAAATATCATAAACATCGCATTTGAGATTTTTTAATATCGGTAAAGCCACCACTCCTGCGGTGCCGTTGCCGGCATCTACGCCGACTCTAATCTGCCTTGATATATTTATATTTTTTTCAATATACTCCATATATGACGGAATAATATTTTCAGATAACACCAAGCCCTTTCCCTGAACAAACGATTGCTCATTAATAATAGCAAGGATTTTCTGGATATCGTTTCCATGTATTGAATCTAAATCAATGCAAAGTTTAAAGCCGTTGTATTCTTTAGGGTTGTGGCTGGCGGTAACCATTACGCCGCCTTCCAACGCAAGGCGTTTGATTGAGAAATAAAAGACCGGAGTCGGGCATACACCGATATCGACAACATTACAGCCGGTCGATAGTAAGCCTTCGATAATTTTTTTTGAATACAGGTCCGAAGTCAATCTGCAGTCTCGGCCCACGCTGAGACTTGAATGGCCCCGCTTTTTAAGGAATGTGCCGACCCCTTTCCCGATCAATACAACATCATCTTCGGTCATGTCTTTGCCGGCAATTCCCCGGATATCATATTCTCTGAATATTTCAGAATTCATGGTAGTCTCCTTTTTTAGCAATATATTATCTATAAAAAAAACTTTTACCACAAAGTTCACAGAGCGCACTGAGATTTTCTATAAAAAAAGAATGGTTTTCTCTGTGATCTCTGTGTGCTCCGTGGTGAAAACAGCATATTTATTTTTAAAAACTTAAAATACTTTGTTGCCAGATTAAGGCCAAAAACCCTATAGCCCAGCAGTATGGCGCAAAAATTTGAATGCGCCCATTTTTAACTATCTTAACCAGCAATTTCAACGCCCAGTATCCCACAATGCATGAAGTAAAAGCGCCAAAGAATGTAATCTTTAATGGAAGAATATTATTGGCTGATAAATTATTCAGGGTAAGGGCTGAGGCGCCCAGGATGGCCGGTATTGACAGGAGAAAGGAATACCTGGCGGCTGTTTCACGGTTTAATCCTAAAAAGAGTCCTGCGGCAATAGTTGAACCTGATCTTGAAATCCCCGGTATTATGGCAATGCCCTGTACAAGACCTATAATTAAGGCATTTCTAACTGAAAAATTGTTAGTGCTTTTGCGATCTTTTTTAATAAATCGCGTACTCCACAAAAGCAGTCCGGTTAGAATAAGCATAAAACCGACAATAACTACAGAGGAAAAAAGGGTGTCGGCAATTTTATGAAATAAAACACCGATAATAGCGGTTGGAATGGATCCGACAACAATAAGTATCGCCAGTTTTGCATCCTCATCCTCATAAACATTATGGAAAGAGCACTTTTTCTTTAACGCCAGAGAAGTAAAATGCGCCAAAGAAATTATTATAGCCCATATTTCTTTCCGGAAGAATATTACTATAGCTGCAAGGGTTCCAACATGCACGCTGATATCAAAGAAAAGTTCAGGCTCTTTTAGCCCGAAAAGATTCTGAAAAATTACCAGATGTCCTGAACTGCTGACCGGAAGAAACTCGGTCAGCCCCTGAATTATGCCCAAAAATATTGCCTGAAATGAATCCATGTTTTCTTAACCTTTAAGGACCGCCATGGGCCTTAACTTAGCGACCTTTTTCGAAATTCCGGCTCCATGAACCACCTCAACCACCTCTGAAATATCCTTGTATGCATCAGGCATCTCTTCCGCGAGGGTGGATCTGCCGGTCCATCTGGCAAGTATCCCTTTGTTTTCCAGTTCGTGCTGTATTGACCTGCCTTTGCAGGCCTTTTTTGCGGCCTTTCTGCTCAGAACACGTCCGGCTCCATGACATGTCGAGCCAAAGGTTTCCTCCATGGCCTTTTGTGTTCCCACAAGAACATAAGAGGCTGTTCCCATGTCGCCCGGAATAATCACAGGCTGTCCCACAGAGCGATATGCATCACATAAGGCTTCACTGCCCGGAGGGAAAGACCTTGTAGCCCCTTTTCTGTGAACACATGTAAGCCGCTTTTCCCCGCCTATAATATGAACCTCTTTTTTTGCTATGTTGTGGCAAACGTCATATACTAAATTCATTGCAAGCGCATTCGGTCCTATGCCAAGCGTTCTTGAGAACACCTCGCGCGCCCTGTGCATTAAAATCTGTCTGTTGGCCCAGGCATAATTTGCGGCGCATGCCATTGCATTGAAATAGCTCATACCCTCTTTTGATTGAATCATTGCGCAGGAAAGCTGCCTGTCAGGTATATCAAAGTCGAGTTTATTAATATGTTTTGCCATTGCAGCCAGAAAATCATCGCAGACCTGGTATCCGAATCCCCTTGAACCTGAATGGAGCATTAGTGTAATCTGCCCCTCAAAAAGCCCGAATATACGTGCTGCCTTTTGATCGTAAACAGTCTCGACCACACCTATTTCAACAAAATGATTTCCTGAACCCAGAGTGCCCAACTGATTTTTTCCTCTTTCCATTGCTCTTTTGCTGATCGTATCAGGATCGGCATTTAGCATGCAACCATTGTCTTCCGTATGTTCTATATCTGAATCAGTTCCAAAACCATTGTGCACAGCCCATTTGGCGCCTTGTTTAAGAACCTTTATCTCTTCAGCCGCCGACAGCTTTATTGAGCCTGTAGAGCCTATACCGGATGGAATATTTTGAAAAAGAGCATTGATAAGCTCTTCAAGCCTTGGCCTGACATCCTTTTCAACAAGGGATGTGCCTGCCAGTCGGACGCCGCAGTTTATATCATAGCCGACTCCGCCCGGGGATATGACGCCGGATTCCCAGTCAAAAGCGGCAACGCCGCCTATAGGGAACCCATAGCCCCAGTGCATGTCGGGCATGGCAAGCGATGCCTTAATAATTCCGGGAAGGGTTGCGACATTTGCAACCTGCTTTAAGGGTTCTTCCTGATCCTGATCTTTCAGCATGGAGGCGCTCGCATAAATGATGCCAGGCACGCGCATAGCCCCTGTCTTTGGCAGCTCCCACCTGTAATTATCTATTTTTTTTAATTCCATACCACTAACCCCTTTGGATTTATGATTTATGATTGATGGAATCGCTTCGCTCTATCTTTTCAATCGACAATCATAAATCGACAATCATCAATCCTTATACATCAAATATTATCTGCGATTCCCAGCCGTCCGGCAGGCTTTTAACCTGTATCTGATGATAGGTTACAGCCTTTATCTCATTTTTTATAATATGGCGACCAGGCTCATAAGTATCATACATTATCTTTGCCGACAGCTCATATTCTGAAAGAAATAAAATTCTTGCGCTCTTAACAAGTTTTTCTTCACTCGTCCAGAGACACAAAACCTCCCTCAGCCAGTTTACCATAAGATCGGGCAGGTCGCTCCCCGTGACATGAACATAGTATTCATTTAAGCCCTTTAACCTGTTGATATCGGTAATCTGGTCAATCATTGCATGAGCGGCATTGGCAAACAGAGCTTTTATGTCGGATCCAAAAACCTGCAATCCAAAATCGGAGGTATGATCGATTATCCGGTATTTCATGTTTTTTAGACTAATCCCTGCCTCCTGCCTCCTTAAAAGATGAACGTCCAACATCGAACATTGAACATCGAACGTCGAATAATGATGTCGCTTCGCTCCTCAAATTATTCCAACATCGAATGAAAAACCAATACTAAATAAAAACAAAGGTTCAGGGTTCACGATTGCCGGTTTTCTGACATTTGACATCTGGCCTTCAGCCTCCGACTCCAATTTTTACACACCCCGTCCGCTTTGCGTCCACCCCTCTTGTTAGAGGGGATTTAAAAGAATTGTCTTCCTACTTCCGTTTCTTTTGTTTTTCATTCGATGTTGGACGTTCAATGTTCGATGTTCGATGTTTGTATTTTAATCCGTTCGATGTTCATATTTTCAAATAATAATCTCTCCCGTTTTTTCAGTATGGTATCCTCCAAGGGCTTTAACAGCCTTTTTAAATTCTTGCGAATTTATGGTTTCAAGCAGGATTTGAATATTTTTTGATTCAAAATATTCTTCAGGAATTACAAGATCATACTCTTCTGTTACAACAGGTATAAAATCAAGGTTAAGAGCCTTTGCGGCAGCGTAGATGCCGAGACCCGCATCAACTGTCCCGCTCAGCACAGCCACGGCCACGGACATATGGGTAAACTCCTCATTTTCATATCCTTTTATTGCTCCTGGATTTATGTTAAGCCCTTTAAGGCTGTAATCGAGAAGAATTCTTGTGCCTGATCCAGCCTGCCTGTTCATCATCGTAATATCTTCGCGGGCAAGATCTTCTATCCCCTTGATTTGCTTTGGGTTGCCCTGAGGAACGATCAGGCCCTGATCTCGAAACACAAGGTTTACCAGTTTGATGCTCATGCCCGGCAGGTATTTTTTTATATAGGATATGTTGTAAGAACCGTCCTCTTCGTCAAGAAGGTGGGAGCCGGCCAGGTGACAGGCGCTTTTTTTGATGGCCATGAGTCCGCCCATGCTTCCGACGTGGCTTGACGAAAGGGTAAGATTGTTGTGTCCGGCCTTTATCCGGTCGGCCAACAGGTCAAGAGTATTGTCATGGCTTCCAACTATAACGATGGTGTTGTTTATAGAAGAAAGCGGACGAAGAAGTTCGGCAACAACCGGTTCATGATCTTTCAGCCCTTCAACATGGTTTGGAATCCTGATGATTCCGTCTGCCTCTGTTATTGTTGTAATGCAACCCGCGCCTCGGGGGAGTTGTGTGGCAACGATCCTGTTGCCGACCTTGCCGAGTTTAACCCGCACAAACTCTTCCATGCCTAACTTTGATGCGATTTTTCTCGTGGGCTCCACCTGAACCAAAGGCCTTTCCTTTTCCGGCACTCCTAACATCATGCATAACAACGGAGCGACAAACTGTTCAAAGGCAACTATTGCAGATACAGGGTACCCTGGAATACCAAAGACAGGTTTGTCATTTATTGCTCCTATAATGACCGGCTTGCCGGGCATTATAGTTACCCCGTGGATCAGTACTTCGCCCAGATCTGTAATTACCCTTTTGGAATAATCCTCTGATCCTGCTGATGATCCGCCTACAGTAAATACTATGTTAAAATCGCTTTGTACGGCATTATAAACAGCATCCTTTATTTTTTTAGGATCATCCATTACCATCTCATGCCGCACATACTCGCCCCCGAACGATTCCACAAGCTTCCCAAGCATGAATGAATTTGTTTCAAGTATCTGGCCGGGTTCAAGCTTTTCAACTGAGGTTTTGCGCCAGTCAACAAGTTCTGAACCTGTTGGAATAATCAATACTTTCGGCTTTTTTTTAACCAAAACCGAAAATATTCCACCGGAGAGAAGGGCTCCAACGCAATATGGTGTGATGACATGATTGTGTGGAAACAAAAGCTCTGTTGCTACAATGTCTTCACCCATCTTTCGCACATGCTGCCATGGAAAGGCAGGAGCCTCTATCTCAATACGGTTTTCATCTATAATATTTATATGTTCTATCATAATAACCGCATTGAATCCTTCAGGAATAACATTGCCGGTATTGATATAAAAAGCGTCTTTGCCGATGACAAGCTCCTTTGGCTTTGTTTCACTGGCGCCGAATGTGGATTCTGCTTTGACTACTATGCCGTCCATTGCAGCAGAATGAAAATTTGGAGATGAAAGCCTGGCTGTAACCGGCTCGGAAAGAACCCGGCCGACCGCATCTGGGACCTGAATTGTTTCGCTTGCAAGCGTTTCAGTCAAAGCAAATCGATTAAAAAGAATTTCCTTAGCCTCTGTCAGAGTTTTCATTTTTAAATAAACATTACGATTGGATGTCATTTTTTTGCCTTCCTAAAAATAGAATTAAACTGGAATAACCAAAACCTTGCTTCCCTTGTCGAGCCCTTCGGTATTTATTCCTATCTCGATAATGCCGTCTGCTTTTACCATTGTATTTATCAGGCCCGCCTTGCCTAAGATAGGCTCGGCCCAAAACAGGCCATCTTTTTCAACAAGCCGTATCCGGACGTAATCTATACGTCCTTGAGCAGATGACAAGTTTCTGCTAAGCAGAGCTGGGATTTTTTCTTTTCTTTTATGTTTACCTGAAAGCCCTCCGATTTTTTCAACAAAAGGCCGGACAACAACTTCGAATACAATCATGGCTGAGACCACATGCCCTGGCAACCCCCAGAACGGCTTGTTTCCTGCCCTGGCAAGAATGGTGGGTTTTCCCGGACTGATTGAGACTCCATGAGCAAGTATTTTTGAGTCAGGCAGGGAAGACAGGACATCGATGGTAAAGTCGCGTGCGCCAACAGAGCTGCCGCCTGAAATCAGCACCATATCTGATTTGGCAAGGGCCTGAGAGCACTTGCTTAAAAGATCATCAAAATTATCCCGGACAATGCCAAAACAAAGCGGAATTCCACCGGCTTTTTGTACCAGACCCGACAGGGTATAGGTGTTTATATCGCGAATCTGGCCCGGGCCGGGGGTCTCATTTATCTCTACAACTTCGTCTCCTGTAGAAATTATTCCAATTACCGGTTTTTTATATACCTTTACCTTTTCTTTGCCAAAGGCTGCAAGAAGGCCAATTTCCTGAGACCTGAGTTTTTGGCCGCAAGAGAGTATGATTTCCCCCTTTTTTATATCTTCGCCGACCTCTATAACATACTGACCTGGCGCAACACTGCGGTATGTCTCGATTGTGGCGCTGTCTATTGCTTCGGTATATTCGATCATTACAACGCTGTCTGAGCCTTCAGGCAGCATGCCGCCTGTTGAGATTTTGGCTGCTTCACCAGGACCTATTGAAAAAGCTGGACAAGCGCCCATGGTTACATGACCTTTTACCGTTAAATATGCAGGGCTTCCTTCTGAAGCTCCGAAAGTGGACTGGCCGCGCACAGCATATCCGTCTCTGGTTGATCTTATAAAATCCGGCAGATTAACATCTGAAACAACATCAGAGCCAAGAACCCTTTCAAAAGTTTCGTGCAGATCGATTTCTTCGGTTTCAACCGGTAAAAAATCGTCAGCGTATTTCATAACCTGTTTTAAATTCGTTACTTTAAAAAATTCTTTCATAATGTTATATACTCAAAGTGTTAGGTGTTAAGTGTTAGGTGCTAAGTTACAAGTGAGCTAAAGCGCCCAAAGTGAACTAAAGAGAATGGGTCGCTACGCTCCATTTTTTATATAAAATTGGCAGAATACCTCAACTTTAGTCACTCGTAACTTTTATTGTAATTTTAACCTGACCCATGATATCCGATAAATTCGATTTTTTATATGGGGCTTTTTACGCTTTCATCAAAATCTATTAGCATAAAGAAATGGACAGTTCAAACACTGATATGCGAAACTTCTTGACTTAATTTATGGCAAAATGTGTAAATCATCCTGACATGGAAACCGAATTTATATGCATGAAGTATAATGTATATCTGTGCGAGAAGTGTCTTAAATGCAGCGATCCTGAAACATATTGCAAGTTTCGCACTTCATGCTTAATTTGGTTTTTTACCATTGAGAGATCAGGAGCAGGGATTAAGGATTAAGGATTAAGGATTAAGGGATTAGAGGATTAGAGATTTTGAACCGTTGAACCTTTAACCCTGAACCTGAAACCGATCACTTGAGATAAAAAGGTGGTAATTATGAAAGGAATAATACTTGCCGGCGGATCCGGCACAAGGCTCTATCCAATTTCCATGGTTGTCAGCAAACAACTTCTTCCTGTTTATGATAAGCCGA
Organism: Candidatus Desulfaltia sp.; assembly: GCA_030656555.1. GTDB lineage: Bacteria > Desulfobacterota > Desulfobacteria > Desulfobacterales > ETH-SRB1 > Desulfaltia. Next base: position 12,759 of record JAUSPN010000019.1, on the reverse strand, counting down.
TGATTTACTATCCCCTTTCGGTTCTTTTGCTGGCAGGGATTCGGGAAATCCTTGTGATCTCCACGCCCCAGGACCTTCCTCTTTTCAGAAAACTACTTGGAGACGGATCACAGTGGGGCGTTTCTTTTTTTTATGCCGAGCAACCGCACCCTGAAGGTCTGGCGCAGGCTTTTATAATAGGACGGGAATTTATAGGTAGCAGCAGTGTTTGCATGGCGCTTGGTGATAATATTTTTTATGGGCACGGATTGACGGAGCTTCTAAACAAAGCAGTATCAAGAGAGAAAGGAGCAACTATTTTCGGTTACTGGGTTAAAGACCCGCAGCGCTATGGGGTGGTGGCCTTTGATGAATCAGGCAAGGCAGTAAGCATAGAGGAGAAACCCAAAAACCCAAAGTCCAACTATGCGGTAACAGGACTGTATTTTTATGATAATGAGGTTATTAATATTGCCGAAGGGCTGCGACCATCTCCAAGAGGAGAGCTTGAAATTACAGATGTCAACAGGGCGTATCTTAAAATGGAAAAGCTCCATGTGGAAAAATTCGGCAGAGGAATAGCGTGGCTGGATACAGGAACTCACCAATCGCTTATGCAGGCGTCTAACTATATTGAAACGATTGAAAACAGGCAGGGGCTTAAGGTGGCATGCATTGAAGAGATAGTCTATAGAAAGGGCTACATAGATGCGGCTCAGGTGGAAAAACTGGCTCAGCCTCTTCTGCAAAACAGTTACGGCCAATATTTAATAGAGATGCTCAGATATTAGAGAATTAGGGAATGATTTTTAATTTTAAATTAAAAACGGTTTTTCCTTCATTCAAAATTAAAAATTAAAAACTCAAAATTATATTTAACACTTTTTAGCTATGAATATTATTACAACAGATCTTGAGGGGGTAATTATCGTTGAACCGAAGGTGTTTATAGATAGCCGCGGTTTTTTCATGGAGACATATAATCAGGACAGATACAAAAAAAGTATAAATCGTGTCTTTGTTCAGGACAATCTTTCCTATTCTGTGAAAGGCACACTCAGGGGGCTGCACTTTCAGATAAAGCGGCCACAGGCAAAACTTGTACAGGTTGTTACAGGTGAAATATTTGACGTGGCTGTTGATATCAGGCCGGGCTCATCAACTTTCGGCAAATGGACAGGCGTTTATCTGTCGGAAAAAAACAAACGCCAGCTTTTTATACCTGAAGGGTTTGCGCACGGCTTTTGCGTGATCAGTGAAGCAGCCCATTTTTTATATAAATGTTCAGATTTTTACTTTCAGCATGACGAGGGCGGAATCATCTGGTCGGATCCGGATATAGGCATTGACTGGCCGGTTAAAGACCCGATTGTTTCAGGAAAGGATAAACAGCTTCCCCGTCTTTCAGATATCAAGGCATAATGAAAAATATAAGAAACTTCAGCATCATAGCTCATATCGATCATGGTAAATCGACTCTCGCGGATCGCCTTATACAATTTACAGATATTGTGAATGATCGGGATTTTAAGGATCAGATACTTGATACCATGGACATAGAGCGGGAGCGGGGCATTACGATAAAGAGCCAGACAGTTTGCCTTCCATATAATGCAAAAGACGGGAATACATATATTCTGAATCTTATAGATACACCAGGCCATGTGGATTTTAGTTATGAGGTTTCACGGGCTCTTGCTTCATGCGAAGGGGTTCTTCTTTTGATAGATGCCAGCCAGGGCGTTGAAGCCCAGACTCTGGCCAACCTTTATCTTGCCATGGAACACAATCTTGAAATTATTCCCGTGATAAATAAGATAGATCTGCAGTCCGCCGATATTGATAAGGTTAAAATGCAGATAGACAAGGACCTCGGACTCGATCCTTCAACGGCAATTCTTACTTCAGCAAAAGAGGGTATTGGGATTGAAGATGTTCTTGAGGGGATTGTAACAAGACTGCCGTCGCCGTCCGGAGATTTAGAAGCGCCGCTTAAGGCTTTGATTTTTGATTCCCACTATGATCCTTTCCGTGGAACCATAGTCCATATTCGTGTGTTTGAGGGGAAAATAACTTCAGGTGATATTATTTCCTTTATGTCCAATAATGCTGCTTACAGGGTTGAGGAGGTCGGAATATTTCAGTTAAAACGGATCCCATGCAGGGAGCTTTATGCAGGCCGGGTCGGATATTTTATTGCGGGAATAAAGACCGTAAGTGATACGAAATGCGGTGATACAATTACATTAAGGAATCGACCCTGCAAAACACCTATGCAAGGATTCAAGGAGGCAAAACCGGTTGTTTTTTCTTCCATCTATCCTGTGGCTTCTGATGAATATGAAGAATTGAGCGCCGGCTTAGAGAAGCTCAAACTAAATGATTCTTCCCTTATTTATGAAAAGGATAGTTCCGCTGCCCTTGGCTTTGGCTTTCGCTGCGGTTTTTTGGGGCTTCTTCATCTTGAAGTAGTGCAGGAACGGCTTGAGCGCGAATATGATCTTTCTCTGATACTAACGGCGCCGTCCGTGCGATACAAACTTACCATGCAGGACAGCTCAACACTAATAATCGACAATCCTGCATTATATCCTGATCCTGCCAGTATTCAGCGGACTTATGAGCCTTTTATTCGCGCGTCAATAATAATTCCTGATCGTTATATGGGAGCAGTAATGAAACTGTGCCTTGACAGGCGAGGAATTAACACCACCTATCAATATCTTACAAGTAATCGTCTGGAGATGATATTTGAACTTCCGCTTGCAGAGGTGATCTATGATTTTTACGACAGGCTAAAGTCTATTACGCAGGGTTATGGATCCTTTGACTATGATTTAATTGATTACAGGGATACGGATCTTGTAAAGGTGGATATCATGATAAACGGAGAGCGCGTTGATGCTCTTTCCCAGCTCGTTCACAGGGACAGGTCTGCTGAACGGGCAAGATATGTCTGTGAAAAGCTGCGTGATGAAATCCCCAAGCAGATGTTTAAGATTGCCATCCAGGGGGCGATTGGCGGAAAAATAATAGCTCGCAAGACTGTTTCCGCTTTTAGAAAGGATGTTACGGCAAAATGTTATGGCGGAGATATCACCAGAAAACGCAAGCTCCTTGAAAAGCAGAAAAAAGGGAAAAAAAGGATGAAAATGGTAGGCAAGGTAATGATTCCTCAGTCGGCATTTCTGGCGGTTTTAAAAACAGATAATGATTGAGGGATTGAGGGATTGAGGGATTGAGGGATTAAAATCAATAAGACACCTTCAATTCCCCAATTTCCCAATTCCTAACTTCCTAAATTCAATAAGGATTGAGGGGTTATGAATTATAAGAGATTTGAGGAATTACCATGCTGGAAAAAGTCGAGGGAGCTATGCAAGCTCATTTTTGATTTAATCAATCAAGGGAAATTTTCAAAGGATTTCAGCTTGAGGAATCAAATTTGGAGCGCTGCTGGTTCGGTAATGGACAATATAGCAGAAGGCTTTGACGATGGTTCAACTCGTGAATTTATCCGGTTCTTAGGGTATTCTCAAAGATCGTGCAGTGAAGTGCAATCCCAATTATATAGGGCATTAGACTGTAAATATATTAACAAAAATCAGTTTGAACAGGCTTATGAGATTGCCTCGGAATGTCGTAAGCAAACCAAGGGACTTAGAAAGTATTTGCGGGATTACGATTCCAGTGAATAGCAGTAAATTAGAAATTCCTAAATCCCTCAATTCCTGAATTAAATACCGGAGGTTGTATGGGTAAAACTGTTGCTGAAAAAATCTTTGATTCCCATTTGGTTGACAACCCGTCGGAAGATATTCATGTAATAAGGCTGGATGCTGTATTCTGCCATGAAATAACAACCCCCGGAGCGATAAACGATTTAATCGCCAAGGGAAAGGACAGGGTTTTTGATTCTACTAAAATCAAGGCTGTAATCGACCACGTGACTCCGGCAAAAGATTCAAAAACCGCCATGCAGGGCAAAATTTTAAGGCAGTGGGCATTGCGGCATAATATTTATGATTTTTTTGACATTGGCAGCAACGGGGTTTGTCATGCGATTTTTCCGGAAAAAGGGTTTGTGCGACCAGGTTATACGGTGATTATGGGTGATTCGCATACCTGTACACATGGTGCATTTGGAGCATTTGCGGCAGGTGTCGGCACAACAGATCTTGAGGTGGGTATCCTGAAGGGTGTGTGTGCATTTCATTATCCTGAAACTATAAAATTAAATATAACAGGCAACATGCCTGAAGGGGTTTACTCAAAAGATGTAATTCTTTCTATCATAGGCCGGCTTGGGGTAAACGGCGCAACCAATAGAGTGATCGAATTTGCCGGTCCGGTTGTAGATAAGATGAGCATGGAAGCCAGGATGACCTGCTGTAACATGGCTATTGAAGCCGGCGCAACCTGCGGTATATGCTGCCCTGATATGACGACAGTGGAATATCTCTGGGAGTTTATTAAGGGTGAATATGCTACAAAAAAGGAGGCTTTTGAGGAATTTAACAAATTTTCTCCTGATCCGGATGCAGTATACGAAGATGTTATCGAGCATGATATCAGCAGGCTGGAACCGCTGGTTACATTCGGATACAAACCAGACCAGGTAAAACCGGTAAAAGAGATGGAAGGGATTAAGGTTGATCAGGTTTATATTGGATCATGCACAAATGGAAGGATAGAAGATCTTCGTGTTGCCGCACAGGTATTAAAAGGCGAGAAGATCAGCGATTGTGTCCGCGGTATTCTATCGCCAGCCACTCCAAAGGTTTTCAGCCGGGCAATGGAGGAAGGAATACTAAAAATATTCATGGATGCTGGATTTTGCGTCACTAATCCAACATGCGGGGCATGTCTTGGGATGAGCAACGGGGTGCTTGCCGAAGGTGAAGTATGCGCTTCGACAACAAACCGGAATTTCAACGGCCGCATGGGCAAAGGAGGCATGGTTCATCTCATGAGTCCGGCAACAGCCGCTGCGACAGCTATAGCAGGGCATATCACAAATTCCAGTTTTTATAGAGGCAATTGATGAAAAATTTTGGCGGCAAGGTACTGTTTCTTGACAGATCGGACATAAATACCGATGAAATAATTCCAGCAAAATACCTTACTGAAATCTCAAAAGGTGCCCTTAAGCCTTATCTTCTTGAGGATTTAGAGCTTGATGGATTTCACATAGAGCTTATTAAAGGAAAAAACGTTATTGTAACAAGAACAAATTTTGGGTGTGGATCTTCCAGAGAACATGCGCCCTGGGCGCTTGAAACAAACAACATCAACCTTGTTATTGCGGAAAGCTTTGCAAGGATTTTCATGCAGAACATGTTTAACTGCGGTATGATGGCTGTTGAGCTGCCTGCTGTGATAATAGACCGTGTTTTTAAACAGTTTTCCGGTAAAGATACATTTCTTGAAACCGATCTTCAAAAAAACATGTTTATTATTAAAGCCGATGGACTGACAGAGGAGATATCTTTTAATATTTCCGATTTTGATCAATCACTCGTAGATGCAGGAGGATGGGTCGAGTATGCTGATTCGAGATATTAGAACCTTTACTCTTCGAGAAAGCATTTCCAGATTTTTTTTACCTCTTTGCGCAAAGCATAAAATTCATTTTCAGGTACAAGGGTAGGCTTTTTCTGAAGCCTGAGTCTGTGCACCTCGGCTCTATAGGTGAGAAAAGCATCTTTAAGAAAAATTGCAATATCTTTATCGATCACGTTTGTTTGTGTAAGTGTTTCAAGAATACGCACATTGTCGGTCCATTTTAAAAGCTCGGCATGTTCGTAAGATTTTAAAAGCACCAGATATTGAATCAGAAATTCAATGTCAACAATTCCACCTTTATCTTGTATTAGATCAAATATTTCGGGTTCAGGGCTTAACAGCTCTTTGCGCATACGTTCACGCATAGTGCGCACCTCTTCCTGAAGCAAGGCTTTAATCCTGGGAAGCGCGAGTGCTTCTTTCCTTATCTGCTCAAAGTATTTTGTCAACTTAATATTGCCACTTATCGGCCTTGCCCTTACAAGCGCCTGGTGTTCCCATGTCCAGGCATTTTTTATTTGATAATCGCGAAACGATTCAATGTGGCCGACCAGAGGGCCGGAGCTTCCGCTGGGGCGCAGCCTCATGTCGATTTTATAAAGCATTCCTGCTGGAGTATGTGTTGTTAAGACATGGACAATTCTTTGCCCAAGGCGTGCAAAAAATTGTGAATTGTCAATAGAGCGGACACCCCCTTTTGTTTGTCCCTTTGCTCCTGCATGAAGAAAAACAAGGTCAAGATCAGCGCCATACCCAAGCTCAATTCCCCCAAGTTTCCCATAGGCAATTACAGCAAATCCCTTGTCAATTATATGTCCGTCTATAACGCAGGTCGGTGTGCCGTGTTTTTCAATCAGATAATTCCACGCTAATTCAATAACTTTATTTACGATTGTTTCGGCAATTTCGGTAAGATGATCGCTGGTTCTCATAAGCTTTACCGCGCCGGTAACATCTGCCGCAGCCACTCGCAATATGTTAACCTGTTTAAATATGCATAATTCTTGTATCCGGCTTTCAAGATCATCACTGGGAATCGGCTCAACCTTTTTTTGCACCTCTTTTTCAAGTTCATCCCTTTCGGGCGGGACGTATAAAGTACGCGGGTCAAGCAGTTCATCAAGAAGCACAGGATGACGGGATAGAAACGAGATAACCCATGGGCCGGCATTCGCAAGCTTGATCAGATGGGTAAGTGCTGTCGGGTTTTCCAGTAGAAGGGCGATGTAGCAGGTTCGCCTTTCAATAGTTTTAATCAGATCAATTATGAGATTCAAAACAGGATAAGATAATCTTAATTTGCCGATTTCTTGCAGGACAAGCGGAATTAATCTGTCAAGCCGTTTCCGGCCTTCGATGCTGAGCGCGCGAGTATGCGAATCATTGCGAAGATGATCCAGCAGGCGCAATACTTTTTCAGGCTTGTCAAATCCGGCATCAGAAAGCAAATTTATACTTTTTTCATTATCTATAAGGTTTTGCCAGATGCCCTTTAATTCGATCCCTGTTTTTGCTTCTTGTTTATCACATTCTGTCCGGCAATCCGGTTCTTTTTCAGCCAGCAATGCATTGAAATGATAATGAACCCTTTCCATGTGTTTGTTAAGGCGCAAACAAAAAGACTCCCAGTCAACAAAACCCATTGATACGGCAAGGCGTTCTCTGCCTGCATGATCCAACGGAAGCTGGTGGGTTTGCTGGTCGGAAAATTCCTGGAGCCGGTGTTCGGTGTTGCGCAAAAATTTATATGCTTTTATAAGTTCATCGCAAGTGTCTTGCTCTATGTAATTATTTTGGTATAAGACTGTTAATACTTTATGGATACGGCGTTCCCGAAGAACAGGCGTCACGCCCCCGCGTATAAGCTGAAATATCTGGCCGAAGAATTCTATCTCCCGTATTCCTCCGGAGCCAAGCTTAATATTGCTTTTCATCCCTTTATTCTTAACTTCAAGTGAAATTTTATTTTTCATTTCCCTTAAAGATTCAAAGACTCCAAAATCCAGGTATCTGCGGTAAACAAAGGGCTGAAGCCTCTTAAGAAGACTATTGCCCGCCCCTTTTTCATCAGCTATAATTCTTGCCTTGATCCACGCGTAACGTTCCCATTCTCTTCCCTGTCTCTGATAGTAAGCCTCCATGTTATCGAAGCTCATAACCAGAGGGCCGTTTTCCCCATAAGGTCTAAGGCGAGTATCTACCCTAAAAACAAAACCTTCTGATGTGGTTGCGCTGATAACATTAATAAAATGTCTGCAAAGGCCCACAAAAAATTCTTCATTGCTTATTGATGTTGTTTTACCTTTTGTTTTTCCGGGCTCGGGATAGGCAAAGATTAGATCAATATCTGAAGAAAAATTGAGTTCACATGCTCCAAGCTTTCCCATTCCTATAATCACAAGGTGTTGTTGAGAGCCGTCAGGGCCGGTGGGTATGCCGTGTTTCAAACACTGCCAATCATACAGACATGAAAGTGCGTGGTTTATGCAAGCATCGGCAAGGGCTGAAAGATCTGCCATTGTTTCTTCAAGATCTGCCCATCCGGCAAGGTCGCGCCAGGCAATGCGTACCATTTCATAAAGCCTGAATCGTCTAAAAATATGCTGGAGGCTGGACACCGGGGATTGTATGCCTGGTTTTGCATCTCCTTCTAATGATAAAAGTGCGGTTTTAAGCTTATCATTGTATTCATTTGCTTTATAACTTCTTTGAAGATCATTGCTTTTAATAAGATTTTTGAGCAGTTCGGGAGTATGGACGCAGCTTCTCGCAACAAAATCACTGAAGGCAAAGACTTGTTTAAGGGCGGCAAAAACTTCAGGATTATCCCGCGGAATCTTTTTTGTATATCCGGCTGAAACGCACAGCGATTCCCATTTAACATTAAAATCGTTTTCCAGCGATTTTGGAAGGCTATCCGCAGGTTTCATAAATTAAAGCATTTCCTTTTTACCACCGGTAAATTAATCACGAAAACACGAAAGTGCGAGAACACGAAATAAAACAATATTACAAAAATATAAGATCATATACATTTAATCAATTTAAAAATGTTACTTATTCTATTTACTTAAATTCCTTATTTTACTTGAAACCTCAAGCTAAAATTATTATGATAATATAAAGATTGAGGGATTAGAGAACAATTTTTAAGTTTGAGTTCTGAATGTTAAATTAAAAACTCAAAACTATATTTTTAGCGGCTTGGCGCCTTTGCGTGAGAACAGGATATTTTGAACCGCAACAGCGAGCGTATTCCCCGCAGGTTCTGCCTGACGGTAGTGCTTCGCAGGTTGCGGGGTTAGGGAGCGAATACAAAAATGACAAAATTCCTTACGGTCGAAGATTCCCCGCAGCTTGCTGCGAGGAACTTCAAATATTTAGCCAAAAAAAACATGTTTAATTACAGATTCGATTTTGAAATCGGATATCTTATAAAAAGTCCGTGTAAGGAATGCGATAAAAAAAATAATTTTCCTGAGTGTGCGGATGCTTGTAAAATACTGGATGAAATACACGGTATTTTATCTAAAGCAGTATCATGCTCAAAAAGTGTTTAATAATGAGGATTGCATGAACAGCCAGAAACTTCACGACATTTTCGCATGGCAAAAACTTTTGCGTCATGCAAAAATAATGGATAGCCCTGAAAAGCATTTGAGGAATCTTATAAAAGATAAAGACAGACTTGAAAAATTTTCTCTATATGGCGCAGACATCTTTTATGATTTTTCACGCCAGAGAGTTGATGAGAAGTGTATGGATCTTTTATTCGAGCTCGCTGAGACAAGGCAGTTAAAACATCGCTTTAAGTGTATGACAGACGGGGAAAAGGTAAATATTACAGAAAACAGGGCGGCTCTTCATACAGCATCAAGGAGCTTCTCGGACGAGTCGGTTTTTGTGGATAATATAGATGTAATGCCTGAAATAAGAAAGGTCAGAGATGATATAAAAGAGTTTGCCTCAAAGGTGCATGAGAAAAAAATAACAGGATCAACAGGCAAGCCTTTTAACCATGTGGTTGTTATTGGAATCGGCGGGTCGTACCTTGGCAGCGAGTTTGTTTCAAATGCTTTGTATGCTTATGCGGATAAAGGGATTCAAATTCATTATCTTTCAAATGTTGATATCCACAATTTCGGAAGGGTGGCCTCATGTATTGATCCTGAAACTACAATCTGGATAGTTATTTCAAAAAGCTATACAACCGCTGAAACCATGGCAAATGCTAATCTTGCGGTAAGCTTTATGAAGGACAGGGGTCTTGATCCTGCAAAACACTTTGTGACAGTAACAAGCAAGGGTAGCCCTGGAGATTCGAGCTGCGGTTCGATTTTACGTTCTTTTCACATGTTCGATTTCATAGGGGGAAGATACAGCGTTACTTCAGCAGTCGGAGGGGTTCCTCTGAGTCTGGTTTTAGGATATGACAGATTTGAAAGGTTTTTAAAAGGCGCAGAGGAGATGGATAATCATGCAAAATCCGCCCCTTTACATGAGAATCTCCCCCTTGTTGCAGCTATGATAGGTATATGGAACAACAACTTCATGGGATACCAGCACCAGGCTATTATCCCATACGCATCCCCATTGCACAGGCTGGCTCCACATATTCAGCAGCTTTATATGGAAAGTAACGGAAAATCAGTGACCGATGACGGAGATATTCTTGATGAACACACAGGGGTTATCCTTTTTGGAGAGCCTGGCACAAATGCGCAGCACTCATTTTTTCAACTTGCGCATCAGGGACGTGCGTTTCCGATCGATTTTATCGGAGCAATCAGGCCGCAATACGAACAGTATGATTGCAAATCAAAAGGGGTTACCAATTATCAGGAGCTCTGGGCGAATTTCATTGCTCAGCCCATGGCCCTTGCAGTCGGCAAGAAAGATAAGGACAGGGCAAAACGTTTTTCAGGCAACAGACCTTCTTCAACAATTCTCTTAAATGATTTGTCACCGGAAAGCATGGGCCGTATTTTAGCTTTTTATGAGGCTAAAACGGTTTTTGAGGCATTTGTCTGGGGCATTAATCCATTTGATCAGTTTGGGGTTGAGCTTGGCAAAACCATGGCATCCGGCATCAGAAATGAAATCGCAAAGAAAAATGAAAAAAGCAGCCACAGTTTTGAAGGCATAAATCCTATTGCAAAATTTTACCTTGACGCGCTTTTTTCCGGAAAACTTAAGCAAAAGTAACACCCAACACCTTTCATGAATATGCAGCGTAATATATCCTGATGAATTTTTTATGGCTATTAAATGCGATTTCCGGCAAATCATCAGGATGAAAATATGCTGCTTCAGATGCATCATCTCCGGCTTTAAGGATGCCGGAATAGATTTTTACAAGATAACCAAACATAAATACGGTGTTATATTGCGCGCTGTTGTTTGAGGTGATGCCGAGAAGCATCTCTATCTGACCGGAAAGGCCTGTTTCCTCTTTGAGTTCTCTTAAAGCAGCAAGTTCAGGAGTTTCTCCAAGCTCCATGAATCCGCCAGGAAGACACCAAACCCCTTTCCTGGGTTCCACGCTCCGTTTAACAAGAAGCACACCTTCATTTTTATTAATTACGACAAGACATGAGGCAGGTATCGGGTTTTCGTAAATCGGCTGATTGCACTTTTCACAGAAGAGCCGTTTGTTATCATTAATTGTCTTTTCAACAAGCCGACTTCCGCAAAAATGGCAGAATATTTTTTTTTGCATGGTTAATCGTCGAAATCTCCGCTTTGTCCCTTATCGGTTGAAATTGCAGCCGCACGTTTGATTATCTTTTCACGGGTCCATTCATCAGGGTTTTCAAACCTGTCTGCTTTAAATCCGGGATCGTATGAATTTGTTGCCAGTATTGCCTCAATGGCAATCGGCGCTGAATCTTTTGCATTAAATACATTTACAAGCATGTTATGGACAAACTCTTCAACCCTGTTGGCCATCCTTTCCCTGATCTCTTTTGGTTGGCCAAGAAGCTTGTTTTCAAATGGAAGGTTAAGTTTTTTGTAGTTTCCTCTCTTAATCCCTTTTGACTCGGCATAGGTTACTATTTCAGCCCACATTGATTCGGTTACTCCCTGATCTTTGACTTTTATGAAATCACCGTTGTCATTCAGGATGGCGTTTCCATAATCATTAACCTCGATACCCCACGAAATCATTTGAAGGGCGGTGGCGACATTGGCTTTGGTAGTTCTGGTTTTATTGGCTATGTCTATTAACTTGTCGGAGTTATTCCCTGATGTGCCGTGCTGGGCGCCTGAAACCTTATATTTTGACAGGGCGCTGTGAATTTCAGAGGTCAATTCAATCTGTATCCCCTGATCGCTTGCCTCAATTCCGTGGGTAGTTCCATTGTTTAAGGCAATCCAATCCGGAAAAATATCATGCGCATTCAAGCCCTGTATGAGAAACAAGGCTTCATCAACGGTAGAAAGCCCTGATTTTCCCTTGATTTCACCCACTTCGGTTTCAAGGCCGGCCCACTTGGGTACAAAAGGATTCAGCTCAATGTTTGCGAGCAGATTTTTATCATCCCGCATATGTGATGCATCTATGGCAATCGATGTCATGCCCGCCTCAAACATTGTGGGAATCTCTATTTTTGCCCCTTTAATATCTTCTTCCTTTTTAATGCCGTAATGATCGGCATGTATGGCAACAGGAATCGTTATGCCCAGCTCGTTGCATATAGCATCTACCTGCCTGGCAATGTTCCAGTAATTTACAGCGCAATAAGCATTGGCGCCACCTTCGGACCTGGCTATTTCTATTATGATAACGGAATTTGCCCTTTGGGCAGCCTTAAGGGCTCCACGTATTATAAAGTGGCTTCTTCCATTGGCGGCCATTGCTATGGCATTACCCTTTGCAATCATGGCTTTGTCTATAAACTTTCCGCTGACTATCAATGCTTTTGAATTAGGGAAAAGCTTTGCCACCTGTGGCGGACGACCTATCTGAAGTGCCCTTTCAAAATCTCCCGACATAACTAAACCTCCTTTGCTACTTTGTTTGTCTTATTCCGAATTAATATAAAGCACACACTGATAAAGTAGTCAAGCTTCGCTTCCAATGGTAATAGCTCAGCCATTCTTAGTGCCTTTGCGGCTGAACTATTACGATGAAATAGATTTGACAGGTTATGCAATAAAATCATAGAAGATTATTTAAAGATAATATAGCCGCTCACGGATCACAGTTCACGG
>JAUSPN010000012.1 GCA_030656555.1 Candidatus Desulfaltia sp. | reverse complement strand
TTCTTCAGTTCAATTACCACGTCAACTTATAAACTAATGTCCCGCAAGTCCCCTGCCAGCCGCCCGCCCCTTTGTATCCATTTCCGACGTGAAAAGCTGAATTTTGTTCATCTCTCGCCTCGTGTTTCCAAGGATAGTATTTCCAATATTATGGAATATAGACAATTACCTTCATTGCTTCACGTCAAAAGACCGCAAGTCGTTTTTGATATAGTATTTTGCTCCAACTTTTGTTAAAAGCTTTTCAACATCGCAGAGGAATTTACCCCAATCAACACTCTGTTCGACAGCCTTCATGTGATTCAGCTTCCCAACTTTCCAAAATCTGACGTACTTGTGAGCCTTCCGAATCACATCAAGCGCTTGAATCGGATCAATAACCGGTTCAAGGCTGACCCATGTAAAAATACCCGCTTTGTGAGCGGCTTTCAAAATGGTCAGCCGATCCTCCACAGTCGAGGCGCCAGGTTCCCAATACTTGCGTGTATTGTCATCAGAAAAACAGAGCGTGACGCCCAGTTGCGTGCGGGCAGCTTTCATCAGATCCATGTCTTCATGGATGAGGTCCGGGCTCCCTTTGGTAAGCACCTGGCTGTTAAGCCGGTGTTTTGATACAATTTCAAGAGCTTGTCTTGTAAGTCGTTCGGTTCGTTCAATCGGCTGATAAGGATCGCTTAGGAAACAAAACAGTATGGATCGGGTATCACCTTTTAAATGCTGAGCATCTTTTTCAAGGAACCTTAAAATATCTTTTCGAGGTTCTGCCTTTGCATGCCATATTTCTCCGGTTGTCCGCATACAAGCTGGTGCATAGCAATAACGGCATCCATGTGTGCATCCACGATAGAGGTTGCACGCAAGCTCGGAGTACTCCCGCGCCCTTCCCCTTGGTTCATAAACAACATTCATGAACGGCTTCCATGTTCTACAAATTATCTATTGATTTTAATTGGTTGTCAATTAGTCATTCTTCTTCCTTCTACCGGGCGATTTATTCTCGAGCTGTTTCATGACCCGGTCAAAGTCGGATAGGTACTGACTATACGCTTCTTTTTTAAATATCTCATATTCCTGATCGGCTTTGGCTTGAGCCTCTTCCGTGCTGACGCTGCCCGCATGCTTAAGGACGCCTTTACCCAGCAAGGTCAGATATTCGTCAAGTTTCGTGATCCAAGCTTTCATAGTCATCTCTTTTTCACTCTTAGCCTGCACTTCAGCAAATGAGAGATACGCGTCCACGACACGGTTGAGCATGTCCAGTTCTTTTTCATTCAGATAGTTCTTAGCAATATAGATATCTCGGCGTATCACATTCACGCCGGAAATGTTGGTCAGCCCCATGAGTTCTTTTTTACTGCTTGCACGCTCGGTAATTATTTCGGCTGCGGTCTTGCCCGTAACTGCGTAATGCATTTTGTTTTGGACAGTCTTAAAAAACAGATCGGTCTCTTTCGCGTCCCTGCGGTAATCAATGCTGGTTGCGTAAATATCAGTGACTTTCTGATACAACATCCGCTCACTTGAGCGGATATCCCGGATACGCTGTAATAGTTCCTCGAAATAACGGGATTTATGTCCACCCTGCTTAAGGCGGACATCATCCATGGTAAACCCTTTGATCATATATTCTTTGAGGAGTTCTGTTGCCCATTGGCGGAACAATGTGCCACGCTCCGAATTTACCCGGTATCCGACGGCAATAATTGCGTCCAGACTGTACATTTTTGTTTTATAGTTCTTGCCATCGGCGGCAGTTATTAAGAATTCCTTAATAACTGAATTTGAATCCATCTCTTTAGTGCTGAATATGTTTTTCAGATGCATATTGATATTGGGAACTGAAGTATCAAACAGCTCGGCCATAAGCTTCTGGGTAAGCCAGACGTTCTCATGTTCAAACCGAACTTCAACATGCGTTTTCCCATTGTCGGTCTGATACAAAATAATTTGAGATTGATTTTTATCTGCACCCATTAAACAAATCCTTGTAACAACACCCTTTGTACCACGGCCTTGCCTTTGATTTCTGACCAGACTCCTATCTCATCCAGCTTTACGTTGGCTAACTCAGGATATTGATTTTTCCTTTCTGTCATTATCTGCCTTCCACGATGGCGATTTCGTCTTCCGTCAGGCCGTAAAGCTCATAAACCATTTGGTCGATCTGCTTTTCGTATTTTTTTACCTGCGCCAGCCTTGCCCAGTCCCCTGCATCCCGTTAAATCACAAATCAAGGTTTGACCCCAGACCCTTTCCTTGCATTTTCAGTCGTCGACAAATTGTCGACAGTTCAAAGCCGTCTTCGCTTTAAACCCGAATTTTCATCTTAATCAATAATTACTAGGAGTTATGCTTTCTGATTCGGGTTCAGTCGGTTACATTTTGTAACCGATTCACTTGCTTCTCTTCGATACCCGGCCGGCTTCATCTTTAACTAAAGTTTATCTTGCCCGCACCCACTTAGGATATCGGTTAGTGCCTCGATTTATAATGGTCTTATCTTTTTTTGACATTGCATAAATCAGATTACGAATCTTGTTCTTTTTTTGATTTTCATCTAAAACGCCCGGTAGAATATCCAATAATAGCTTATCGATATCTTCTTTCGATGCCTGTTTATATTTATCTAAATACTCAAGGATCAATTTTTTATAATGCTCATCATCAAGCCCCCGGTTTTTAATGTATTGAGCCTTTAACTCATTGTTGGAAAGCGAAGCTGCTGTCTTGGCGGAAATGATGTAGTTCGGTCCCGCAAGCTCCAAGTTTAAAGGTTGAGAATGTCCCGCAAGTCCTTACGCAAGCCCCGTCCAATATGCTGCTTAATAAATATGTCAACAAAAAAATACTTGACAAAATATAATTCTAATATATGCTTTTAATGAAGACGGATAAATCCTGCTACGTGCTCAAAGTGCTTCCTTCCATCGGTTGGCTATGAGCTTTGAGATGATAGGCGTAACAGGGGCCGTCTTTTTTGTTTATTTAAGATACTCATCTTCAAATCTAACCGTCTTTCTGAAGATATTGTACCACGCAGTGTCGTTCTTTTCATATTTTCTGTATATCCCCCAGCAAAACAGATCAACTGCCTGCAATCCAACATTATGCTGGGATAATTCATGGGTAATATACAACGGTACCTTAAGAGGCAACAAGCCTTCCAGTTGATTAACAACGTAGTTATTAAAATCGCGTATTTCTTCCTTGTTCTTGCAACAATCGATAATCAAGTTAACCGCTTCACCTGTTTTTGATAAATCTACTTTTTCAAGGATAAAGCGAGCCATAAAATTATAAAGTTTTTTCTTGCCTTTCTTGCCCCGCAAATTATTGTAAACACGCTTTTTGTTGAGAATTACAGAATATATGTGCCAACCCGATTCCGGTAAATTTCGATAAAAATATTCTTTAACAGTCAGGCTTGTTCTTGTTCCTTTCAATTCCTGGACAATCCGGCTGCGAGCGTTCTTACGATTAAGCTTATTTTTTAATGTACGACGGACAGCTTTTCTGAAGTGCCTTATTGTAACAGTATTGTCACAAGCAAGTAGAGTAACAACAAATTTTTCAGACGTTTTCGGTTTGTTAAAATCAAAGCCAAGGTCACCCGATTCATCAAGATAAATTAGCAATTCCTATTTTTCCCCTTTTGTTGTGAAAAAGGCAGACCTTTACGCCCTTTATCCTTACAATTATCCAACATAGCCTGTCGGAGCATAGCGTAGATCCCGCTATCGGGGCCCTGCCTGTCGAAGATGCCGCCGTGCGGTGCCCCGTAGCTCCGGCAGATGGTACTGGGGTGAAATCATGTTTGCTTTTATTTAACCGGGGTCAACTACGTTCTTC
>JAUSPN010000033.1 GCA_030656555.1 Candidatus Desulfaltia sp. | reverse complement strand
TTTTTTGATATTCTCAATACGCTCATCCCAGGAAGGATGTTTGTCCCAAAACTTGCCGCTGTCAGCTATAGCAAACTTTAGTTCTTTTAATATTTCTATTTGCTCAGAAATTGAAATGCCAAGGCATAAACAAGCTTTAGAGGCCTCTGTATCAGCCTCGGATTCCTGTGTCTTGCTAAAATTATTTACAATAGCCGGGTTGGCCAAATAGTTTAGAAGCCCTGCGCCGGGAATAATAATATCAGCCACCAGCATAACGCCTGTGGTAATATAGCTTACGGTTCTTGCTTTCGCGAGATGGCCGAGCTTATTATGGGCGATTTCATGAGACATAACAAATTTAAGAACATTATCATCAAAAACAAAAATGCCTTCGGTAAAGTAAAGATTATCATCTGTTACCCAGGCGTTAGGCTCGATGTGGTTTGATATATAATATTCCAGGTTGGTTTTGGGCTGTATGCAGGCAGACACTTCACTGCTTATTTTAATCATTCTGGCGGCCAGGTGTTTTGGGGGGATATGGGTTGCTGTTTGAGTGTGGGCGCAACCTATGAATGATACTGCAAAAACAATGCTTATAAGTACTAACGAAAGAGATCTTTTCATTTATATCTTTTCCATCTCAAGCCATATCATGGCTGCAAGTTTTGCGTCATCAAGGGCGCGGTGTCTTTGCATCTGTTTGCATGATTTTCCAAGCAGGTATTGGCTCACTGTTTCCAGTTTATGATTGGGCAGATGCGGATATAGCTTTCTGCTCATTTTTAGTGTGCACAGAAATCGATTGTTCAGACTCATGCCTAATAAAGCAAATTCATTTGTTAAAAATCCAATATCAAAGCTTGCATTGTGGGCTACCAGGATGCTTCCGGCAATGAATTTGTAAAACTCCGGCAGGACCTCATCCGGCTTTGGTTCACCATATAGCATTTCATTGGTTATGCCGTGTACCTTCTGAGCTTGCCAGGGGATCATTTTATCAACATCGATAAGGCTGCTGAATTTGGCAATAATGCACTGGTTCTCGATAGCAACAGCGCCGATCTCTATCACCCTGTCCCCGCTTTTGGGCGAAAGGCCGGTTGTTTCCACATCCAGTGCTACATACCGATTTATTGATTTATAACCTGTCACAACGTGTGTTCGCAACCTGTTCCTCAAAAGAATCGTTTATCAAATCAGCAAGCTTTTCTATAGGATACTCTGTCCCGCAAAACTTGCAGGTTAAGTAAACACGTCGTCACGTTTTTTTTATAATCAGTTCGTTACCGCAGGCTGGACAATCAGCAATATGTTTTTCCGTCATTTTTTCACAACTCCTTTTATATTAAAATAGCATGCTGATGAATAAAAAAGCAAGAATCTAATAATCACAAAAAAACCCTGTAAACCGAGAATCAGATATATGATATCATGTACTCTCTCCTATAAATCCCTTGACCGTGCGAATCAAATATTGATAGATAATTTTGATGAATTCGTAATAAAACGAATTCATCAAGTGTTAGATTTAAAGTGTCAGGTTAAAGCAACGTAGATATCTGTGGCTGACTGGTTATTATTATTAAAAGGAGACTATTATGAACAAAAAAGTATCTGTAATCGGCGCTGGAAATGTAGGCGCTACAGTGGCCCAAAGACTTGCTGAAAAAGAGTTATGCGATGTGGCATTGATAGATATTGTTGAGGGTGTGCCACAGGGAAAGGCTCTGGATCTTACCGAGGCCGCGCCTATTGAAAAGCATGACGCTCACCTTGCAGGTTCAAACAGCTATGAAGCTTCCGCAGGATCCGATATCATTATTATTACAGCCGGCATACCAAGAAAGCCCGGCATGAGCAGGGACGATCTTATAAGCACTAATGCGAAAATCATGAAAATTGTTACGAAGCAGGCTGCAGAGCTGTCGCCTGAAGCCATTCTTATTATTGTAAGCAATCCTCTTGATGCCATGTGCCAGGTTGCGTATGAGACCAGCGGTTTTCCAAGAAATAGAGTAATGGGCATGGCCGGCGTTCTTGATTCCGCCAGGTTCAGAGCCTTTATTGCAATGGAGCTTGATGTTTCGGTTGAAAATACCCATGCATTTGTCCTTGGCGGGCATGGCGATACCATGGTTCCGCTTCCAAGGTATTCCACGGTGGCGGGCATACCTATTACAGAGCTGCTTTCCAGTGAAAGAATTGACGCCCTGATCGACAGGACAAGAAAAGGCGGGGCAGAGATAGTAGGACTTCTTAAAACAGGCAGCGCTTTTTATGCTCCCGCATCCGCGGCAGTGGAAATGGCTGAGTCGATTTTAAAGGACAAGAAAAAGATTCTTCCATGCGCGGCATATCTTGAGGGGGAGTATGGGATAAATGGTCTTTTTATCGGAGTGCCTGTTAAATTAGGCGCAAGCGGTATAGAGGAGATTATACAAATTAAATTAACCGATGATGAAAACGCAGCTCTTCAAAAATCGGCGGACGCTGTCGCAGAGCTTAAAGCTTTACTTAAAGAAATAGCATAGCCGGACATTTTCACCACAAAGTACACAGAGATCACAGAAAGAAATTATATAAAAAATTATTTAAGAGCTGATTTTACAGCCTTTGCTACAGCATTACTTATTCCAGGCACAGCGCTGAGTTCTTCAAGCGTTGCTGCCTGGATTTTTTTAATGCTTTTAAAATGATTAAGCAGAATGGCTTTTCTTTTTTTCCCAACCGAGGAAATGGCATCAAGAATAGAATGAAGAGAGGCTTTGCCTCGACGCTTACGGTGAAAAGAGATGGCAAAACGGTGAGCTTCATCCCTGATCCTTTGCAGAAAAAGAAGAAGGTCCCCTTCCCTGCCGAAATTAACCGGGTTAACCCTGCCCGGTAAATATATCTTGTCTGTGATTTCTCCCCTTTTTTTATCCTTCTTGGCTATTCCGATTATTGAGAATTTTCCCTCAAGCTTCAGCTCTTTGATTACTGTTGCGGCAATGCTTAATTGGCCTTTGCCGCCATCAACAAGCAAAGCATCGGGATAAGGCATAGATTCCTCTGCTTTGGCGTAACGCCTTTTCAACACCTCATACATGCAGGCATAATCGTCTGGTTTAAAAACACCTTTGATCCTGTATTTTCTGTATGATGATTTTTCCGGCTTTGCCTGTTCAAAGACAACCATGCCTGCCACAGGTTCTTTGCCGGATATATTCGAGTTGTCAAAACACTCGATACGTTTCGGCAGCCTGTCCATCTTCAATCGTCTCTGAAGCCCGGCAAGCAAATCGATCTCATCGGCAAGAGAGGTGATTTGTTCTTTAAGCCTGTTTTCCGCATTCAAAGAAGCCATCTTTAGCAGATGAACCTTTTCTCCCTGTTTTGGATGTATAATGCTTACTTTTTTACCTTTAATCGAGCGGAGCCAATCTTCAAGCAGAGAAGCATCTTCTATGGATATGGGTACAAGGATCTCCCTGGGAATAAAAGGGGATTTTTCATAATACTGCCCTATAAAGGATCTGATCAGTTCCGCATTGGTTAATATGGTTTCAGAAAAACTGAAATGCCGCATTCCAAAAAGACAGCCTCCACGAACAAAAAGCAAGGTGATTATGGAAAGTTCATCTGCCCCGGCAATACCAAGTATATCTCTGTCCATAAAATCGGTTGAAACCACAACCTGCTTTTCAAGGGTTTCCTCAAGATCCGATATCTTGTCCCTGAGTTCCGCAGCCCGTTCAAATTCCAGCGCTTCAGCAGCGATTGACATCTCCTTTTTTATCCTGTTTATCAAAGCAGGTGTTTTCCCTTTTAAAAACTGTGTTACCTCTTTTACCATCTCGTCGTAAGCGTTTTTATCAACATCCAGACAGCATGGGGCAAGACATGTCTTTATCTGGAAGTTAAGACACGGACGCGGCCTGTTTTTAAACTCCTTTGTTTTACATTTGCGAAGCTTGAAGGTTTTATTTATTATATTAAGGGTTTGACGCACAGCGCCGGAAGAAGTGAATGGACCAAAATAGATGGAACCATCTTTTTTAATTTTCCGGACTATGGAAAGGCTGGGATATGATTGATTAATATTCAGGCATAAACATGGATATTGCTTATCATCCTTTAAAACAACATTATACCTTGGCTTATATTGTTTGATCAGGGTTGATTCAAGGATCAGCGCTTCCTTTTCGGTTTTGGTTATTATTGTCTCAAAGGTTGAGATTTTCTTAACCAGCGCCCTTGTTTTGTTGTCCTGATGAGCCGGCTGCATAAAATATGAAGAAATACGCTTATGAAGGTTTCCGGCCTTGCCCACGTAAACGACCTTTCCATTGGCGTCCTTCATTATGTAAACACCGGGCTTTGAAGAAACTGCAGCTAATTTTTTATCCGGATATGCTTCCATTAAAATTTTCGCCGTCCCTGTCTGCATGTAACACACAGGCAGGCTTGAACTTGAACCGCAATAGAGAAACGGCTAACTTCCTTAAAGTCGAAGATTCCCTGTATTAACTAACCACTTGTATTTTATTGCTCTTTTGATTACAGTATTCTTGAACATAATAATTGTCAATCATGCACTCTGTAAAGATATGAATATACCTTTATGTCTGGAAAACTCGTTTCATTCGGTTGTTAATAGTGTTTACGCAAACCTGCCGCAAGCGCTTCCCGGCGAAGAACAGCTGAGTAATTGTAAAATCATTTCACACAGGGGAGAACATGATAACAAAAACATTTTTGAGAACACCCTTCCTGCGTTTGACACAGTGATTGATCAAGGGATATGGGGCATCGAGTTCGATGTCCGCTGGACCAGGGATCTGCAGCCGGTAGTGTTTCATGACAGAAACCTCAAAAGAGTGTTCGGTTCAAGTATTGAGATCAGCGAGGTAACTTTGGCGGAGTTACAAGCAAATTTCCCAATGATTCCTTCTCTCGATGAAGTTGTTTCCAGATACGGCAAAAAATCGCACCTCATGGTTGAAATCAAAGAAGGAGTTTATAATGATCCTGTTTTTCAAAATCAGGTGCTGCAAGATATTTTTTCTCCCTTAGAGCCTCAAAGCGATTTCCACTTTCTTTCTATAATGCCGGAAATGCTTACATTGATCGACTTTATACCAGCAACAACCTTTCTTCTTATTTCTCAGCTCAATGCCCGCAGCCTGAGTGAAATGTCAATCCGGAAAAACTATGGTGGTATTACAGGGCATTACCTGTTTTTGACAGACAATATCGTTAAGAAACATAAAAAGCACCGGCAGATGGTTGGTACCGGTTTTATTAATTCAAAAAATTGTCTGTTCAGGGAAATTAATCGGGGGGTAAACTGGATTTTTTCAAACAATGCGGTTGAGCTTCAGTCGATCTGTAATTCCCTTTTGCCTTTTTCTTCATCAACAAAATAGAATAGAATCGCTCCGGCAATAAAGAGTATTAGAACAGATGCAATACTCCAGCGGGAAGCTAAGTGACCAACAGATACGATCTGGTCGGGGGTGGGTGACAAGGGCATCAATACCCGCCTGGCAGTCAGGCCGACAATACCCATCAAGGCCGGGCCGAAAATGGCCGCAAATTTACCCAGCATATTATAGAATCCATAATACTCAGCGGCCTGCTCTCTGGGAATAAAGCGTGCATAGTAAGAACGGCTGAGGGCTTGAATTCCGCCCTGGACCGAACCGATAGCTATCGCCAGAATGTAAAACTCCTGCGTGTTGGTCATTATCGTTCCCCATACGGTGATGACCATATAAATGCCGATTGCCAGGTAAATTGACTTTCGCACCCCCCACTGTTGCCCCAGTTTCCCGAACACTAATGCAGCGGGGAATCCAACAAACTGGACGATCAAGAGTGCAACAATCAAATCATTTGAATCAAATCCGAGCGATATACCATAATCTACCGCCATCCGTATGATGGTATCCACACCGTCGATGTAAAACCAATACGCAAACAAAAACAGGCAAACAGTTTTTAACCGACGAATTTTTCTTATTGTTTCAATGAATTGCATGAAACCAGCCTTCACAAAACTTTCTCCGGCAGGCAAAGTACCGGCGGTTTTATTTTCCGGCACCCACTGTATAATAAAAATTGTAAAAATACCCCACCAGAGGGCCACAGAAACAAAAGAGTATCTGATAGCTGTTCCGGCATCAGCCAATCCGAATTTTTCCGGCATTAATGTCATTAACACATTGATAAGAAACAGCAAGCCACCGCCAAGATATCCAAGCGCAAAGCCGAAAGTGGATACATAATCGATGTTGTTTCCACTCGCCACACTCGGCAGAAGAGCATCATAAAATATGTTTGCGCCCAAAAATCCGATAATTCCAGTGGTATACAAAAAGATAGCCCATGCCCATGCCCCTTTATGAACCATAAATAAGGAGGCGGTCATCAGAACACCAAGGTACGCAAAAAAGATCAGAAACTTTTTCTTGGCCGAGCCTTTATCAGCAATAGCGCCCAGAACAGGGGCCATTAAAGCTACAACTAAACTGGCAATTGAATTGCCGAATCCAAGCTGAGCGGTGCTCATATTAACATCAGCCCCGTAACTCCAGTACTGTTTGAAGAAAATGGGGAAAAAACCAGCCATAACAGTCGTGGCAAAAGCGGAATTTGCCCAGTCGTACATTGCCCATCCCCAAATAGCTTTATTTTTTTTCATCACTTTTTACCAGAATCCACTATGGTAATCATGGCTGTGCCCGCATATTGGCGGCTTATATTTATCGCTTCCCATTCTATAATATGTTCTGGATTGCCGTTATTCCAGTTGTCTAAAACAACAATAGCCTGTTTTGGCTTTTCGCACAAACCTGCCACAACGACCATATGATTTTCCATGCCATAGTCCTTGAGAACGACTTTTAGCAAAAAAGGTCTGCCTGCTGTGATTTCCTCTTTGATATTGAGCCATGTGATCGGCTTGACAGTACACTCGAATACATAACCGTGCCGGCGTGTGTAAGCCTCTATCCCGGATGTAATCTTGTGGTTTATCGCGCCAAGACCGAAATTGCAGCCGATTTCTTGATAGAGCCCTTTGGACAAGTAGTCCAGGTTGCCATCAAGGTTTCCACCTTCTGGGATTAAATTTTGATATCCGTTATTATCCAGGTACCCAAGGATTGCCGCAGAGGCAATCACAGCGCAGGATCGGTTCCTGGAAAAGACTTTCATCGTGTTGGTGTAATCTGGAATACCCTCAATGATCTGGAACCCTGGTATGCGGCGAGAAAGAGCGATCGGTCTATTATTATTGGACACATCAGAGGCGTCTTTCCCTTGATTTGAAAGCACGAACAGACTGACATGGATTATGCAGGAAGCAATCATCAGCAAAGCAACAGTTCCAAGTGTATATAGCGCCTTGCTTCTCATTTAATAAAGCGCTATCCTTTTCAGCGCTCTTATCTGATCACGAAGCTCTCCAGCCTTTTCAAATTCAAGTGCTTTTGCAACCCGCGCCATTTCTTTTTCAAGGGATTTAATAATATCGTCGATCTTGTCCAGGGACTCGTATGCGGTGATAGCTTCCGCAACCTTGTCTGTGGATATATCTTCAGAAGCATAAGCTGAGTAAAAAACAGGTATAATATCTTTTTTGATGGTTGTTGGAATAATATTGTTCTTTTTATTGAAAGCCTCCTGAACTTTTCTGCGCCGGTTTGTCTCATCTATTGCCTGTTTCATTGACTTTGTTATACGATCGGCATACATTATTACCCTGCCGTTGACATTTCTGGATGCTCTGCCGCATGTTTGAATAAGAGACCTTGCTGAACGCAAAAAACCTTCCTTGTCTGCGTCCAGTATGGCTACAAGTGAAACCTCCGGCAAGTCAAGCCCTTCCCGAAGAAGATTTATTCCAATAAGAACATCAAATTTGCCGGCCCTGAGATCCCTTATAATATCCACCCTTTCCAAGGTGTTTATGTCTGCATGAAGATAGCGAACCCTTATGCCAAGATCCTGATAATATTCTGTAAGATCTTCAGCCATGCGCTTTGTCAAGGTAGTAACCAGGACTCTTTCATCCTTTTTGCAGCATAACTGAATCTCTTCAAAAAGATCATCAACCTGATGCTGTGCTTTTCTTACATCAATTTGCGGATCAACAAGGCCTGTGGGTCTTACTATCTGTTCAACTACAGCCCCCTTTGCCTTATCAAGTTCGTATTCAGCAGGAGTCGCGGATGTATAAAGAACCTGTGAAGTTTTTGATTCAAACTCTTCAAATTTAAGAGGCCGGTTATCAAGAGCAGATGGAAGCCTGAACCCGTATTCTACAAGGGTGGTCTTGCGGGATCTGTCACCCTTATACATGGCGCGAATCTGTGGCACGGCAATATGGCTTTCATCAATGCATACGAGTAAATCGTCAGGAAAATAATCAAAAAGGGTCGGCGGCGGTTCTCCGGGAGTCCTTCCGGTTAAATGCCTCGAATAATTCTCGATGCCGTTGCAGTAGCCTAATTCCAGCATCATCTCGAGATCAAAATTTGTTCTCTCTTCAATACGCTGAGCCTCTATCAGTTTGTTTTCGTTTCTGAAATAATTAATCCTTTCCTTTAACTCGTTTCTAATGCTTTTTATCGCTTTTTCAAGCGTTTGCTTATTAGCTACATAATGGCTGGCAGGAAATATTGTAATTCTTTTCAAACGGTCCGTAACAAGCCCCCTTAAAGGGTCAAATTTCGAAACAGCTTCCACCTGATCTCCGAAAAAATCGATGCGAACCGCGCTCTCCTCTTCATATGAAGGAAATATCTCAACCCTGTCACCTCTTACCCTGAAAACTCCCCTGTGAAAATCAATATCGTTTCGCTCATATTGCATGGCAACAAGCCTGGACAGAAGCTTGTTTCGAACAAGCTCCATACCGGTTTTCAGCTCAACACTCATAGAAAGATAGTCTTCAGGAGCGCCAAGTCCGAATATACATGATACGCTTGCAACAACAATAACATCCCTGCGCGAAAGCACGGATCTGGTCGCGCTGTGACGCAATTTATCTATCATTTCGTTTATTGAAGAATCTTTTTGTATGTAGGTATCACTGGCAGGAATATAGGCTTCAGGCTGGTAATAATCATAGTAGCTTACAAAATATTCGACACTATTTTCAGGAAAGAGTGATTTAAACTCACTATAAAGCTGGGCAGCAAGGGTCTTGTTGGGCGCCAGCACAAGGGTCGGTCTTTCAACTGTTTTAATAATATTTGCCACGGTAAACGTTTTCCCCGATCCCGTGACTCCAAGAAGGACATGGTGTTTGTTGCCGGACAAGATACTCTTGCTTAATAATTTAATCGCATTTGGCTGGTGTCCCTTTGGTGTTAAATCTGATATAAGGTTAAAAAGGGGCATGGGTGTTAGGTATAATTTTGAGTTTTTAATTTTTAATTTTGAATTAAAGAAAAAACGTTTTTAATTCAGGAATATTTTATCACGAAAGGAGCGAAGAATTTTAGTGGCCGTTCACGGTTCACAGTTAACGGTTTACAGTTTTTTTAATAAATTTAAACTATTTCCGGCAAAATTCAAAGGTCTCTGATAGTAACAGTTCACACTTTTTTCACAGCCTATAATCCCTAATCCTATTTCAACTTTAGCTCACTTTAGGCACTTATAACTTCAGTTTTTCACCTTCCAGACTGTGCCTTCGGGACGATCTTCAATAATTATATTCATTTCTTCGAGCTGTTTTCTGATTTGATCGGCCATGGCCCAGTTTTTTGCCTTTCTGGCCTCAATCCGCTCCATTATCATCTTGTCAATCATTTCAGAATCGATCGTTTTTTTTTCAAGTTCCGCAGATCTTTTTTTTACAAAATATTCTTCAGGTGATTCATTAAGTATGCCTAAAATTGCGCCCATTTTCAGGATAATTGCCCGACCCGAGTGTACTTTGTCTTCAGCGTCTTGAGGAAAGCTGTTTTTGTTTTGAAGCTGCGGGGAATGCGTTCGCTTTTGCGGTTCATCGAGCAGACGGTTTATACTGCGAACAGCTTCAAAAAGCGTGGCTATTCCAAGGGCGGTATTGAAATCATCATCCATAGCTTTACAGAATTGCCCCCAAAACACAGTGGCATCGAGAGTTTTATCCTGGCCTGATGCAGGTCCGAATTGTTTTTCAATACGCTCAAGCAGCGCATAAATTTTATCAAGACCGGCAACAGCGTCATCCATTGCTTTATCTGTAAAGTCAACAGGGCTGCGATAATGCTTTGAAAGAAGAAAAAGCCGCAATGCTTCAGGATGATAATGCTTTATCATCTCTTTTAGTACGATAAAGTTTCCAAGCGATTTTGACATTTTTTCCTGATTAATATTCACAAAACCATTATGAATCCAGTATCTTACAAAAGTTTTCCCAAATGCGGCCTCTGACTGGGCTATTTCATTTTCATGATGCGGAAAAATAAGATCTTTCCCTCCGCCATGGATATCAAAGGTTTCCCCTAAATATTCGGCGCTCATGGCCGAACATTCAATGTGCCATCCGGGCCTGCCCCCGCCCCATGGGCTGTCCCAGACCGGTTCTCCAGGCTTTGACGATTTCCATAAAGCAAAATCAAAAGGATTGTGTTTCCTTTTGTCAATATCCACCCTTGCGCCTGCCTCCATATCCTTTAGCTTGCGCCCGGAAAGTTTTCCATAGTCTTTAAATAACTCGACCGCATAATAGACATCGCCGTCTATTATGTATGCAAAGCCTTTCTCAATCAATATTTCAATAACTTTTATTATACTGTCAATATGCTCAGTGGCTCTCGGCTCAATTGTAGCTCTTTCAACATTCAGAGCTTCCATATCATCATGGAATTCACTGATATATTTTTCTGCAAGTGTTAATGGGGCGATGCCAAGCTCATTGGCCCTGTTGATTATTTTGTCATCAATGTCTGTAAAATTTCTTACATAGGTTACATCATAGCCTTTTTCTTTAAAATAGCGGGCTATAACATCAAATGTCACAACAGACCTGGCATGTCCTATGTGACAGGAATCATAAACAGTGGGGCCGCAAACATACATGCTTACCCTGCCGTTTTCGACAGGTTTAAACAGCTCCTTTTTTCTTTTTAATGTATTGTAAATTCGAAGAGGCATATTTTTTTAAAGTGCCTAAAGTATATTAAAGTGCGCTAAAGTGAGCTAAAGTTAAGAAATAGCTTCGCTCAATCAATTTTATGGGTCTTTTTAAGACATGGTGGACTTTAACTCTTTTCATCTTTTAAGCCTATATACCGTGTCGGAACCATGGCTAAAATCAGCACGCCGAAGGCGTACCACAACTTTAGGCACTTTAGCTCACTTTAGGCATTTTAGGCACTTTCCTTTAGCATCGCAATGCACATTGCGGCTATACCTTCTCCCGTTCCAATAATTCCAAGGCCCTCGGTGGTAGTAGCTTTGATATTGACTCTGTCAACTTCGATTTTAATTGTT
Source organism: Candidatus Desulfaltia sp. (assembly GCA_030656555.1). Lineage (GTDB taxonomy): Bacteria > Desulfobacterota > Desulfobacteria > Desulfobacterales > ETH-SRB1 > Desulfaltia. The sequence continues at coordinate 31,325 of JAUSPN010000033.1, read as the reverse complement.
TTGGCAATGTTTTTCTGCATTGCTTTTCTATATGGTAAAAGCTTTGGGGCTTCGGCAAAAACGGTAGAATCTATATTGCTTATCGTAAAACCTTTACTGCTGACCATTTCACAGGTCTTAACAAGGAGTTTTATGCTGCTTATATCTTTAAACTGCTTATCTGTATCAGGAAAATATATACCGATGTCGCCTAAACCTGCCGCGCCTAAAAGTGCATCGCACAATGCATGAATAAGTACATCTGCATCTGAATGCCCGAGAAGGCCTTTTTCAAATGGAATCGCAACCCCGCCGATAACCAGTTGACGCCCAGGTACTAATCTGTGAATATCATATCCAATGCCTATACGCATAGTGTCAGGTGTTAAGTATAATTGAGACCTTTGCAAATCGCCCCCTTTTGCCCAATTGCGGCGTCAGGCTCAAATTTTAATCCTCAAAATACTCAATGTATTCCTGCGGTTAAAATTTTCGCCTTCCTTGAAATTGAACAAAATTGAGCATTTTTCAAAGGTCTCTAACTTTGAGTTTTTAATTTTTAGTTTTGAATGAAGGGAAAAACAGCCTTCAGACTGACAAGCTAAACCACTGTTTTCTATTAATTAATACAGACTTTCCTGACCTGAAGAAGATCGGAGTATCCGGCAAAAATCTTTTCAATTCCATCCTGCTTAAGTGTAGTCATGCCGTCCTTTACAGCCTGATTTCGAATATCCTCCATTTTTGCACTGCCCTGTATCAATCTTTTCTGCACGTCGGTTCCCATTAACAGTTCGTGTATGCCCATACGGCCACGATAGCCGGTATTACTGCATGCCTGGCACCCTACAGGTTTGTATAGAACCAAATTGTCCGAGTAAGGAATGTTTAGGTTTTTTTTAAAAGCTTCGATGCCGTATTCTCTGACAAGTTCATCATATTCTTCTTTTGATGGATGATAGGTCTTCTTGCAATCCTTGCAGATAGTACGAATCAGTCGTTGAGCAAGAATGCACAGGATAGCGTCTGCAAAATTAAAAGGATCCATTCCCATATCAAGAAGTCTTGTTATGCTTTCCGGGGCGCTGTTGGTATGAAGTGTTGAAAATACTAAGTGACCGGTGAGTGATGCTTCTATGCCTATCGATGTGGTTTCCTTGTCCCGCATTTCACCAACCATAATAATATCCGGATCCGCCCTTAGAAATGCTCGCATTGCAGCGGCAAAATCAAATCCTATCTTTGGTTTTACCTGAACCTGTCTCAAGCCCGGCTGAGTAATTTCAACAGGATCTTCGGCAGTCCAAATCTTGGTTTCAATATTATTAATATAACTCAAAGCTGAATGAAGCGTGGTGGTTTTACCTGAACCTGTGGGGCCGCATACAAATATGATTCCATAAGGTTTTGTAATAACACTTACAAAGTTTTCATAATTTTGTTTTGAAAAGCCCATTTTGTTAAGTGGAATAGGTTCACCTGCCGCAAGGATACGCATCACAATATCTTCCATTCCCCCCTGAGTCGGAACGGTCGCAACCCTGAGCTCTATGTCAGGGCCCCCGTATTTTTTAAATTTAATCTTCCCGTCCTGAGGTTTGCGACGTTCCGCTATATCAAGGTCGGACATGATCTTTAAGCGTGACACGACAGCACTTTTGTAATTGTAAGGTATATTCTGATATAATTCGCAACTTCCGTCTATCCTTATGCGTACCCGCGTGTTTTCCTTTCCAGGATATGGTTCAATATGAATATCTGAAGCGCCGCGATTGTAAGCATCAATAATGATCTTGTTCACAAGCTGAACCACTGCGCTGGCTTCCTCTGTTACTCCGGCTTCGGTATCCTCTATTTCTGTTGCCTCATCGTGAAGCTGCCTAAGTATATCATCCATTTCGGCAAGTTCTTTTGCGTCCTGAGTAAACAGCTTAATATAATTCAGGATATCTTCCTTTAATGCAACGCGAAACATCAGTTTTTTTCCTGGGAAGAGCCCTTTTATTTCATCAATCTTCTGAAGATTATACGGGTTATCCACCATTATTACGATATTTCCGTCCTTATCAACATGCAAAGGTACCCATAGATTATTGCGCATGAAAGGAACCTTCAGGCCCATAAGAAGATCGCCGGGAATAGGTGTTTTTGCATTGTATTCAACATATTGAACATTGTAATATTTAGAGAACGATTTTCTTATGTCATTTTTTGTGATTTTAAGATCAGACATCAAAATATTTTCAACAGGTTCTTTTCTTCGTCTTGCTTCGATAATGGTCTTATCAAGCTCTTTCTCGGTAATAATTTGATTTGCGATGAGATAACTGAACTTATTTGTCTTGGCCCTTGCTATCCGTTTTTGATTATACAGCGCGATCCCGAGTATCTTGGCCAGTTCGATTACCGACTCTTCGTCCCGCTTGGCAAATGAAGTTCCGGCTGTATGGTTTATCAGTTGAACAGCACCAAGAAGATATTTTTTGAAGATGATTGGGATTACTAAAACCTGGTTTGTTTTAAAGCCTGTTTTTTGATCCCATCTTTTATCAAAGTTAAGGGCTGGATCGATTGCGTAGAGCTCCTTTTCATCATAAGCATTTTTGATATTAACCAGTTTCTGCTTGAAAGCGGAATATCCGGCTATGCTGGCTGCCGATATAGGAATACGTATTTCTGATATTTCATCGCCGGACTTGAATCGTGACACCAGTTCCCTTTTTTCCCCGTCCACAACATAAACCGTAAGTCTTTCTGCTTGAAAAAGTCCTGTGATTTCGTCCTTCAGATCAACCAGGATTTCATCTATATTAGATGCAGCATATATTTTGTTGCAAATGTCCTGGAGTTTAGTTCTGTATTCTACCTCAAGTTTGAGGCTGCTGACACTTACATGCTTTGTGCCTAATTGATTAGTTTCGTTTAGCATATTTATTATCAAATAGTAAAAAGGTGTTAGGTGTTAGGAGAAGGTCTCTCATCTGAGTCTTTTTGGCTTTTGTAATTATTATAAAGCTTCTGTGCTCCTCCGCCGATAAGCAAAACTCCTAAAAAATAGAAACAAAAACGTATGAAAAGCATTATTGAAGAAAACTGTTTGATCTGCTCTATTTTTGGCATAACTTGAGGTATTCTGTAAAATACCCCTATTCCGGCTAAAACAAGGGCAATGCCCCACACTAATTGAACGGTTTTTTTATTTTTTGCCATAATCACAACCTATATAAATAGAACCAGATTCATTTCCTCGCGCAAAGGCGCTAAGGCGCTATGTTTTTTATTTTAGCGCCTTTGCGGCTTTGCGCGAGCCAATCCCTAAACTCTATTAATAATATATAAACTAATTTAACTTGCAATGTCAAAGAATTAACTCAAGTCGGCTGTAATCCAAATTTGCAGGAATGATTCTGGAAGGATCGCCTTTGATTTTATTTGTTATCCGCCCAGATAATGCTCTTTTACCTTGGGGTTGTCCAAAAGTTCTGCGGCTGAACCTTCTAAAACGATTTCACCTCTCTCGATCACGTAGGAGTGATGGGCCACTTTGAGAGCAGCCCTTGCATTCTGTTCCACGAGCAGAATCGTAACACCCGATTGGTTTAGCTGTTTAATGACATTAAAAATTTCCCTGACCACCAACGGGGCTATACCCATGGATGGTTCGTCCAAAAGCAGGAGTTCGGGGCGCCCCATCAGGGCACGGCCGATGGCTAACATCTGCTGCTCACCGCCTGAAAGGGTGCCGGCGATCTGTTTGGAACGTTTTTCCAGGATCGGAAACATCTGATAGACACGTGCCATTCTCTCCTTGATCTCAAGCCGGTTGCTCCGTTTAAAGTAATGATAGGCCCCGAGATTGATATTATCCTGAACGGTCAGATGGGTAAAAAGCTGTCTCCCTTCCGGCACCTGTGAAATGCCCAGGCGCACAATCCGGTTTGCCGGCATGCCGGCAATATTCCGCTCCTTATAAAGAATACGCCCCCCATTGATCTTCATTATGCCGGAGATAGATTTTAAGAGAGTCGACTTGCCTGCCCCGTTGGCTCCAATGATGGAAACTACCTTTCCCTCAGGAACCTGTATGGTAACATCTTTAAGCACACGGATACTTCCATAAGAGGCGTTGAGCCCATCAATCCTCAGCATATCAGGCCACTCCTCCTAAATACGCATCAATAACCCTGTGGTTGTTCCGGACATCTTCAGGCAGCCCTTCGGCGATCTTCTGGCCATAGTTTAGCACCAAAATTTCATCCGAGATATTCATCACCACCTTCATATCATGTTCCACCAGTAAAACGGTCGTCCCTTTTGCATTGATGGCCTTGATCAAGGAAGATGCCACATAGGTCTCTGTCTCATTGAGACCCGCCGCTGGTTCGTCCAGACAAATAAGTTCCGGCTCACTGGCCAGTGCCCGCCCGATCTCCAGTAATTTTTGTTCACCCAGGGGCAGGCTGTCCGCCGAATCTTTGAATTTATCGGCAAGCCCGATAAATTTTAGAATCTTCAACGCGCTTTCCCTGATCTGTTTTTCTTTACGTCTTGACTGAGGCAAAGCAAGCCCGGAAGCCATAAAGGATGTCCGAAATCGAGTATGACAGCCCAGCATGACATTTTCAATAACAGTCATATTCCCGAACAGCTCAACCGTCTGGAAAGTCCGGGAAATACCCAGGGCCGCAATATTGTGGGCCTTGAGATGCTGAATGGGTCGACCGTTGAACCTCACTGTTCCCTCTGTTGGCGGAAAAGATCCGGTAATAACATTAAACAGGGTTGTCTTGCCAGCGCCATTGGGACCGATAATCGCCTTAATCGTCCCCCTTCGAACTTTAAAATTAAGGTCGCTGAGCGCCATTAGCCCGCCAAAGGTCACGACCACCCCTTGCAGCTCGAGAACGTTTTCCTCTATATCAGCGCTCATCAGATACCTTTCTCCTGAACCAGCCTTTTACAATCTTCGGCACCCCTGCCAGACCATCCGGCAATAAAACGGTGACAAAGAGGAGTATGACGCCATACACTATGATCTCAAACTCCTCAAAATACCGCAGCCATTCATAACTCAAAAATGTGATCAGACCGGTTCCCATGATCGCACCCCAGATGCTATGCATCCCGCCCAGGGCGATCATGATCAGAAGTTTTATGGAAAAGAAAAGATCAAATGTAGATGGATTGATAAAATTAAGATAATGGGCATAAAAACTTCCGGCCAAAGATGCCAAAACAGCGGAGTAGACAAAAACCAGTATCTTGAACCTGGAAACATTTACCCCCATGGCACTGGCTGCCGGTTCACTGGCATGGATGGCCCTTAGAGCACGGCCGGTGCCTGACTGAATTACATTAACAGTAAAGACAAAGGCCGCCAGAACAAAACCCCAGACAAGGTAGTAATAGCGTTCAACAGAATCAAACTCAAAGCCAAAAATACTTAACCCAGGAATGCCGGACATGCCGTCCGGACCGCCGGTCCATTCGATTTCTTCGTTGAAGATTATAAAAACGATGATTCCAAAGGCAAGGGTTGCCATGGCCAGATAATGCCCCTTTAATTTGAGGGAAGGCGCACCCACCAAAGCAGCCACGACAGCGGCAACAGTCATTCCGATCACCATACATGCCCAGGCATTCATACCATATTTTGCGGTCAGGACGCCCGAAATATATGCGCCGATACCAAAAAACGCCGCATGCCCGATGGATATCTGTCCGGCATACCCCATCAAAAGGCTGAGACCAATAGTAATCAGGCAATAAATGCCCACAAAAACCATAATATCGGTATAGTTTCCTATGGCGGGAATTTGGCGGGCAATCCATGGAAAAACAATGATAAAAAGAGCAAAGATGGCAATGGGGAGTTTGGCGATTCGTAACATACCTAAAACCTTTTGATTCTGCTGATCTCTGTGCTGCCCAGAAGCCCGCTGGGTTTAAAAAACAAGATAATTAGAAGCACAATCAAAGCAAAAGCGTCTTTGTATCCCGAGTGAATAAGACCTGCTCCAAATGATTCGATGCTTCCGATGATCAAGCCACCCAGGATAGCGCCCGGAAAGCTTCCCAGACCGCCTAGAACGGCCGCCCCGAATCCCTTTACCGCCAGCATGGCCCCACGGTCATATTCCATAAGGGAAATCGGGGTTATAGTAATACCGGCCACAGCTCCGATAGCGGCTGAAAGAGCAAAGGACAACAAAACCATCTGTTTGACATTGATGCCCACCAGACTGGCCGCATCCGCATTATCGGCGCAGGCGCTCATGGCCTTGCCTATGATGGTCCGATCAAAGAATATGGACAGAGCAATGGCTGCGATGACCAAAAAGCCGATTACCCAGAAATATTGGGGTTGAATCACGGCGCCAAGGATATTAATTGGATTGCGGCCGGAAAACGCAGGAAGATCAAAAGGGTCCTTGCCCCAAATAAATGAAGCCATCCCCTTGATTATGATGGACACTGCAATTGTTGCGATAATCAGCGTAAAGACGGATGGATGACGGATATGGCGAATGGCAAGACGGTCGATAAGTATCCCGATCACCGTTACCAGAACAATTGTAGCCGGAAAAGCCAGAATAAGGGGCAGCCCCATGGCAACATGCAGAAAAACCATTATCAATCCGCCCAGCATGACAAATTCACCCTGAGCAAAATTGATAATCTCGGTTACATTATAAATAATATTAAATCCCACGGCTACCATGGCATAAACGCTGCCAACGGTCAGCCCTGTAATGAGGTATTGTAAAAGCTGGCTTGCCAGTGTAATTTTTTCCATATCTCTTTATCGGATAAAAAAGTGAGGACGATAGAATCACCGTCCTCACAAATGGTTTGTCAATGTAATTCAGTTGATTATTTTATTATGACCCAGTCCCCGTTTTTAACCGTTATCATATTAAAAGACTGTTCCCACGTCAAGCCGTTGTGATCTTCTGTTGAAAAGTTAAATATACCATGCTGACCGACAAAGTTTTTTGTATTTTCAATATAATCCCTGATGCCGGCCTTGTCACAACCAACGGCTTTAAGAGCTTTGACAACCAGGGTCAGGGCGTCCCAGGCGTGACCGCCAAATGAACTCAAAGGTTCATTGTATTTGGCAGTATAGCTATTCAGATAATTCATTGTTACGTTTTTTTGAGGATGATTCGCCGGCAGCGCTTCGGGAGTGTTACAGGCGCCTAAGGGGGCAGCAACACCTTCGGCAGCTCCTGCGGCCATCTTGATGTTTTCGCGGCTTCCAAAACCATGACTCTGATAAAATGGAATGCTTGTCATGCCCAGGTCTTTCCAGTTACGAAGCACCAAAACCTGGGTTGGTCCTATAGACCAATTGATAATTGCCTGAGGAACTATTCCTTTAATCTTGGTCAACTGGGCCATCATATCCGTATCTTTTGGCCCATATTTTTCATCGGCGACAACCTTCATATCATACTCGGGTGCAAGCCTGATCAACTCTGAACGTCCACTGGCCCCAAATCCGGAGGTTACGCTCATGATGGCGATTTTATTGATTCCTCTGTTTTTAAGATGGGTATATAGGGCCTCCACTGCCATACTGTCCGACTGGGGGGTTTTAAAAACCCATTGATACGGCTTGCCCGTTTTTTCATCGTAAACAATTTTGTAACTGGCTGCACATGAAACCAGAGGGATTTTATATTGTTCAGCAACCGGTATCACCGCAAGAGAGGTTCCACTCAAGGAAGGACCAATAATGGCACATACCTTATCCTGGGTTATGAGTTTTTTAACAGCCAGATTACATTTGGTGGCATCCCCTTCTGTGTCATAAATAATAAGTTCTAGCTTATACCCGTTAATGCCACCGGCCTTATTGATTTCTTCGGCCATCATTTCAACCGTCTTTTTTTCAGGATCTCCTAAAAAAGAAGCACCGCCAGTTACTGCAAAAACGGCACCCACTTTATAGGACCCTTTAAAGGCTTGTGCCGGACTGACCAGTAGGCCAATGCCAAATAGACAGATTGTTGCCAAAATAATAAATCTCCTAAGTCTCATTTTTTCCTCCATTTGTTTCTGCCTTTAACCTAAGTTGAGCGATTAGCCTTTAGCGGTTAGCTCTTAGCTAAAGGCTAACTGCTAAAAGCTATTTGATGTCTTTATTTACATCGTATACACTTTGCTTCCCTCAATTACTGTTACGTTGTTCTTTTGAAGTAATTTTATGGCCTCATCGATCGCATCGATTTTAAAGATCATTACCGCATTTTTTCCGCTATGCTGTACAAAAGCATACATATACTCCACGTTAATTCCAGCCTGGTGCAAAATATCGAGTATTCGATTCAGGCCTCCAGGCCTGTCTTCCACTTCTACTGCCACAACATCGGTTTTGCTCACGGTAAAACCACGGTTTTTTAATGCTTGTATGGCCTTTTGATTGTCATTTACGATCAGTCGCAACACGCCAAAATCGGATGTGTCTGCCAGGGCCAGCGCCCTGATATTCACATCCGCTTCTGTAAGAATAGCTGCAACTTCAGCCAAACGTCCAGCCTTGTTTTCCAAAAATACTGAAATTTGTTCCGCCCGCATATCTTGCCCCCATTCTCCTTATATCTTTCGATTGTCAATCACCCGCACAGCTTTTCCCTGGCTGCGAGCAATCACCTTTGGTTCCACCAATTTTACTTTTGCGGAAACGCCAAGATATTCTTTTATATTATTTGATATTTTCCTTTCCATGTTCTGCAGGACTTTTACCTCGTCAGAAAAAAGACGTTCTCCAACCTCTACCAGAACCGTGAGGGTATCAAGATTGCCTTCTCTGTCAACAACAAGCTGATAGTAAGGTTCAACTTCATCCATTTCCATGAGAACACTTTCAATCTGCGACGGAAACACATTGACACCGCGGATAATCAGCATATCGTCAGTACGACCGGTGACCCTGTTCATGCGTATATGTGTCCGGCCGCATATACACGGCTCCGGATTGAGTGAGGTTATGTCACGAGTTCTATACCGTATGACAGGGAAAGCTTCCTTGGTTATGGTTGTAAAAACAAGCTCTCCGGTTTCACCATAAGGAAGCACTTCCTCTGTTTCCGGATCGATAATCTCCGGTATAAAGTGATCTTCAAAGATATGGAGACCTTTTTTTGCTTCATGGCATTCAATTGCAACTCCCGGGCCCATAATCTCGCTCAAACCGTAAATATCTACCGCAGTTATATTGAGTTTGTGTTCTATCTCCTGCCTCATATTTTCCGACCATGGTTCAGCGCCGAATATCCCGAATTTGAATTTTAAATCATGAAAAGAAACACCCATTTCTTCTGCCACCTCTGCGAGATGAAGAGTATAAGAAGGCGTTGCCGCCAGTATAGTCGGGCCAAAATCTTTCATAATAATAATCTGTCTTTTTGTATTTCCGCCTGAAACAGGAATAACCGAAGCGCCAAGCTTTTCAGCGCCGTAATGAACACCCAGGCCTCCGGTAAAGAGACCATATCCATAAGCATTATGAATAATGTCTCCGCGAGTTGCCCCGCCTGCGGCAAGAGCACGGGCCATAAGCTCAGCCCAGGTGTTTATATCCCTTGCAGTATAACCGACTGCGGTAGGTTGGCCGGTTGTTCCGGATGAGGCATGAATACGCACAACATTATCCATGGGGACCGCAAACATTCCAAAGGGATAATTATCGCGCAAATCCGCTTTTGTAGTGAAAGGAATTTGTTTTAAATCTTCTAACGACTTGATATCCTTGGGCATGATATGATTTTCTTCAAACTTTTTCCTGTAAAAAGGAACATTTGCATAGACACGATTAATGGTAGCCTTGAGCCGTCGCAGTATGATTGCCTCCAGATCTTCCCTTGGCATGGTTTCAAATCCTATATCGAGAATCATTCCAACACTCCTTTCAAACAATAAAAAAGGCTGCGAGTAAAACTCACAGCCTTTTAAAAAACCATGAGTTCCGTTTTGTTTTATCTACCCATGGTTTTATGTTATATTAAGTTTGGCATTTTTTACCTTGCCAGCCCTTACCTTGCCATCCCATGGATAGACTCCCTGAAAAAGAATCTTCCATACAAGTTAAAATAGCTAAAGTAGAAAAATTGAACTATCATACATCCTTTTCCTAATCTATATATAAAGTCTTTAATTTATAACTGATCAAAAAAAAGGTGTCAAGAAAAAACAAGGTTTCAATTAAGACTCCCCTTGAAATTTGCTTCTCTCTTTTCAATAAAAGCAATCGTTCCCTCTTTAGCGTCCTCGCTGGCCATGCATAAAGCAAATGCATCAATTTCAATCTTGCAGCCTGAATAAAGATCGACATTTGCTCCAATGTCAATAGCCTGTTTTGCTGCACGGATAGAGACCTTTCCTTTTGAAGCAATGACTCCGGCAACCTTGATGGTTTCCTCCATAAGCGATTTTTGAGAACAGACCCTGTTAACTATTCCGATTTTTTCAGCTTCGGCCGCTGGAATTATCTTTCCGGTAAATATCATTTCCTTAGCCATGTTTTTTCCTATCAATCTCGGCAGTCTTTGTGTACCTCCCATGCCGGGTATAAGCCCGAGATTAACTTCAGGCAAGCCAAACAGTGCATTTTCAGAAGCATAAATAAAATCGCACGCAAGTGCTATCTCGCATCCTCCCCCAAGGGCAAAGCCGTTTACTGCGGCAATAACCGGTATCGGCAATTCCTGAAATCTGTTTATCGTTGATTGACCGGTTTGAGCAAACGATTTTGCATCCAGCGCGTCAAAAGTGGCTATCTCCTTGATATCGGCTCCTGCGACAAACGATTTTTCACCGGCTCCGGTAATGATAAGAACCCTGATATCTTTATTTTCGGCGATTTTGTCAAGAGCATGGGACAGCTCATTAAGCAGATTATCGTTTAAGGCATTTAATACCTCAGGCCTGTTGAATGTAATTATTGCAATGCCATCTTTTACTTCGAATACAATGTTTTTATATTCCATAATAACCTCCCATAAATGTCTTAAGTGTTAGGTGTTAAGATTATTAAGGTGCCTAAAGTGAGCTAAAGTATATTAAAGTGCCTAAAGTTAAGGATTCGCTTCGCTCAACTATAAATACAAAAAGCTTATTTTTTTGGGTTTTTCGTTCTCCATTCCCTTAATCCTTAATCCTTAAACCTTTAATCCCTTCCTAACGGCCTACAGTCTAATAAGCTAATTCCCTTAATCCTAACATTTACCCCTTTGAGTCCTTTTCAGTATCTGTTTTTAAAAAAGCGGTTGGATTCGTCTCCTTGATGTAGCTTTTGATACCTTCTACGATAGCATCGCATAAATGTTCCTGGTATTTTGAATCGATTAATCTTTTGCATTCCCTGGGATTGCTTATAAAGGATGTTTCTATCAGTATGGAAGGCATCTGGGCTCCAAGGAGAACATAAAACGGCGCCTGTTTCACCCCTTTATTCTTTATCTGGCTGTATTTCTTTTTCATATGTTCATACATAGACTCCTGGACATGGTATGCCAGACGGCTCGATTCATTGATCTTGGCATTTTGCATAAGATCGCTTAAAATAGTCTGCAGATCGCTGATATTCTTAGTTGATGTGGCGTTTTCACGTGCGGCAACCAATATGGCATCATCATCTGTGGCAAGGTTTAAGAAAAAGGTCTCGATACCAAAAGCCCTTCTGTCCCTGGCGGCATTTGTGTGAATGGATATAAAAAGATCCGCATTCTTTGTATTTGCAATCGCCGTTCGCTCCTCAAGTGTAAGATATTTATTTCCATTGCGGGTCATGATTACTTTGCAACCCAGGTTTTCGCGAATTGTTTTCGCAAGTTTTTTCCCGATATTAAGCGTCACATTTCTTTCGTGAACACCCCTTAAATAGCCCGGCGCTCCATAATCACGGCCGCCGTGTCCGGAATCGATAACAATTGTGTTAACACCAAGGGCCAACTGCTTCGCCAGAGCGCTTGCAGTAAGTTTTTCATTCTGTTTTGATGGTATAAGCTTAGAGTCTGCCTTATATTTTGCGTTTGTGTCTTCCCCCCATACATCTATGACGATCCTGAATGGGTTCTTCAATGAAAAGATTTTGTAAGTCTTAAACGATTTTATATCTATAACCACCCTGACCGAATCGGATGTATGCTGGCCGGCTCGCGTATCGCTGAGCATATTGTCGTTAATAGGGATTCTCTTTTCCGTGTTTTTCTCTAAAATCGAGCTTTTTAAATCAACATACAGACGCTGGGGCTTTTTGATTGAAGGGTCTTTTCTAAGAAGTCTGTGAACGTATGAAGTTTCCTTGTCAGCGTCGATAACAATTCTGGTATAGTTTGGATTGGACCAGAATCGAAGACCGGTTATAATGGAAAGATTTTCCGGATTTGAAGTGTCGTCACTGGTGGTTTCTTTAATTTGATTCCCGGGTATTGAAAGAGCTCTTATAGCCAGGCCGGCCTTATATTTATATCTGCTTTCCGGGAAACGTTTTACAATACGCTCAAATAAATCAAGGGCCTCCTTTTTGTCCGATTTTTTATACGATCTTTTGTAAAGCTCCTGATAAAGCTTTCCAGACATATAAAGCCCTGCTGCAGCCCACGGATCTGAAGGGTCATGCTTGTAAACAGCTTGAAATTTTTCTATGCAATTCAGCCAGTTATGCCTGTATTTTTGCTTTTCGGGGTTTTTGCAAAGATTGTTATAACAGGCTTCAGCCTTAATATACTTATCTCTTGCCATAACAGCCGATGATATGTCAGGCTGCATAATCAAAATGACACAGCAAACAAGAAAATATAATAATATGAATGATTTTTTAATCAAATTTTATCACACTTTTCACGCAAAGGCGCAAAGATTTTAAAATTATAACACATTGACTACTCTTGAAATACCATCGCGAATTAGCTCAGCTCCAAAATTAATCCCTAAAGCCTCTACCTGAATATCGAATATATTAAAAGATGAACGTCCAACATCGAACATCGAACGTCGAACATCGAATAATGATGTCGCTTTGCTCCTCAAATTATTCTAAAATCGAATGAAAAAATAAATGCTAAACGAGAAACAAAGGTTCAGGGTTGTTGTTTTTCCGACCTCTGGCATCTGACCTCTGATTTCTGTTTCTTCTGCTTTTTCCATTCAACATTCGATGTTGGACGTTCGATGTTCGATGTTCATTCCAATCCTATTTCCTCTATCTTAGCGCCTTAGCGCCTTTGCGTGAGCCGATCCTTAATCCCTCAATTCCTGACATTTAATTCCTTTTGCAGTTTATGCAAATAGTTCAATGCTTCAAGCGGAGTCATTTTTAATGTGTCAAGCTTTTGCAGCTTCTCTATTACAAAAGACTCCGGCCTGCGAAATAGATTTAACTGGACCTGCCCTTTTTTTACAAAATTATTCGCATTTGGAAAAAGATGGGATTCGTTTAATTTGCTCTCCCTGTTTTCTATATTAAAAAGGATCTTTTTTGCCCGATTTATAACTGTGTCTGGAATGCCTGCAAGTCTGGCAACCTGAATGCCGTAGCTTCGATTAGTACTCCCTTCAACCAGCTTTCTTAAAAAGATTATTTCATCATTCCATTCGGTTACCTCGATATTATAGTTTTTTACCCGTTCTTTTGTTTTGGCTAACTCTGTCAACTCATGGTAGTGGGTGGCAAAAAGGGTTTTCACACCACCGGCCTTTATATCATGAAGGTATTCTGCAACCGCCCAGGCAATGCTAAGACCGTCAAATGTGCTTGTGCCTCTGCCTATCTCATCCATAATAACGAGACTTTGTCCGGTTGCATTATTTAAAATATTAGCTGTCTCCTGCATTTCCACCATAAAGGTACTCTGGCCCTGAGAAAGGTTGTCCAAGGCTCCAACCCTGGTAAATATCCTGTCTGTAATGCTGATTGAAGCCTTTTTTGCGGGCACAAAAGAACCCATCTGTGCCATGATAACCAGAAGCGCCACCTGCCGAAGAATCGTAGATTTTCCTGCCATATTGGGGCCGGTTATAATAAGCATCTGGTTTTCATCATTATCCATTTTAATGCTGTTCGGAACAAAACGTTCCCCCAAAATCATCTTTTCCACTACCGGATGACGTCCGTCTTCAAACAGAATAATCCCGTCTGTTGTAATTTCAGGCCTGTTGTAACCATTTTGATCGGCAACTTCGGCAAGAGCGCACAAAACATCCAGATCAGCTAAAAATTTGGCAATCTTTTGAATAGATGTGTTGTTTTTTATAACTTCCTGCCTGATATCATTAAATATTTTATACTCAAGCAAAGCTGTCTTGTCATGTGCGCCTAAAATATCATCTTCATATTTTTTAAGTTCATCGGTAATAAAACGTTCGGCATTTACCAGGGTTTGTTTCCGGATATAGTGATCCGGAACAGCCTCAAGGCGTGCTTTGGGGACCTCTATATAGTATCCAAACACCCTGTTATACCTGACTTTAAGTGAGGTTATTCCTGTAGTTTTCTTTTCATGTGCTTCCAGCTTTGCAAGCCAGCTTTTACCCTGCCGGCTGATTTCAATAAGTTCGGAGAGCTCTTGATTAAAATCCGGTTTGATTATACCGCCCTCGTTAATCGTTGGGGGCGCATCTTCTCGAATCGCCCTTTCGATCAGCTCTGCCAGTTTATATAAATTGTCAACATCCTCATTCCACTTTAAAAGCTCTGCTTTAAGATGTGAAAGGCTGGAAAATATATCCGGGAGACTATTTATGGAGCGCTTTATTGCAAAAAGATCCCTTGCGTTTGAATATCCCATGGAAATCTTGCTGCCAAGACGTTCAAGATCATATACAGATTTTAAACTCTCCATGATATCTCTGCGAATCTGAATATTATTCTTTGCATCTTCAACAGCATCAAGCCTTAACCTGATTTCACGATCATCAATAAGGGGATATCTGATCCATCTTTTAAGCAGCCTTCCTCCCATGGAAGTTATGGTCCTGTCTATTATTCCAAGAAGCGCCCCCTGTTTACTGCCGGAGAAGATATTTGTAATTAGCTCGAGATTTCGGCATGTTAAATCATCAACTATAAGGTTATTGGTTAATGAATATGTCTCAACAGTATTAATATGTTCGATTTTTTGTTTTTGGGTTTCCCGGACATAAAATATTAAAGCACCTGCCGCTTTTATGCCTGCCTTTAAGTTTTCACATCCAAACCCCTTAAGAGAAATAGTATTGAATTGATCAATAAGGCTTTCATATCCTTTTTTATATTCAAATGCATTATCATCCAAAAAAGTTATGGATTTTTCAGGCAGCAGGTTCATTATTGGTGAGAAAAACCGGTCGGTTTTTGATGATTCAGGTAAAATAATTTCACTTGGCGCGACTCTCTGGATTTCATCAATAATAAAACGCAAATCTGTAGATTCTGACAGACGAAATGTCCCTGTTGAAAGATCAAGATATGAAATTCCGGCAACATCGTTATTTTTGGACAGGGCAAAGACATAATTATTTGATTTTTCATCTAAAAGCTCATTGTCAATAATCATGCCCGGGGTTATGACGCGTACGACCTCCCTTTTTACAAGCCCTTTTGCTGTTGACGGATCCTCAACCTGATCACATATTGCAACCTTACAGCCCGCCCCTATCAAACGCGAAATATAACCCTGGGCTGCCCGAAAAGGTATGCCGCACATGGGAATGGGAGATTCATCATTCTTGTTTCTGGAGGTTAAGGTGATTTCAAGTATTCTGGAGGCAAGCTTGGCGTCATCGAAAAACATTTCATAAAAATCACCCATCCGATAAAATAGAATTGCATCAGGGTATTTGCCCTTAATGGACAGATACTGCTTTATCATAGGCGTTGCTTTTAAAGGATGCATAAAGAAATGTGTTCGGTGTAAGGTGTTAAGAGCTACCCGAATTAATAGGATTAGAGGATTAGAGGATTAACCCCTAATCCCTATCATTAATCCTCTGCGTCTTCCACTACTGTTTGAACTGGCCTGGCAGAAACACTTTGCATTAATTCTACTTTACTTTTTAGGGTCGATATTTCTTCAAGTTGTGAAGCATTGGCGGCTTTAAGGGTTCTTATCTTCTTTTTGGATTTAAATCTGTCTGCAAGACCGGCAAAAAAGGCGATAAAGAAGCCTGTCAATAAACATACAAAGTATATGGTTCCATTGGGCATTTCCGGACTGTGATACTCATCTGCAACCATCAGATCTAATTTAAAACTCTGTTTTGCAAGAATAATTTCCTGATTTTGAAACAAAAGCAAAACAATAAACCCGACAATAATTATCCATAAAATAATCTTGATATTTCTCATATTGTTTCTCCTTTATAATCAAATAGTTGGATCGCAATAGTTTAGATCTACTAACTCCCGGATCCCTAAGACCTAACACTTAACACTTTTATTCTGAAACTCAACCTTTTTTTGCTTTTAGCGGTACTATCTCTACCTTTCCATATAGCCCAATCCTATCACCCATAATAATAACAAGTCCTGTAACCCCATCGATATTTTTTCCAAACTCTATTGCTTTTTGAATATCTGTCTTTGATGCTACATGGTTGCCGATTGATGTCGCAGCCGCATCAGCCAGGGAAGCGGACTCCGATATAACGCAAACCGCATCAGCCTTTCCCATACTTAATGAATGACCTATTGTGCCGGATGATGTACAAATTGAAACAGGTTTCCCCATTGGATCAACACGCAATCCAATATGCATGCTAAAAGGTGATCGTCCGGCAAAAATACCGGCTGTAACAGGAGAATCGGTTTTTATAAAAATATCCCCGCCGTTTTCTACAACCACCTCATCCGTATATGATAAAAGATCTTTGCCTACATGCTCGGCAATTGCGCCTGCAACGGCAGCCATCGGGCCTACGCCTGTTTTTTCGCCGGCTGTTGCCATGTCTTTTATTATGATCGGCGCGGGGCCGTTTATACGATACGGATTGAGGGTCTTTGCAAATTCCTGGTTTTCCTGTATATATGCTTCAATATACCCTCTATGCTTAAGGACCAGATCCCTTGTAACATCCTCGAGATGTTTTACGGCATGTACAAACAGATCTGTCTCCTTTACAGCTACCCGAAAGGAAACCAGATTATTCCGGGCCACAAGATTTCGATAAGCGCGTTCCTTATACATTTCCAGGTTCACAGTTCACAGTTCACGGTTTTCGGTTTCTTAACCCTGCTATCTTTTCATAACCCCTTCAACTCAAAACCCAACACTCAAAACTCAAAATTATCCCCTAATCCTTAATCCCTAATCCTTCATCCTGCGGCGACTGTCTCAAAAAATACTGATCTGTCATACCGGCGATAAAATCCCTGACAATTTCCTCTTTGCAATGATTGTTAATATATTCTTCAGACATATCTTTTAAAAAACGTGTAAATATCACTGAAGAGTGATTTTCTTTTTCAATATCTTTTAAATATCTTTCAAAAAGAATTTCAAAAAGTCTTTTTATAACATGCGAATGCCTTTTAATCTTTGGATTGAAATAGATATGTTCAAGATTGAAATCTTTTAACCTTTTCAAAGCGCCTGACATTTCCCCGCTAAAGGCGATACAGTTCTTCTTAAAGCTGTTTTCAATAATATCGGTTACAAGATTATATACGATTGTACCGTTTGTATCCCCGAGCAGTTTTACGCTTTCATCCGGAATGTCAGCCCTTTTAATTATGTTCAGCCGGATGGCATCCTCAATATCACGTCCAATATAACTTATTGTATCCGCCATCCGTACAATACATCCTTCCATGGTCATCGGCATTAATTGGATCCCTGGGTCAGTTTTTTTCAGGGCTGTCTCTTTATCCAATTTATCAAAGGCCTTATTCCTTTCAGGTTCAAGCGTTTGATCATGTATTTCGCCGTCATGGCACAGTATCCCGTCAAGGGTTTGAAGACACAAATTCCATCCTTTTCCTTTGCGCTCGACACTGTCTAAAAACTGAACGCTCTGAACGCTGTGCACGAAATGTCCAATATTGCACGCTCTGCAAAGTTCGGACAAAAACCTTTCGCCATCATGTCCAAAAGGCGGGTGGCCGATATCATGACCAAGGGCTATTGCCTCGATAAGATCCTCGTTTAATCCCAAAAAACGTCCGATAGTCCTGGCAATTTTTGATACAAGCTGAACATGAAGTACCCTGTGTGTAATGTGATCGTTTTTAATAAGATAAAAGACCTGGGTTTTATCGATATATCGTGTATATGCGAGAGAATGAAGAATGCGATCAACATCCACAGAAAAAGCCTGGCGATATCCGCCCTTCAAACGATCTTCCTGCAGACGTCGCAAGCCATGAGAGCTAAGCGTTGCCATATGCGACATGGTTTCTGTTTCACGCTTATTTAAGGCATCCCTTATAATATTCGGCGTATTTTTATTGCTCAAGTTTGGCCTTTTTGTTTTATTAGGCGACTTATCGCCTTAGCATTTATATATTTTTTATTCACCGCAGAGTCGCAGAGAACGCAGAGACGTTTAATTTTTTAAATTGTCGTGAGAGGCGACAATTTAAAAACCAAGCTGTTTAACTAAATACAATATATTTTCGAATGATAATCTTGGGAGTGACTCGACTTTCGACTTTACGAGTTCATCAATCTTAACAATGAGTTTCTTTTTGTTTTCCGTCCTCTCAACGGAAAACAAAAAACCTTTAACCTTTGCGTTCTCTGCGTCTCCGCGGTGAAATTTCTAATCCCCAATTCCTTTCTGTGGAGTCAAAACAAATACTGACGGCAAAATTGAAACATCTGCCCAGTATCTGTTGATATCAAGATGAAAGCTGTCTCCATTTGCGCCTGAAAAAAAAAGCCGCGATGGAACAAGATAGCCGTTAATATTTTGCATGCCGGCGAACTCTGCCCTGTACAATAATAAGCCGCTTAGATCAAACATCTCGATTTTTCGCACAGTTGTTCTGGTTTCATCAAGGTATATCATCTCAATAACATTCTCCCAATCCTTTTTTAAAATAATGACGTATCCATCTTTAGATCTGTTTTTTTTAATTATTGCGGAATCATGTTCAGCAACCGGGATTTGGCCGGCTAAAATCGAAACAATGTCGCTGGATTTGATCGGGATTGAAATGAATTGTTTCAGGGTGGAATTTTTGGAAGGTTTTTTATAAAAACGCTGCTCATCCATATGCGATAAAAAATACAACCACGTGCCGTCGCATGCAAGGGTGACAACCGGCTGTCCGGAAAGGCTGCGCATTGCAAACCTGATTTTATCAGGCTCTGATCCGACCCATGCAATATTGGAAATAAGCCCTTTTTTACCTTTTCCCCAAAACGTGACCTTCCCAGCGCCCTTGAATGTTTTCAACCCATTGTTTTTATTTTTCAGAGATAAAAGCAGGTTTGCAGCTTCATGTAAATCTTCGGAAACCGATGCTTTTTTAGAAGCCACCCCTGAAATTCCGGCGCAGGCAGAAAGAAGAAAAACAGCAGCAAAAAGAATAATAATCGTATATCGCATTTTTGTTTTATCTGGCGCCTTATCGCCTTAGCATTTATATATTTTTTATTCACCGCAGAGTCGCAGAGAACGCAGAGACGTTTAATTTTTCAAATTGTCGTGAGAGGCGACAATTTGAAAACTAAGCTGTTCAACTAAATACAATATATCTTTGATATGATAATCTTAATAATGAGTTTCTTTTTGTTTTCCGTCCTCTCAACGGAAAACAAAAAATCTTTAACCTTTGCGTTCTTTGCGTCTCAGCGGTGAAATCCATAATCCTTTCATCCGCTTGCTCTTAACACACTTAACACCTAACGCATTAACTCCTGTATCTTCTTTTCAAGACCTGTTTTATCATCTTTTTTATTTAAAAGAGACTGCTTGTAAAATTTAAGAGCATTTGCCCTGTTGTCTGTTTTCATGTAGGCATCTCCAAGGTGCTCCAGTATAACAGGATCATCAGAAACCAGATCGACCGCCTTTTCCAGATATTTCAGCGCCTTTTTGAAATCCCCTTTTTTAAAATATACCCATCCAAGGCTGTCTATAATGTAGCCGTCGTCAGGCTTGTGTTTTAATGCCTCTTTGATTAGACGTTCCGCCTCATCAAGATTTTCTCCCAAATCAGCATAAGTATAGCCAAGATAGTTCAATGCGTTGGCGTTTTTCGGATCAAGACTTATCGCGGCCTTCATCTCTTTTATCGAATCATCTTTTCTGCCCCACTTGTCATAAACAATGCCCAAACGAAAATGGAGCTTGCTGTTATCTAAATCGATTTCAAGAGCCCGTTTAAGCGTTTTTTCCGCGTTTTCATATTCTTTGATCTCCTCATAAAATGTGCCGAGATAGAGCATAAGCTCAGGATCGTCAGGATTACTTTTAATAATATCATTTAAATAAATTATAGCATCCTTAATCTTTCCCTGCTTCTGGTATAAAAAGGCAATATTAATAACAGCATTCTTATAAAACCTTGAATCAGGTATCACCTTTTTAAAATACATGATGGCTGCCGTATTATCTTCCTTACCATCACAAACTGCGCCCATAACATAATTTATATCTGAGCTGTCAGGAGCGCCTTTTAACATGCCATTTAAAACAATCAAAGCTTCGTCATATTTCTTTTTATCCAGATATATCTGAACAACCTCAGCTATAATATCTGTATCAGATAAACTCTTTGCGCCAAGCTCCTTTAATAATTTTTCAGATTCCTCTTGCATCCCGTTTTTGTAATAATAATAGCCAAGCTCAATGGCAGCCGATATGTTTTTTGGATTTCTCTCCAGGATATCCTTGCATATCTGAATAATACTTTCATCCTTTCCTGTCTTTTTATACAGATTTATCAATTCAAATTGCGGTTCTTCAAGTTCGGGTTTGAGCTCTAATGTTTTTTTGAATTCTCTTTCAGCATTTAACAGATTCCCCTGCTCTGCATAAATCTTTCCCATAAAAAAATGGCCTGCATAGAAACCTGGAAAATTTTCAATAAGGCGCTCATATACCTGCAAAGCTTCAGCGAGGTTGCCTTCTTCAATATAAAGACCGCCAAGCAATAAATAGGTGTTTTTCTGTTTTGGATCAGCGGCAATAATCTTTTTATATGCTTTTTCCGCATCATTAATATGTTTTAAATCCTGCTTTATCCTTCCATACATAATAAGGATTGCAATATTTTCAGGATCTTTTTTCAGCGCCTCTTCTATGACGCTTAATGCTTTTTCTTTTTCTTTAAGGATAAAATAAAGATCGGCGAGCTCTCCTCGCAAATATGAAGAATCCGGATCCCTTTCTATTGCTTTTCTGAGACATGAAACAGCGTTATCCGGGTTGCCCATTCTCCTTTGCAGCTGCGACTCTACATAGTAATAATAGGATCCATCAGATTTATATGTGTCGGGCGGCTTTTTTGCAACCGGCTCTACTGTCTTAATATGCAAAGCGCAGCCTGAAGATAACAAGACAACCATAAAACAAAGGATCGGTTTTAAAAAATAAGCTCTCATTTATCCTGTTTCCATATATATTTCACCACGAAGAACACGAAAAAATTAATCCACCAATCTCCGATTTTTGTTTCTATTTATTTTCATTCAGCATTCAAAATTCAACATTCAAAATTATCCTTAATCCCCCAATCCCTTAATCCCTGACCCCTATTTTGAAAGATGAACATCCAACATCGAATAATGATGTCGCTTTGCTCCTCAAATTATTCTAAAATCGAATGAAAAAATAAATACTAAATGAGAAACAAAGGTTCAGGGTTGCTGTTTTTCCGACCTCTGGCATCTGACCTCTGATTTCTGTTTCTATTTATTTTCATTCAGCATTCAAAATTCAACATTCAAAATTATCCTTAATCCCCCAATCCCTTAATCCCTTAATCAATATAAGATTTAAAGTCAGGTAGTTCCTGCTTAAAATATTCCTTTATTTTATTTATTACATTCTTTTCAACCTGGCGGACGCGCTCCCTTGATATGCCATAACGGTCACCGATTTCCTGCAGAGTAACAGGTGAATCTGAAAAAATGCGCAAATCAAATATTTCGAGCTCTCTTTTCGTCAATTTTTTTCTGAACCCGGCAATTTTATTACTAAGAAGCGATTTTATTTCCTTCTTTGCCACCCCTTCTTCCATAGAGTCGGACGGCATCTTCAGAATCTCTATCCTTTCCGTATCTGTATCATCTTTTAAGGGAGCATCCAGAGATATATCCCAGCCATCAAGCCGCTGGTCCATATCCACAATTTCCCGCTCAGATACACCCAATCTTTCAGAAAGCAACTTTGGTTTTGGGTCAAAACCCTCTTCGATCAGTTTTTGTTTTTCCTTTTTTAACTTAAAAAAAAGTTTTCGCTGCCCTTGCGTGGTACCGATTTTCACAAGACGCCAGTTATCCATGATAAATTTGAGGATATATGCCTTTATCCAGAAAGAGGCATAATATGAGAACTTAACATTCTTGTAAGGATCAAATTTTCTTACAGCCTGCATAAGCCCTATATTTCCCTCCTGGATCAGATCTAAAAGATTCTGCATCCATACACGCTGAAAATCCAAAGCTATCTTTACAACAAGCCTGAGGTTTGAAGTCACTAAAGCATAAGCCGCTTCCGCATCATCATGTTCCTGGACCCTTATTCCAAGCTCTCTTTCCTGCTCCCGGGTTAACAGCTTGTATTTGCCTATATCAAATAGATATCGCTGAAGAGGATCAAACTTGACAAGAGAGTTGCCGGCGGTTTTTTCTTTCTTTTCTTTTTTATCAATATTCATTTTAAGCGCTGATGTTTTACCTTGTGAAACCTTTGAGTTTTGTCATTCGCTTTTGCGGTTCAAAGAAGTTTATCAATAAAGATCTAATAAAAATCTCAATTTAAACAAAACATGTCAATGAAAATAATTGTTTGTTTTATAAAGCTCTTAGCACTTAGCACCTAATACTTAACATATTTCGTAAAAATTTTGATAGACATAAAAAATAATATTTGTTAGTATCTTAGTTTTTTATATCCTGTTAATCTTGTCAAAAAAGTTTTGCGCCTGTAGCTCAGCTGGATAGAGCAACGGACTTCTAATCCGTAGGTCGCAGGTTCGAATCCTGCCAGGCGTACCACAAAAAAGTGCCTGAAGTGAAAAATAAAAAGCCATGGTCATGGCAACAACCCGTGATCATGGCTTATAACCTACTTGACCGTTCAGGGTTCACGGTTCAGGGTTCATTCCAATATTCCAGCATTCCAATCCCCTAATCCCCATTCAAAACTGCGGTTTATATTCCGGCACAATCTCCTGCAATTTCGTCTTTATGCCTTTATCATCCTGATCTTTGGCAAGCTTGATCAATTCGTTTATTTTATTATTTAAAATCGTCTGATCGTATCCGTTTCCCTTAAGAACCATAATCTTTTTATGCTTTGTCGGGATAATGCCCTCTCCTTCGGTAATCAATTCCTCATAAAGTTTTTCTCCAGGCCTGAGCCCGATATAATCAATCATGATATCCTCATCAGGCTCAAATCCGGAAAGACGGATCAGATCTCTTGCCATGTCGTCAATCTTAATCGGCACACCCATGTTCAGCAGCAATATTTCTCCTCCATTGCCCATGGCGCCGGCCTGCAAAATAAGCTGGCTTGCTTCCGGAATAGTCATAAAATAGCGGGTAACATCAGGATGAGTAACTGTAACAGGTCCGCCTTTTGCTATCTGCTTTTTGAAAAGAGGCACCACGCTTCCGACACTTCCAATAACATTGCCAAAGCGAACAATAATAAATTGTGTCGCGGATGTGCTCAATCCATTATGACTCTGCACCAGCATTTCAGCCACCCGCTTTGAAGCGCCCATGACATTTGTCGGTCTTACCGCTTTGTCGGTTGACACAAAAACAAACCGCTTAACATTAAATTTTTTTGCAGCATCCATCAGATTTGCGCTGCCCACAATATTGTTATCAACAGCCTTCCAGGGTTGCAGCTCAAGCATTGGCACATGCTTGTATGCAGCGGCATGAAAAATTATCTGTGGTTTGTAATCTTCAATTGCTTTTTCAAGCTCATGTTTATCCTGAATATTTGCCAGCACAGGCACAACTATTACATTGCTGAAACTCTGTTTAAGCTCCAGTTCAATTTCATACAACGGGCTTTCGGCTATATCATAAAGCATAACCAGTTTTGGTCGAAACCGGCAAATCTGCCTGCAAAGTTCAGAACCGATAGAACCGCCCGCGCCGGTCACCATAACATGTTGCCCCCCAATGTGAGCGCCTATCTGTTCTTCGTCCAGTACGACTGCTTCTCGTCCCAGCAGGTCTCTGTATGCTACCTCTCGAATCGCGTTTATTGTCACCCTGCCGTCAATCAGCTCTCCCATGCCGGGCACGGTCTTAAATGCGATACCGCTTTTCTTGCAATGAGCCACAATGGTTCGCATCTGGTTTGAGGTGGCTGACGAAATTGCTATAAGGATTTCATGAACCCCTGCCTGCCTTACAACTGTCTTGATATCTTTTATGCAACCAAGCACCGCAATGCCGTGGATCTTTTTGCCGATCTTAACAGGATTATCGTCAAGGAATCCAACCACATTATACTTAAGCCGCGCATTATCCCTTAGTTCTCTGAATATCTTTTCCGCGCAGTCGCCGGCGCCGATAATAAGCAGCCTCTTTCTGCTCGATACTTTTTTTATAAAGGGGGTCAAAAGATTCTGTTTTATAACTTTCCAGAATTTATCATTGCCGAAATGCTCAAAATACAAACGGACGATCAGCCTGAATGCGGAAATAAAAAGAATCGTGAAACACCAGTCAATAATAAAAACCGAACGGGCAAAGCCTTCAAACCTGGTTTTTAAAAGAATAATACTGATAATAAGGAGAGAGGCTATGGTTGATGCCTTGATGATATTTATCAGATCGGCAATGCTTGTATAGCGCCACATGCCGCGATACAGGTCAAAGAAATAAAAACAGACAAACTTGGTTATCAATATAAAAGGCAATATCTTCTTGAATGTCTGTAATGTTTTACCATCAATAACAAAATCAAATCGCACAAGGTGGGCGGCATATAAAGAGCCGGTCAAGAGAAAAATATCTATTATTAGAATAACAAAGAAGTTTTTATAAAGTGGTCTGAATTTCATAACCTTTTTTCTTTATCGCAACGCCGCAAATAATGCAAAGAAATTTCCGGTTTCCATTTTTCCTTCATTCAAAATTAAAAATTAAAAACTCAAAATTATCCCTTAATCCTCTAATCCCTAATTTATTTGCCCTCTAAGCCATGCCCATCCCAACCCAAGATATTCATGAAATACCATTTCCATCTTTTGCAGACTGCCGGCGCTTGGGAAAAATATGCCAAAACTGATTCCCTGTCTTTCTTTAACCACATAATTTGTTGGAGCAGGTATCGGCTTCATGCCTAATTTTTGAAAAAGAGCCATTGAGCGAGGCATATGAGAAGCGGATGTTACTAATATGAATCTTTCATCCCCGACTATTTTGTAAATTAACCGTGCCTGATCTTTAGTGTCTCTTGAAAGCCCCTCTAAAACCATCCTGCTTTCTTCTATGCCCAAAAGTTTTGCAATATCCGCCATTACTTTTGATTCCGGCACCGGATCAAAAACACCGCTGCCGGACAAGACAAGTTTGCTTTCCGGCAGGAGTTTGTGAATCCTTATTCCCTCTATAAGGCGCATCAGGGCAGAATCAGAAATCTGTGATGTAACAGGAAGTTTTGGGTCCGAAATATGGCCGCCGCCTAAAACAACTACCCATTTAACATCGGAAAATGTTTGTATCTCAACAAGAGGAGGATATTTGTCTTCCAGAGATTTCAAACAAATATCAGATATGCTGCTGTAGCTTAACAGGCCAAGTAAAAGAGTGCCAATAAAAACAAGGACTTTCCCGGTCTTTTGTCTGCGGGTAAACCAGAGCAGAAAAATCCCAAGTATCAGAATTTCAAGAATAATCGATAATGGAAAAAATAACGGCGAAACTATTTTCTTAAATAAAAACATCTTTCTCTATCCTCTATACTCTTTCCATATATATTTCACCACGAAGAACACAAAGAAATTAATCCCTTAATCCCCTAATCCCTAATCTTTCCCCCATTCAACATTCGATGTTGGACGTTCGACCTGCCCGCAACGCTCTCGCTTGCGAGGCGGGCAGGTGTTCGATGTTCATTCCAATCCTATTTCCTCTATACTCTACCCTCTTTCCACTATACCAGCGAGCCCTTAGCCAGGTCGCTCACACGGCCTGTAACGGTTCACGGTTCACGGTTCAGAGGTTAATCACTTTCTGAAGTTTAACCTTGAACTTTGAACCTCTGAACCGTGAACGGTTACTTGTATTTAAAACTATCTGCGTTCATCTGTGTGAATCTGTGGCTGAATAGTTACGTTTTTTCTACCCAATGTATGTTGGAGCTGCCTTTGGCGCCTTTCCACCTTTTATTTCGCGGTAATAGGCATAGGTCATAGGTTCTCCATCTTTAAGGATTTGAGCGTCAACCACCTTTCCCACAAAGACAACATGTGTTCCCACATCAAGAGTGTTAATAATTTCTGCTTCTAAGTATCCGATGGAGTTCTCCAGAACTATGGGTGTACCAGTAGCTCCGATCTTGTAATCTATACTTTCGAACTTGTCGATCTCCCTGCCGGACTTAAATCCAAAACGACCGATAAATTTCATGGGAGTTTCAATGGAAAGTATCGAAACTGAAAACAATTTGCTTTCAAGAATAAAGTCGTGGGTCAAATTATCCTTATTTATGCTTACAGCGACTGTGGGAGGTTTTGACGTTATTTGAAAAACCGTATTGGCGATCTGTCCATTAAACCTTTTATCTTTTTTTGAACTTACAATATACATTCCATAACTAAGCATGTGAAATGTTTCAGGCTCCATTTTTTCTCCTTCCACTAACGCTCAACGCATTCACCAAGATCAATCGCCGGAGTATTTTCATAGCTTTGCCCACATCCTCCGTAACCGCAACGAATTGCTAACCACTGAGACCGAACTCATGGCCATGGCAGCCGCCGCAAATACAGGATTCAAGAGAATCCCGAAGATCGGATATAATATTCCCGCAGCGATTGGAATCCCGAGGCTGTTGTAGAAAAATGCCCAAAAAAGATTCTGTTTAATTACCCGCATAGTCTGAAACGATAGCTTTATTGCCATAGGAACCGCACGTAAGTCATCGGTCATCAAAGTGATATCACTCGCCTCCAGGGCCACATCAGTGCCCGCTCCGATCGCAATCCCGATGTCGGCTGTAGTCAAAGCCGGAGCATCATTAATCCCGTCTCCGACCATGGCAACGATATAACCTTCCTCCTTGAGTCTGCGTATCTCGCTTGCCTTATCGCCTGGAAGAACTTCGGCCAGAACCTTATCGATCCCGACGGCATCACCAATAGCACGAGCAGTCTTCTCGTTATCCCCGGTAATCATGACCACGTTAAGTCCTATGTTTTTCAGCGTAGCAACTGTTTCTCGGGCCGATTCCCTGGGTACGTCTGAGAGGGCAATCACGCCCATAACCCGCCCAGAACCCGCCACAAAAATAGATGTTTTGCCCTCATTTGCAAGGGTTTTTGCTTTCTGGTCAAGACCGTGAAATTCGATCTCCTCTTTTTTCATAAGCCGCTGATTTCCTACAAAGACCTCCATGTTATTGACGACTCCTCTGGCCCCGAGGCCGGAAAGCGCTTCAAAATTGTGGACAGGAGAAAATGCAACATGTTCCTGACGAGCTTTTTTGACAATGGCCTGTGCCAGGGGGTGTTCTGAAACAGCTTCAATAGAAGCGACGATTTCAAGGAGATCTTTCAGGACGACTCCCTCTGCCGGCACGATGTCCGTGACCTCAGGTTCTCCCCTGGTCAAGGTTCCGGTTTTATCAAAGACAATTGTGGTAAGCTTGTGCGCCTTTTCCAGGCTTTCGCCCCCTTTTATTAAAATCCCATTTTCAGCACCCAGACCAGTTCCCACCATCACTGCGGTCGGAGTTGCAAGGCCCATAGCACATGGACAGGCAATGATAAGAACAGACACAAAGTTTAAGAGGGCCCGACTGAATATCGGCTCCGGCACAATGAAATACCATATTATGAACGTAAGCGCTGCTATGCAGAACACCACAGGTACAAATATTGATGCCACCTTGTCTGCCACACGCTGGATAGGCGCCTTTGAGCCTTGCGCCTCTTCGACCAACCTTATGATTTGTGCCAGCACTGTCTCGGCCCCTACCTTGGTTGCCGTAAAGGTAAAGCTCCCGCTTTTGTTTAAAGTAGCGGCAAATACGTCATTCCCCTTTTCCTTGGAAACAGGGATGCTTTCTCCGGTGAGCATTGATTCGTCTATTGAAGATCCGCCCGAAACAATCACGCCGTCCGTGGGAATCTTTTCCCCGGGCCGAACCAGAATCAGATCGCCCTTCACAACATTTTCAATCGGGATATCGGTCTCCTCGCCGTTTCTTATTACGCGCGCGGTCTTTGGCTTGAGCCCCATCAACCTCTTGATGGCCATCGAGGTCTTTCCCTTTGTCCTGGCTTCCAAAAGACGTCCCAAAAGAACAAGGGTGATAATCATGGCCGCGCCGTCAAAATAGACATGCGGGGTAATGCCCGAGCCCGCGAAAAATTGAGGCCGAAATGTGGTCAATGTAGAATAAAGATAAGCTGACAGGGCGCCCACGGCAACCAGGGTGTTCATGTCCGTGGTTTTTTGCTTTGCCGCCTTGAAAGCACCCCTGTAAAATCTGCTTCCCACCCAGAAGACCACCAGGGTAGTCAGAACAAAAAGAGCTACTAACATGATCTGCCTGGGTATAGTCCTCAGGAAGGGAAACCAATGCTGCATGGACCCCATAAAAATAAGTACGCTGAGAACTACGCCAACAACGAACTTGAGCTTAAGCTCCTTCACATCTCTTTGACGGGCCGCCTCTACAGGGTCCTCGAGGGTTTCGCCGACCACACCTAAAAATTCATACCCTGTGTCGGCAATCACCTTCTTTACTTCTTCTACCCCGGCCCAATCCAGGCTGTAAATAATCGTGGCCCGTGCCGTAGCAAAGTTGACCGAAGCATCCTTTACTCCTTTGGTCAATTTCAAGGCGGACTCTACCCTGCGGACACACGCCGCACATGTCATCCCTCCAATGGAGATGGTGATTTTTTGAGATGTATCATGTTCAACTGTTGTTTTCGACTTCATATCCAGACTTTTTTATTTTTTCCCGGATTGCATCCATGTCAACCGCTCCGATTTCATCAAACGTAGCCCCTCCTTTTTTGAGATCTACCTTGACATTCTTGACTGTGCTGATCTCTTCCATGGCCCTGGTCACGGCCATCACGCAGTGGTTGCAAGACATTCCTTTGATCTTGATAGTTGTCATCCTGTTTCCTCCCCCCTCCCCAATGCCCCTTTTAATATCTTGAAATTTTCAGCTTATTTTTTTCATCTTGACAATATATCCTTTAAAGCTATAATATAAATTGTGTATGAATTGAAATACAGGCGGCAGGCCAGAAACTATCTGGCACGCCTGCCGCTGAAAATAAAATCGGTCATCGTGAATAATTTGCACGAGCTTGCGGCAAATCCTGACAACCCCTCTCTCAATATCGACATCTTAAAGGGACGAGAGGGATTTCGTCTCAGAGTAGGGCAGTATCGTGTCATTTATACACGCCAGGATGAACGGCTAATAATAGAAGTAGTAAAAATACGCCCACGGGGCGACATTTACAAGAGGTAACTATGGAATACCAGACAATTAAGGAAAATGGAAAAGTAAAATTTGTGGTACTACCCTTCAAGTCATTCCTGAGCATCCTTGATCGTATAGAAGATGAATCCGATCTGCGTGACATTCGTGAGGCTAAGCCTGAACCGCTATATGATCAGAACGAAGCGGAAGACTATATCTTTATGAATCCTGTCAAACGGGAGCGCCTTGAAAAGGGATGGACACAGAAAGAACTTGCCAATCGAATCGGAGTAAAACAGGCAACCGTGGCAAAATGGGAACGGAAAGGCGCTGTTTATCGCAAGACAACCAGACAAAAGTTAGCGAAAGTCTTTGGAATAGACGAGACAAGTTTCTCTTAAAAACTATAAACTCAAACCCCCACGGCCTATCACCTCTCAAAACTTTTTTATCTATTGCATTCTCCGTTTTCAGTTTTGTCCCGCCTTCGTTCCATTTTTCATATAACATGATGATATAATCGGCGTAAGGTAAACATCAGGATTTTTCATAAGATGGGTTGTGATAACCCATTTTTAATTTGACATGGTGTGTCACCACAGTTACACTTAAGTTCAATTTTATTTGGAGGAAAAGACTATGCCGGCTCAAAATCCACGTATAAATGTAGTCCTGAACAATTTGCTTTACCAGGATGTCCGACTTCTGGCAGAAAAGGATAATGTCTCATTGTCAGCTAAAGTCAGGGATTTGCTCAAAGAGGCCCTGGAAATTCAAGAGGATATCGCACTTTCTGGATTTGCCGAAAAAAGGGAAAAATCATGGAATGACTCTAAAGCACTAAGCCATGATGATGTATGGTCTTAAGATTCAAATACCATCCGGACGTTAAAAGATCTGACCTGCCTGCCCTGTTAGATTCATTTTAATGATAGCAAAGCGTATTTAACCCGGGTTCCGATCAGGAAAAAAATATAACCCTTCGCATTTTTGCGCCTTTGCGTGAGCCCGTCTTTTCTCCCGTCTCCGGTTTCCTGCCTCCTGTCCCCTGTCTCCGTTCAGTGACTAACCCCTTCCCTCCTAACAACCTTTACAACTGTCATCCATAATATCTTAATATCAAAAATAAAAGACCTGTTTTTCAGATAATACTCATCAAACTCAACCTTCACCGGAATCGGCAATTCATCCCTGCCGTTTACCTGCGCCCAGCCGGTGATCCCCGGAATAAGCTTATGTATCCCCTTCCCTGTTCTAAGCTCAACCAGATCATCCTGGTTATACAGAGCCGGACGTGGCCCCACAAAACTTATGTCTCCCTTTAAAACACTATACAACTGCGGCAATTCATCCAGACTGAACTTGCGCAGAAAAGACCCAACCGGCGTAAGAAAATCATCGGGATTTTTCATGAGATGCGTTGCGACAGCCGGGGTGTCAACGCGCATGGTCCGAAACTTTGGCATCCTGAATATGCTGTTATTGATCCCCACCCTGTCCGACCAGTATAAAGCAGTGCCTTTGGAAGTCAGCTTTACTATCAGTCC
>JAUSPN010000097.1 GCA_030656555.1 Candidatus Desulfaltia sp. | reverse complement strand
GGTAGTGTCAAGTTAATTGTGTAAAATTATCAAAGGCCAATTCTTTAAAGAATGGCAAGTTGTTACGCACTTTTCCTATGGGGTTTGACCGCCAGTGTAACTCCATCTTTAAGCAGATAAAAGCGAGGAGAGAATAGCAAGCCTGCTCGCCGGCTACGATCTCCATGGGCTTTGTTCTACGTTTAAATTCTTTATTGAGCCGCTCAATCAAGTTTGTGGTTCGTATTGAGATCCACTCTTCTTCAGGAAAGTCAAAAAAGGTTAAACAAGCATCTATAGAGGTATCAAGACATTTTACGGCTGAGGAAAGATCTTTTCCCCATTTGTCTTTAAAAGTATCAAAGAACTCTCTGGCTTTCTTTTTTGATGAGGCGTAAAAAATGGATCGGATGTCGTCTGCTACAGCTTCTTTAAACTTTTTAGGCACCTTGGCCAAAACATTCCGGGCCACATGTACTTGGCAGCGCTGCACCTTGGCATTGGTAAATTCTTCCTTAAATACTCTCTCTAAGCCTGGTAAGCCATCCATGATACCCAGGGTTACCTCTTGGAGGTTAAGCCCTCTGCTTTTTAAATCCTTGAAAAACTCACGCCAATTCGAAGCCGATTCCTTATCTCCGGCCTGTAGTCCCAGCACAAGTTTATGGCCTGTTTCTTTTACTCCAATTGCTACTAAAACAGGAACCGTCTCAATGCTTTTACCAATACGCATATCAAAGCAAACACCATCAACAAAAATGTACTTAATCGATTCTTCCGATAAATCGCGGGTTCGCCACTTTTCTGCTGCCTCTATCAATTCATTATTAACGTTGCTGACCTCGCCTGCTGATATCTTGCGGCCGATCAATCTTTTGGAAATCATCGAAAGACTTCTGGTGCTTATCCCTGTTAAAAACATTAAACATAAATCCTGGCGAAGAGCGTCTTCGTATCGTTTACCGCGCGGAATGACATGGGTTTTAAAGTCACCCTTGCGGTCTCTTGGAACCTGAAGATCAACCTCACCAATACCTTTTAACGTAAAGTTTCGATCATAGGAGCCATTGCGATGATTTACATCCCCTTTCAAACGCTCATAGGGTTTTCTACCCAGGAAATGCGTAAGCTCCGCATCCATCAACCCGGAAAGATATTGACCAATTGTCTCTCTGATATCGGTTCTGATCATCTCATAAAGTTTTTCAGGCTGTTCTTTAATTTCCTTGAAAATACTGACAACTTCAGGTACACTAATTTTTAGTTTCATGGCGCTTCTCCTTTCTTTATAGGTTTTGGGATAAACCCTTTTAAAGGAAAAGCGCCTTTTTTTTCAACCTCTTTTGAATTTTACACAACCTATTTTACACTACCAGATGAACGATCTGCTTATGGATATCATCAGCTTGAAGAATCGTCTCATGCCCGGCAGCAGTATAGACGACAAATCTCGGCGGATTTTTAATATAGCCTGTTATAACCTTGATACATTCAGATCCCACATATTTCAAAAAGGGATTTTAAATGATCTTAATCTTGATATAGACACTCTGGATGCAGTAAAGAATGATGATGTTGCGCTTTTGAAACTGGGCCTGAACTGGATAAAACAGGTGCTTTTTAATAATAAATCAATGCCATCAACTTAGGCTGTTTTATTTATCTTCTCTCACTTCGTGATCTTTGTGGTAAAAATATGGAACAGATATCAAATGGAACTTAATAATAAGGTAGCACTTGTTCTTGGAGCCATAAAAGGTATTGGAAAGGAAATCGGCCTTGCGCTTGCAAATGAAGGGGTAAAGGTTGTCTTAAACTATTATGACTGGGAAAACAGTCTTGATGAATTAAAGAAAGATTTTGCAAACACAGGCACAGATTATTTGATTATAAAAACAAATCTGCTTAAAACCAATAAAATCCCAGGACTTATCAAAAAAGCAGTGGACCATTTCGGACATCTGGATATTCTGATAAATAACATTGAACGCGGAGGATGGCCCGTTGTCCATGGATCGTATGTGCAAGAGCAGTGGGATATGGAAATGGCTACTACACTTCGTGCAAAATGGTGGGTCTTTGATTCAGCTCTTCCTTATCTTAAAGCATCAGGAAACGGGGTTGTCATAAACCTTTCTTCCATCGCAGGAATTGTTGGACGGTCGGGTCCTGCCGGCTATATATTCAATGACGGATATGCAGCGGCAAACCGGGCGATATCACTTCTTACAGAAACATGGGCTCGAATCGGAGCGCCGCAGGTACGTGTTAATGAAATCATGTTAGGCATAGTTGAAACACGTCATGGGGATAAAACCAGAGGCTGGGGGCTGCTTTCAGAAAAGCAGAAACAATCGCTCATTAACCACACCCTGCTTGCACGAACCGGCGCTATTGACGATGTGGTTAAGGCTGTGAAATTTATAATTAAAGACGCTTCGTTTATGACCGGAAGCATAATTAAGCTTGATGGAGGTTATACGCTTGGAAGTGAAAAGGTTATGCCCATGCCAAAAGGGGTGGTATAAGCGGTCATCTTTGAGTGATATATTTGGTTTTAATCCCCCAGATGTAAAGTTTTACCCAGCTGAAACCCATCTTCATCAGTTCCAGGTCATCTTTCTTGATTTTTTTAAGAATTCCCGATTTTACCTTGTACCTTTTAAGAAAGCTGCTGTTAAATACAAAATCGCGGAATCTGTCAATATTGTATGTGGCCATAAAGGCCATTTTCCTTCTGGGGCTGTCCGGCCCTTCACCTTGCCAGGGATCGGCCTGGAACATACTTTTTAATTCTGCCCACATCGAAGTCATTTTGTTATATTCAACAGCATCCTGATCTACAGACCATGATGCTGTTGTCCACTCTTTGCTTTCATGCTGCCCCATGCAGAAATCCGGCGGCCTGAAAAAATAGACCGGTTTTATCTTTTTGTTCATACTGTCGAATATAAGCCCCTGTTCAACAGGAAATGTGCGGCATGCATCAGGACGGTCAGGGTAAACCAGGCAGCCTGATTGAATCAAAAAGGGGCATGTCATATCTGTATTATCCGACATGCGGAGAAGCGCTTCCGGGAAAAAATTTGAATCCCGCAAAACAATATCTACATATTTATCAATGAATTCATCTGAAGTAATACCGAGATGTTTTTTGAGCCTGATTACATCGTATGGATATAAAAAAAGATTTATATTGCGGCAGCATTTATTAAAACAGGAAAGCTCAGGATGGCAATGAAACGAAAAGGTATCATTATTTTCAAGCCTTGTACCGGGCAATTTATCCAAATTATCAATATCAACATATTTCATAATTTCAATTATTAAATCAGCATCTGCGCTACGGTCATTTTTAACTTTTGATTTATGCCTGCCGCACATTTCAGCTTATTTTCCAGTTCAGCCATCTTTATATAAAAAGGTGTTCTGTCAAACCTGAAGTAGCTTTTTTCTCTGTTTTGTTCTGTAAAGACATCGCATCCCGGGCTATGGATTACGTTTTGACCCTCTCTTTGAAGTTCGTGTGGAATGCCGTGTAATCTGCATATCATTGGACGATAACTATATAATATACACATGTCGTCGAAATTAAGGGGGCACATCAACCGCGCCTTTATCCCTTTTTCGTCAGCCTCATCAGTTTTCCTGCATACTTCAAGCGCCCTGTTTCTTGTTTCAATTTGCCGGCCCGGCCTAAGCGTATTGTATCCTTCTAAAATATAAAAGTATTCTAAAAGTGTATAATGATAAAAACGGGTGAGGCAGCAATTGTCGTGACAACCTTGGCAATGAAATCCATAGTAATCAGCAGCCTCTTTGTATTTTTGATCCATTGCCTCATAAATTACCTTTAACCTGTCTAAAAAAACTGAATATTTATTATATTGAGCTTTTACTTTTTTCAGCAATATAAACACCACATACTCAAAAAAAATGGTTTCGTAAAAAGCTATATTATGCCGCTCTATGGCACTGTAACCGAAAACAACTTGTCAATCATATCAAAAGGTTATGATCGAGTTATTTGAAAGTCTAAAAAGCACTTTTTATGAAATGTGTTAGTATCGTTCAAAAGTCACGGCATTTGGATTTACTAAATCATACCAAAGCATTTTTGGATGTGCAAGGTTTAAGCGGAGGTGGGGCATGACCGGAACGGAATCCCCAAGAAATGGAGTGGAGGTCATGACCTACCGTA
>JAUSPN010000096.1 GCA_030656555.1 Candidatus Desulfaltia sp. | reverse complement strand
GCGCGCTATAAGCGCGCTGATGGACGAGGAGCGGCAGGAGCTTGCCTCTGGGAAAACAGAGAGACCGCTTAATGATGGAGAGATCAGGGACCGGCTGAAGGAAAGACACGGCCTTGCCATTACCCGGCGGCAGGCGGGATTCTGCCGCCAGGAGCTGGGCATTCCCAATCTTTACCGGAGGAAGGGGGGCGGCGGTTATTCCTCCGAACGGTGCAGATTCTCCGCGGCCTGCCGTCTTGACACGGATGCGGTGAAAAAAAACGCCCCTTCAGCGCCCGGAGTTTACGAACTCAGTCTTGTGGACGCCCGGATTGAATACCCCAACGGCGCGGACAGCGTGTTTTACATCGGCAGCGCCGGAAATATCAGGAAGAGGCTGAAGGAACATCTGAAGTCATACAACAAAAACGGAGGCATAAGGAGATACATGGAGGAAAATGATTGCCTTTTTAGATATATTGTTTTAGAAACAAATTGGCAGGAAGAGGAGAAGAAGTTGTATGACCTTTTTGCGGCCGATTTCGGCGCCCCTCCCCGGTGCAACAGGGCAAGCCCGCGGGGGGGCAGGGAGGCGCATCCATGAAAATCATGATCATCGAAGACAATCCGGACCATGCGGATCTTACCAGGCTGGCGCTTGATCCCCACTATGAGATTTGCCTGTTCGAATCGGGGAAAGACGCTCTGCTGTATCTGGAAGGTCTTGCCCGGGATGCCCGTCCCGCGGCGATACTGCTGGACTATTCACTTCCCGGAATGGACGGCCTGACTGTATTTGGGCGTATGATGGAGCGGGGATACGATATACCCGTGATCATGGTAACCGGCCATGGTGATGAAAGGATTGCCGTCGAGGCGATGAAGAAGGGCGCGTATGATTATGTGGTCAAATCGGGAAACTATCGGGCGCTTTTGCCCTCCGTCATATTTAAGGCTGTGAAGCACCATGAAATGGAAAGGGAGAAAGCGAGGCTTGCTCTCGATATGGAAAGGCTTGTCATCACAGATGATCTGACGGGCCTCTTTAATCGCAGGTATTTTTATCAGAAGATAGACGAAGAGATGGTCAGGGTAAAGAGGCAAAACGGAAAGCTGACACTTATCCTGTTCGACCTCGACCATTTCAAGGAATATAATGACACCTTCGGCCATCTTGAAGGGGACAGGGTTCTTAAGGAAACAGGGAGGATCATCCTCTCTTGCATAAGAGAGAAGGTTGATTCCGGATGCCGTTACGGCGGGGATGAGTTTGCCGTCATCCTGCCCGGCGCAGATAAAAAACATTCATCTGATGTGGCCGGGCGTATCCGAAGATCGATCAGAGAAAAGAAGATGGGGAATGTTGACATCAGCGCAGGTATTGTGGAATATGTTCCTGAAAGCAACATGGAGGATTTTATTAAAACAGCCGATGATGCGCTGTATGAAGCTAAAAAAGGTGGAAGGTGGAAGACTGAAGGGGACAAAAATTAACATCGAACATCGAACGTCCAACATCGAATGTTGAATGGGAAAAGATAAAGAAACCACGCCTTGGCGTGGTTGAATGTTTGGTGTTGGGTGTTTGTTTTTTCACTCTATTTTAGAATAATTTGAGGAGCGGAGCGACATCATTATTCGACGTTCGATGTTCGATGTTGGACGTTCGTCTTTTAATATGAATTATAACCCCTCCTTTGAATTGTGAGAAATGAACTCTCAGAGTGAATGCGTAAAAATCTAAAGAAATAGAGGAGTTAATGTTAAAATGAAAGGGAAACCGGTGGATATTCTGTTGGTTGAGGACAATGAGGATCATATAGAGCTGACGTTGAGGGCGCTGAAAAATAACAATCTCATAAATGACATCCATGTTGTTAGAGATGGACAGGAGGCTCTCGATTTTGTATACCATCTTGGCAAATACAAAGACACGGAAAAATACCCCAGGCCGGGTTTGATACTTCTCGACATCCACCTGCCCAAGATAAACGGATTTGAGGTTCTGGAAACGCTGAAAAAAGATCCTGATGTCAAGTCTATCCCCATTATTATGCTTACCACATCATCCAGAGATGAAGAGATAGCGAAAAGTTATGCGGGCGGGGCCAACAGCTACGTGACCAAACCTGTGGATTTTGGAGAGTTTGTGAAGAAAATCAAAGACATGAAACTATACTGGACCATCGTCAACTCACTGCCGAAAGAGTGAGGGCGTTGACACCAGAAAATCAAGCATAGCGCGGCATATTGGAGAAACAGCTCTCCTTTTATCCATGATTAGATAAAATTTTCGCAACATGGAAATCCCTTTTATACGTAAGGCGTTAAGCGATCCTGTTTCAAGCTCGGCCTCAACAGCTCTTGAAGACAGAATAGACACACCGAGACCCGCCTTAATGCCTTCTTTGACCGCTGTAGAAGATCCAAGCCTGGCAACAACACGGAGTGAATCAATAATCTTTGATGCAGAAGAATCAAGATACTCTCCTATTATTCTCAGGGTTCCTGAACCGACTTCTCTTAATATAAACGGCTCGTCAGAAAGCTCTTTAATATCTACCTGCTTCTTTTTACCCAGGTGATGATTTCCTGGCACAACCAAAACCAGTTCGTCATTCCACAGCTCCTTGAATATAAGTTCCTTGTTCGAACTCTTTGACCCGACTACGCCGAGCTCAAAATCCCCGTGAAGAATGCGACGCTCGATTTCATCTGTATCTGCAATAGTCAACACAATGGATATTGATGGATATTTTTCATTAAAAAGTCCAATAGATTTTGGAAGGATGTATTCTCCGGGTATTGTGCTTGCGCCTATATGAACCTCCCCCTTTTTAATACCAAGAAAATTTTCCATCTCCAGACAGGCTGTTTTTTTCGTATCCAACATCTTATTTGCATGCTTATAAAGAAGTTTGCCCGCCCTGGTCGGAACAACCTGCCGGCCCAATCTATCAAGCAGTTTTATCCCAACCATGCTTTCCAGAGAGGCGATTCTCTCGCTGACAGAAGCCTGAGCCAGAAAAACAGCTTCAGCTGCTTTTGAAAAACTTTTCAACTCAACCACCTTACAAAAAATCTCCAACTGCCGGAAGTCGAAATCTATCGACATGATAACCTCCTGTATGCTATAAATAACTTCTTGTATTACATAATAATTTTTAGTAAAGTCAACTTCATTTCAATTTTTAGGAGAAATATATGAATGAAAGTCAGGAAAAATTAACCGAACTTTTGCAGGATCTTGTAAAAATCAATTCCATAATAGCCACAGAGTTAATCCAGCTTGTAGAAAATTCCAGCAGACAGATACGGGGCGAGATACCCGAGTCGTGCATAAAAGCACATGCGGGATTAAAAAAAGAAATTATAGAGATTGCCGAAAAATGGCATAAGGATTGTGCCCTCTTAAGAAAGCATAATCTAAAACATGATTAAATACAAGTAACCGTTCACGGTTCAGAGGTTCGATGAAGAAAATCGCAAAGCGATTAACCTCTGAACCGTGAACCTTGAACTTTGAACGATTACAGAATTATATTACAATAAAAGAAAAAATATCAGCAATGATCAGCGTAAATCTATGGCTGAATAATTACCAATAAAGCGGTAAAAACAAGATGATTATAGATTTTCATACACACATTTTCCCAAAAGAGATACGTGAAAACAGGGAAAAATATTTTCCGTCCGAACCTGCTTTCAATCTTTTGTATGGCAGGCCTGAATCAAAACTGGTCGGAGCCGTCGAGCTGGTTGATTCTATGAACAGACAGGGTGTGGATAGATCGGTAATCTTCGGGTTTCCCTGGAAAAATTCAGATACATTTAAAAAACATAATGATTATATCATTAAATCAACTGAAAGATACCCCGGTCGTCTTACAGGTTTCTGCTGTGTTGATATATTCAGCAGGCAAGCAATACCGGAAATTATGCGGTGCTGTGAAAGCGGGCTTTCAGGCGTAGGAGAGCTTGCCCTTTATGAATCCGGTATTGATGAAGAATTCCTAAAAAGGCTGGAACCTGTCATGGGAATCTGCCTTGATAAAAACCTTCCTGTTTTAATCCATACAAATGAGCCTGTAGGCCATCAATATCCCGGCAAAACTCCAAACACTTTCAGGCAGATTTACAGGCTGATAACAAAGTTTCCGGAAAACAAAATTGTTTTAGCCCAC
This sequence comes from Candidatus Desulfaltia sp., assembly GCA_030656555.1. GTDB lineage: Bacteria > Desulfobacterota > Desulfobacteria > Desulfobacterales > ETH-SRB1 > Desulfaltia. Next base: position 9,093 of record JAUSPN010000096.1, on the reverse strand, counting down.
TGGGGCGGTGGTATATTCTTTTTCAATCTTCTTAAAAATGGGGTAAAAGAGAGCTTTAACAATGTATATTTTGACACAGCAGCATCCCCTTTTCTTTATGATTTAAAAATATACAGGATTGCAATTAATATCCTGGGACAAGAAAAAATTATCTTTGGAAGCGACTTCCCTCTTTTAACACCTGCAAGATATTTCAAGGAGTTTAATCAGGCCGGACTTGCAAAAAGCGAAATCGACTCTATTTGCGGAGAAAACGCAGCAAGGTTGCTTAACTTAGGATCGCCTGCAGGATCGGTTGGATTTTAAGCTGGTGTTCAGGTGGTATCATCAAGGCTGGTATGGATCGGTTTGATATCAGGTTGTTTTTCGCGCAATTCAATAAACCTTCACTGTAGTTCCGGCGGGCTTCACTTGGTTGAAAATAAAGCAGCACATCAATAAAATTTCCGGAACAACCCTGCGAATCAATATGTTCAATATACTGCATGAACACATTGTTCACGGTAAGAATAAACTCATCAACATCGGCATAACCTTTTCCGCTGCAGCTATGTTTTGAAACAAAGCATCTGCATCCAAACGGCCTGACCTTATAAACCGGACATTGTCTGTCTGTTAAAATTGGACACTCTTCCTGAAAATACTGGCTCGTTTCATCAGGGATATCTTCTCCTGCAATAGATAATTCAGCAAGCCTGTTTGTGGTTATGCCGGGCTGAAATCGCCCTTTATGTAAATCTTTCCGAATAACATCAAACAAATCAGCTTTCCCGTTCGATATAAAATAGTCAGCAACCATGTATCCCTCAAGGGTTGTCAATGTAACATTCCGTGTGCAACAAGTATCGCAATATTTTTTGCACGCTACATCCAGATTGCGGGCAAAATCATCATAAACCTTATAGATCCTGTCCAAAACATCCAATTTTGAATTTAAATCCATTTGCAGTCCTATAAAACGTACTGTTCAAACAGCTTGACTTAAGATGAACCATTGAGTAATTTTGATGGTATCTTAAAAAGTCTAATTCCTCCTCTTAACACCTAACACATAACACTTTTTTTAAAAAAATATTATACGGAGTATATTATGAAAAGCAAAGTCTATTTTATCGATTTCAGGGCTACCTATAAGGAAAATATGCCCCAAAAGATCACGAGGCTTCTTAAAACAGCCGGCATTTCAAAAATCATCAAAAAAAGAGATCTTGTCGCAGTCAAGCTCCATTTCGGAGAGTTAGGCAATACAGCCTTTATCCGCCCTGTATATATTCGAAACATAGTGGAAACCTTAAAGGGGATCGGCAGCATACCGTTTTTAACTGATTGCAACACACTTTATGCCGGCGCTCGAAGCGATTCTCCTAATCATCATGCAACAGCTATTTCCAATGGTTTTGCCTATTCTGTAATAAATGCCCCGGTTATTATTGCAGATGGTTTAAGGGGGCAAAGTGAGACTTGTGTCACCATAGACCAGAAGAATTTTAACAAGGTTTATATAGGGTCTGAAATTATCCATGCAGATTCCCTGTTATCGGCAGCCCATTTCAAAGGCCATGAACTTTCCGGTTTCGGAGGAACCATAAAAAACCTCGGTATGGGATGTGCCTCACGAAGGGGGAAGCTCGCCCAGCATTCAACAGTAGCGCCAAAAGTAAAAAGAAAAAAATGTGCCGGCTGCGGCGACTGCACAGCTCACTGCTCACAAAAAGCCATTTCACTTGTTAAAGAAAAGGCGTTTATTGACCCCAAAAAGTGTATGGGTTGCGGAGAATGCATCGTTATCTGCCCAAATAACGCAATACAGATCCAGTGGAATCAGGACATACCTGTTTTTATGGAAAACATGGTTGAATACACAATAGGTGTTTTAAAAAACAAGAAAGGCAGGGCATTATTTTTGAATTTCATTACAGATGTCTCCCCTGCCTGTGATTGCATATCCCACAATGATGCCCCAATAGTCAGGGATATTGGAATAGTTGCATCAAAAGACCCTGTTGCCATTGACCAGGCATCTGTTGACCTTGTAAATAAAGAACAGGCGCTTGAAGGATCCTGCCTTAAAACAAATACAAAACCGGGCCAGGATAAGTTCAGGGAAATATATCCAAAGGTAAACTGGGAGATCCAGCTCGATTATGCTGAAAAGACAGGGCTTGGAAGCCGCAATTACGAGCTGGTCTCACTTTAAACCAATAATTTCTAAATGCGTTTGCCCTGCTCAAATCCCGAATGCGTTTATCATGATTGACAAAACAGGTTTTATTGAACATCCCCCTTGAGGTGGGCCAGGGGGTGTTGTTCTTAAAAATTAGAATTGCTGGATAAACAGATTTCGTGTTGACATATTAAATTAATATTAGATATAAAATCTTGTTGGTAGTTAAGTTTTTGCCGTCGGCTTAATGTTTATTTTTTGTAGAGGTTTAACCAGTTACAAAAGACTGTGAGGGGGAAAAAGATGTCTGAAAAACATGATGATGCTTTAATTCTCTGGTTTGATGATATTTCTATCAAGGATATTCCCATGGTTGGCGGGAAAAACGCTTCACTTGGAGAGATGTATCAAAAACTTACCTCTAAAGGTGTGGCTGTGCCGCACGGCTTTGCAATCACCGCATATGCATATCAGTACCTTCTTAAATCAGCAGGTATTGAAGATGCTATAAAAGATGCGCTGGCCGGACTGGATACACATGACATGAAAAATCTCCAGGTGCGAGGCAAAAAAGCCAGAGATATCATCCGCACTGCCGAGTTCCCGGACGATCTCAAGCAGGCTATTGTTGAAGCATACAAAACAATGGAAGAAGAATACGGCGACAATGTAGATGTGGCTGTCCGTTCCTCGGCTACTGCAGAGGATCTGCCTGATGCATCCTTTGCTGGCCAGCAGGAAACCTTCCTGAATATTCAGGGTACTGACGCTCTGATTGACAATTGCAAAAAATGCTTTGCCAGCCTGTTCACAAACCGCGCTATTTCCTACCGGCACGACAAGGGGTTTGGCCAGTTTGACGTATATCTCTCCATTGCAGTTCAAAAGATGATCCGAAGTGATTCCGCTTCTTCCGGAGTCATATTCTCGATTGACACTGAAAGCGGCTTTAAGGATGCGGTCTTTATTACCGCTTCATGGGGACTCGGAGAAAACGTGGTGCAGGGAGCTGTTAATCCTGATGAATATTATGTGTTTAAGCCAACCTTAAAGGATGCCAAATGTCCTATAGTCAGCAAAAGGGTGGGAAGTAAAGAAATCAAGATGATATATAATACATCCGGAGATGGCAGGGAGCCGGTCAAAAATATTGATACCACACCTGAAGAGAGGGGAAGTTATGTAATAAATGATGATGAAATCCTCCATCTCGCCAAATGGGCCTGTATTATCGAAGATCATTATGAAAAAGCCATGGACATTGAATGGGCTAAAGATGGTGATGGCATTAATGTCGGCACAGGTAAGCTTTTCATCCTCCAGGCAAGGCCAGAGACCGTTCATTCACAGGACACAAAAAGGGTTATAGAAACCTATGTGCTCAAGGAAACCGGCAATGTCCTTGCAACCGGACAGGCTGTGGGAACCAAGATCGGCCAGGGCAAAGCCAATATTATTGAAAATACAGCCCATATATATAAATTTAAGAAGGGGGAAATTCTTGTTACCGACATGACCGATCCTGACTGGGAGCCGATAATGAAAATAGCCGGCGCTATTGTCACCAACCGTGGCGGCCGCACATGTCATGCGGCGATCATTTCCCGTGAGCTTGGAATCCCGTGCGTAATAGGCACTGTGAACGGATCGAAAGTTATAAAACCCGGCACAGAGATTACTGTTTCATGCGCTGAGGGTGAAACCGCAAACATATATGAGGGGCTTTTAAAATTCGAAATAGATAAAATCGATCTTGATACAGTGCCTGCGACCAGGACGATGATCATGATGAATGTCGGCATCCCGGAAAAGGCCTTCACCCAATGCCAGATCCCCAATGAAGGTGTTGGACTCGCCAGAGAAGAGTTCATTATTAATTCACATATTGGAATTCATCCGCTGGCTTTATATTACTTTGATGAACTCAAAGCCAAGGCCGAGAAAGGCGACACCGAACTAACAGAAATTGTAAAAAAGATCGAGGCACAAACCACAGCTTACCAGTATGACAAGAAACAGTTTTTTATAGATAAACTTGCTGAGGGTGTAGGTCGTATCGGCGCAGGCTTTTACCCCAAGGACGTAATTGTCCGGCTGTCTGATTTTAAAAGCAACGAATATGCCAATCTGGTTGGCGGCAGCCTGTATGAACCTGTAGAAAGCAATCCAATGATCGGTTGGCGGGGCGCCTCAAGGTACTATGACGTAAAATATAAGCCGGCATTTGAACTTGAATGCAAGGCTCTGCTAAAAGCCCGTAATGACATGGGGCTTACCAATATTAAATTAATGGTTCCATTCTGCAGAACTCCTGAAGAAGGAAGAAAAGTAATCAAGGTTATGAAGGAATTTGGACTTGTCCAGGGTGAAAACAATCTTGAGGTATATGTGATGTGCGAAATCCCAAGCAACGTAATCTCAGCAGACGCCTTCTGTGACGTCTTTGACGGGTTCTCCATCGGATCAAACGATCTGACACAGCTTACCCTGGGGCTGGATCGCGATTCAGTTCTTGTGGCTCATATATTTGACGAGCGTAACGAAGCTGTAAAAACCATGGTGCGCATGGTGATTGATGTGGCTAAACGACGCGGCAAAAAGATCGGGATATGCGGCCAGGCTCCAAGTGATTTCCCGGAATTTGCCACATTCCTCGTTGAATGCGGCATCGATTCCATGAGCCTTATTCCTGACACTGTTATTAAAACAAGGCTGGCTGTGGCTAAAAAGGAAAAAGAATTAGGCATCAAAGCCGATTAAGGCAGAAAGAGTATAAGAATTTCATATTAGGGGAAAGGCCTGTTTCATGACTTTCCCCTATTTTTTTCAATTTATCTGCTGTGTTGCAACGTATTCACAATAAATTACAGCTTATATTTTAAACATAAATCTAATAAGATACTAACCGTTTCGTAACTTAAGTGTTATAATCTCCCCGCAAGGAAAGCATATTATGGCTGATAATAAAATTCTTGTTGTAGATGATGAGGAAGATATTCTGGAGCTGGTTAGATATAATCTGGCCAGAGAAGGATACAAAGTTGTTTGCGCAGCTTCAGGAGAAGAAGCGCTGAATAAAGCAGAATCAGAACCTTTTGATCTGATTGTGCTCGATCTCATGCTGCCCGGCATTGATGGTCTGGGGGTAGCCCAAAAGCTGAAAACCAAACCAAAAACCCGGCATATCCCCATAATTATGTTAACTGCAAAAGGCGAAGAAGCGGATATCGTCACTGGTTTGGAACTTGGCGCTGATGACTATGTTACAAAACCGTTCAGCCCCAGAATTCTAACTGCACGGGTTAAAGCTGTTATTCGAAGAAAGGTGCAGAAAGAAGTCGATGATTCTTCAATTGTTCAGATATATGAGCTTGAAATCGATCCGGGCAAACGCAGAGTGCTTGCCAAAGGATTGTATGTTGAATTGACATTTACCGAGTTTCAAATACTTTATCTGCTTGCCAGACGGCCTGGCTGGGTTTTTACACGTTTCAAAATTGTTGATTCAATCAGGGGGGATGATTATCCTGTTACGGACCGCAGTGTTGATGTCCAGATTGTCGGATTGCGGAAAAAACTTGGACCTTGCGGCAAATATATCGAAACAGTCCGTGGTGTCGGATATAGATTCAGGGAAATATAATGAAGAAAAAGAAACGGTTGATCAGTCAACTTTATCCTTCTTATTTGCTGATTATTTTCATATCTCTGACTGCCGCAAGCTGGTATGTTTCTGATGCTATGAGAAGTTTCTTCTTTGCACGGACGGCGGTGGTTCTTGAAACCAGGACGAAATTGCTGGAAAATCAGATTATTAAACACCTTTCGCCTCTAAATGAAAAATCTATTGATCTAACTTGCAAGGAAATCGGCAGAATTTCAGCTACCCGTATAACAGTTATACTTCCTTCCGGCAAAGTAATCGGCGATTCAGAAGATGACCCCCGCAGCATGGATAACCATAGCGATAGAAAAGAGGTTGGTATGGCGATCGGCGGAACTATTGGCAATTCAACAAGATTCAGCAGAACACTTCAGCAAAAAATGATGTATGTTGCAGTACCTCTAATAAGGGACAATAAAATACTGGGTGTTTTAAGAACATCAATCCCTGTAACTTTTATAGATAACGCTTTAAAGTCCATACAAAGAAAAATTGCGCTTGGAGGATTGCTCATAGCTTTGCTTGCAGCAATAATCAGCCTGTTTGTCGCGCGGCGTATCAGCAGGCCACTCGAAGAGATGAAAAAGAGCGCAAATCGTTTTGCCGAGGGTGATTTGACCCACAGACTGCCGGTGCCGGATACAGAAGAGATGGGAGCCCTTGGTGAGGCAATGAACCAGATGGCTGCCCAGCTCGACATCAAAATAAAAACCGCTATACGCCAGAAAAATGAATTGGAAACCGTCCTTTCCAGCATGCTGGAAGGAGTAATTGCGGTAGATATGGATGAACGCATCATCAGCATTAATCAGGCGGCAGCCGCAATGTTTAATGGCAAGCCTGCAAAGTTTCAAGGGCAGAGTATTCAAGAAACGATAAGGGTCTCAGGCTTGCAACGTTTTGTTAAAAAGGCTCTTTTGAGTGTAGAATCAATAGAGGATAATAGCGTTTTACACAATGATGGTGAACGCATTCTGAATATACACAGCTCTCCACTTCAAGATGCAAGGGAAGATCGCATCGGCATCCTTGTTGTAATAAATGATGTCACAAAACTCAGACATCTTGAAAATGTTCGGCGTGATTTTGTTGCCAATGTTTCCCATGAAATTAAAACACCTTTAACAGCCATAAAAGGTTTTGTAGAAACCCTTCACAATGGAACTGTTGAAAAACCGGAAGATACTAAGCGTTTTCTCGGGATTGTCATTAAGCACATTAATCGCCTTGATGCCATAGTTGACGATCTTCTGACCCTATCAAGAATCGAACAGGAAGATACTGAAAAAGAGATAAAGTTTGAAGAAGAATCTATAAAAGATGTTATAGAAACGGCGATTCAGGTTTGTCAGGCAAAAGCAGATGAAAAAAACATACATATCGATTTTGGTTGTGATAAAGAAATTGCAGCAAAAATCGATCCCGTACTTCTCGGCCAGGCCATGGTTAACCTCCTTGATAATGCCATAAAATACAGTAAAAAAGGAAGTACTGTATATGCTGAGTGTTCTTTAATGGAAAGAGAAATAATAATCAGCATTAAAGACCATGGTATCGGAATCGCCAAAAACCACCTGCCTCGACTTTTTGAAAGATTTTATCGTGTGGATAAGGCCAGAAGCAGAAAACTGGGAGGAACCGGACTTGGGCTTGCCATCGTAAAGCATATCGTCCAGGCGCATGGCGGCGGCATATCAGTTGAAAGCACGCCCGGCAAAGGAAGCGCCTTCACAATCCATCTGCCCAGGACATAATGTTTTCACATACTTCACCCAACACTCATAGAAAATAACATACCTGTCCTTCCACCATTTCCAGACCCACTCTGACACAAAGGGGTTGTTGCTGTTAAACCCCTATTTTTCATCTAAATCTATTCCTTTTCCAATCAAAACCTAACAATCCAAGTATAAACATTTTAACACACTCGAAACATATCACTATAGAGCATAAAGAGCGCGGAACGGAAAAGGAGGTGATTGTAAAAACGTATTAATCGGATATTAACACAACTCTAACACGAATTTAACAATTTTGACTTATTTTAATGCATAAAACATGGAGGTAATAAATGAAATCACGAACTCTTTTAATATCAGTAATCGCACTGACCATTTGTTTTACGGCTAATTTGGTTTGGGCCGGAAACATGGTAATTAAAGGCTCAACAACTGTATTGCCAATCGCCCAAAAGGTTGCCGAAATCTATATGAAGGACAACCCTGATGTAAAGATATCAATTTCAGGAGGCGGATCAGGCAACGGAATAAAAGCACTCATTGATGGATCTACCGATATTGCTGACAGCTCCCGCTTTATCAAACAAAAGGAAGTAGAGCTGGCTGTTGAAAAAGGAAGATATCCGGTTCCTTTTGCAGTAGCCTACGACTGTATCGTGCCTGTAGTGCATCCAAGCAATAATATAATGAATCTCACCATGGCTCAGCTTAAAGACATTTATATGGGTAAAATAAAAAACTGGAAAGAAATTGGCGGGCCTGACAGACCAGTTGTTGTGATTTCCCGTGATACCTCTTCCGGAACCTATGAGGTCTGGCATAATAAAATCATGAAAAAGGAAAGGGTTTTCCCCAGGGCGCTTCTCCAGGCTTCCAACGGAGCTATTGTGCAGGCGATCGCAAAGAATAAAAACGCCATCGGCTACATCGGCCTCGGCTATATGACCGGTTCTGTCAAAGCTTTGAGGGTTAACAATATCGAAGGGTCGGCAGAAACAACTCTAAATGGGACATATCCCATCAGCAGACCGCTCTATATGTTCACCGTGGGATGGCCAAAAGGGGATACGCTTAATTTCATCAACTTTTTAGTGCATCCTGAAAAAGGTCAAAAATATGTATCTGAAGCAAGGTATGTGCCTTTGTATTAAAAATATAATCACTAAAGCACGAAACATTAAAAACACGGGCATCTTTCATAATTGGCTAAAAGTAGTTTGTACTTTTAATTTTTTTTTTAAAACCGCAGAATATCGAACAAGAAATATCGAATGTCGAAATGATACCTTCGTAATTCTGCGGTTCAATATTTTCAAAACAGGTGATCAAAGTACCAGTTTTGAAAAGTGTAAACTACAAAATGAAGGGTGCAAAAAATCTAATAAGTTAGTATCGTTCAAAAGTCACGGCATTTGGATTTACTAAATCATACCAAAGCATTTTTGGATGTGCAAGGTTTAAGCGGAGGTGGGGCATGACCGGAACGGAATCCCCAAGAAATGGAGTGGAGGTCATGACCTACCGTA
>JAUSPN010000091.1 GCA_030656555.1 Candidatus Desulfaltia sp. | reverse complement strand
ATTCCGCACCCCACAACCTGCCACGGGGGTGTCAACATTAACGCAATTTGTAAAAGTTCGGTATCTTTCATAATGACTTAACCTAACACGATCCAGATAGCAATTCAACAAGGTTACCCACACGAAACAGCGAGGAACCATATATATTTGTCCATTTTTACCTCCTTGTATTTCGAAACCTTTGACCTGATTGCTCCCCGCAAGCCCCGTCCTTCAGGGCGGGGAGCTTCACTTTTATCATTAAGATTTCTCCCTTTGGTCGAAATGACAGCTTTGGATAGTTTTTGTTCAGGCACTATTTAACATGGCATTGAGAACATTTTGTCGGTCCTGCCTTTTCTCCTGCCTTTTCCTTTAATTTGTGGCATTCGATGCATATCTTGTTCATAACCTGCATCTTTTTAAGTTTTCCCTGTTCCTTGAAATCCTTTATTGTTACTGCGGTTTTGGGGAAAAGATCATGACAGACCTTGCAATCGCCTATTGCGTTCTGATGCGAATGATGAGGAAAGTTAACATTACCTTTTTTGCCGCCGTCAAGCATAATGTCTTTGGCGCCCTGGTTTTCAACTGCAACTGCTGTTGCACACGTAAGGATGATTATTGCAATAATTGACATCATTATTCTTGCTTTCATATTAATCCCTCCGAAAAAATCAACAAAACAGCAAGCACATCCGCCGTACCTGCTATAGAATTCTTCAATATTGATGCTTTTAATTATACGGTTATACAGATCTAATTAACGATAAGGACGGAAATATCCTTAGCCAGGTGGAATACTTTTTGTGAAATACTGCCAAGGATAAAATCCTTAATCCCGGACTGCCCTCTTCTCCCCATGACAATAGCGTTATAACCGGATTGCGCTTCTTTAACAATATCCCTTGCGATCCCCTTTTTTTTGCTTTTTGTCTTTATGGTTATATTCTTTGCTTTAAACCCGGCATTTATTAATTTTTCCCGTGCAGTTTTAAGTGCGCCGTCAACAATATTCTTTTTTTTATCTTCAAGCTTACAAAAGGAACTTTGTTGAGATTTAAAATATGGGGTTAATTCCGGACTGTTCATCTCACATAAAGCAGCCGTGTCTTGCATTACATTAAACAACGTTACTTTGCTGTCGGAAGTAAAAAATTTCTCAATAAATTCCACTGCCCGCATAGCGTTCTCAGAATCATCAAATGCAACTAATATTTTTTTATCCATAAGTGATGCCCTCCTTTTATAAAACTTATTTCGGCCATTACTGTTTAAACCGCAAAAGCGAGCGTATTCCCTGCTGCTTGTCAGAGCAAAGCGCAGATTTATCCGCCTCTGGAGGATCCCGTTTCAGGGGGCGGCTGGGAATCTTCAATCGTTTGACAAATAAAAAGGGTTAGAAACTTTATGAATTCGTAAAAAACAAATTGATCGAATATGTCATTTCGACCGCAGTGACAAACCTTGTTTTTTTCAATAGGTTACAGGATAAAGATTTCTCGTTTCACTAGAAATGACGGGCTAAAAGAACTTTTTACTGGTGCATCAAACTTGATGAACTTGCAGAAAGTCTAAAAACATGTCATTGCGAGCAAAGCAAAGCAATCTCGTATAGGTTAAGCACCTGTATCTATTAGATTGCTTCGTCGTTGCACTCCTCGCAATGACTTGGTGTATGACTTTTTCGAGCTTGTCAAACTTTAATTAGAATATTAAATTTAGTCCATTTTAGAAAAAAATATCAAGACTTTCTGGAATTACAAAGAATTATGCTTATTATTATTAAATGGTCACATGATACTTTACAATCCGAAATTTAGAAATTTTTACATGGCAGGAAGGTTTAATCGGAGTCAAATCATGGAGTTTTGAACCGCAATAGATAGGGCGTTCCCCGTAGATTGTTGCAGGGCTCTTCAATCCATACAAGTCATATCTTCTGATTGACCCCATATAAGCATTATGTTAGTTTATTTTGCAGAAGATGTCAATTCTTGTCAATTGTTTTATTAGGAATGACAAAAATAGTAAAGTCAATGGGTACTGATTTTTTATGAAATATCCGGATTGGGAGGCTATATGAACGAAGTAAGGGTAGATGACAATGCCGAGGCTATATTTAAACCTTTTCTCGACGTTGTATTAAACAATTACAAGGATAAAATTTATTCAATTGACATTGTCGGCAGCGCTTTGACCGAAGACTTCAATCCCAAGACTTCGGATATCAATTCAATCTTTGTCCTCAAAAAGTTTGATTTGAAATTCCTCGAAGATTTTGCGCCACTTGGTAAGAAATTCGGCAAAAAACAGATTTCATCCCCCCTTATTATGACCTCTGAATATATCTCAAGTTCCCTTGATGTCTTCCCAATTGAATTTCTGACCATAAAGATCCTTCATAAAACCGTTTTTGGAGAGGATGTTTTCAATGATCTTGAAATCAAAAAATCCTACCTCAGACATCAGTGTGAAAGGGAATTGAAAGTTAAATTAATCGGTTTAAGGCAGGGTTACCTTTCTTCTTCCGGGAGCAAAGAACTGATAGCAGAAGGATTTATAAGTTCCTTTTCCGGCTATATTCCCCTCTTTAGAGGTTTAATTCTTCTTTTTGGAAAAGAACCCCCCAAACAAAATAAAGAAGTCCTGACAACCCTGCAGGATGTGTCCGGCATCAACACAGATGTATTTAAAATAATATTGAAAGCAAAGAAGGAAGGGACTAAACTCTCTATCGAAACTCTCAACACGATATTTGAAGAGTATTATCAAGCCATCGAAAAACTGGGGTATATTACAGATGCAATTGAAGATTAAACCGGCGCTGATTATACTTATCCTGTGCTTGTCGTTTCTGGCGCAACCATTTTCACGTGCTGATATCATTCCGGAAAAGCCGGGAAACTATGTAGTGGACCTTGCAGATATAATTGATAATGATTACGAGTATAAACTTAATCAGTATCTTCGAGAACTTGAGCAAAAAACAACGGCTCAGCTTGTCATCCTGACAATTAAAAGCCTCGAAGGCGAATCTATCGAGGATTTTTCAATAACAACCGCTCACGATCGATGGAAACTCGGGCAAAAGGGAAAAGACAACGGCATTTTACTTCTTATATCGCTTAAGGATAGAAAATACAGGATTGAAGTCGGATACGGCCTTGAAGGCGTCATACCCGACAGTCTGGCAGGAACCATGGGCCGCAGCTATCTCCTGCCCTTCTTCAGTAAGGGAGAATATTCAAAAGGTATATATGTCACAGCTCTTGCATTGGCAAATGAAATAGCTGCGGATTCCAGCGTAAAGATAACCGGAATGCCGGAAATAAAAGGCTCCGTCCAAAGCTCAGGCAAAGCTAAACCTCTCGGCCCGCTGGGCAAAATAATATCGCTGCTGTTTTTCGTGATTATGTTTATTTTTTTTATAAAGAACCCAAGGCTTTTTCTTATGTTTTTCCTTTTATCTTCCATGGGTGGAAGACGCGACCATTGGGGCGGCGGTGGATTCGGAGGAGGATTCGGCGGTGGCGGCGGAGGGTTCGGCGGCGGCGGCGGAGGGTTCGGCGGCGGCGGCGCCTCAGGTGGCTGGTAACGGCTAAAAAATATTTTCATTGGAGGGATTTATGTCAAAAACATTAAAAACAATTCTCATAATTTCAGGGGTTGTTTTACTGGTCGGTATTCTTGTAATCGGAAAGCTTATCGCAGGCTATAATACAGTCATTGCCATGGATGAAAATGTCAAGGGTAAATGGGCTCAGGTTGAAAACCAGCTTAAACGCCGGTATGACCTTATCCCGAATCTGATTGAAACGGTTAAGGGTTATGCAAAACATGAAAAAGAGCTTTTTGAAAATATTGCCCAGGCAAGAACAAAATATTTCCAGGCAAAAAACATAAAGGATAAAGTCAACAGTTCCAATCTGCTTGAAGGAACGCTGTCAAGACTTCTTCTTCTGCAGGAAAGATATCCGGACCTTAAAGCAAACCAATCCTTTCTTAAACTCCAGGACAGCCTTGAAGGGACTGAAAACAGAATTGCCGTAGAACGAAAAAGATATAATGAATCTGTTCAGATTTTAAACACATATATACGAACTTTTTTGGGAAGATTCTTTGCAATATTGGCAAATGTCTCAAAAGCCGAATACTATGAAATTCCGGAATCAGAAAAAGCAGTACCCAAAGTAACGTTTTAGTCTGACATAAAAAATCAATATCGACTCACTTAATCCTACGTTAAGCGATTAGCTGTTAGCGATTAGCCGTTAGCTCTTATGAAATGTGCATTCGTATAATTATTTATTAATCACCCATCGGGTGAAATATTATTGTTTAATAACATCTTGATATAATTTGACTAATAGCTAAAAGCTAATGGCTAATCGCTCATTTTAGGTTCATTAATGTTTTTTAGCAGGTTTTTTACCAGAGGCTGGTTATGGGTTATGTTTTTAGTTTCCACGATGCAATAGCTTACGAGCAATGGTTTAATAGGCCGCAAAACAGGTTTGTTTTCGATCTTGAAAAACGCCTTATGTTTGATATGCTTAAGCCTGCGCGCGGAGATTCTGTTGTCGATATAGGCTGTGGAATCGGAGCAAACCTTTTGTCGTTTACAGAATTGGGGCTTCAGGCAACTGGAATCGATCCTTCACCGTATATGCTTGATATTGCAGCAAAAAATCTTGGTAATCGCGCAGACCTTCATCGTGGATTTGCTGAAAACCTTCCGTTTGACGATAACTCTTTTAATTATGCATGTCTTGTTACCACCCTGGAATTTGTCGATAATCCTCAAAAAGCCCTTGAAGAAGCATGCAGGGTTACAAAAGACAAAATATTTATCGGCGTATTGAACCGGTATGCGATTAAAGGAATTCAAAGGCGCATTAAAGGCGTGTTTTTTAAAACCGTATATAATCGCGCAAATTTTTTCAGTGTATGGGAGCTGAAACAAATTATCAGAACTATTCTGGGAGATGTTCCAATATCATGGAAAACAACATGCCGGTTGCCTATAATACGTGGGAATATTGCATCCGGAATAGAGCAGCTTGGCCTTCTGCAAAAATGTCCTTTCGGGGCTTTTGCAGGTATGGTTGTCACACTTGTCCCTCGCTATAAAACAAGAACTCTTCCACTCAGATACGATGTCAAGCAGACAATCGACACACCGGCAAGTTAAAAATAATGAGACCCTTGAAAAATGCTCAATTTTGTTCAAGTTCAAGAAAGGCGAAAATATGAGCGCTGATGCTTCACTTCGTGTAAACGTAGGAATACATTGAGTATTTCGAGGCTTAAAATTTGAGCCTGACGCAGACACGCAGTGAAGCATCAGCGCTAATTTGGGCAAAAGGGGGCGTTTTGCAAAGGTCTCATAACAAGGGGCAGCGATTATGGAAGCATATCTTTATAAACTCTTAAAAGAAAAGAAGGTAAAGTGCAACCTGTGCAGCCATCACTGTATTATAAAAGACGGCGAGCGCGGGATATGCGGTGTGCGTGAAAACCGGGATGGAATTCTGGAAAGCCTGGTTTACGGCAAACTTATTGCCAGACACATAGATCCTATTGAAAAAAAGCCGCTGTTCCATTTTATGCCTGGGACTGCCTCTTACTCTATAGCTACAGTTGGCTGCAACTTTAAATGCATGTTCTGTCAGAATGCGGATATTGCCCAGATGCCTTCAGACCATAATGGAATGATAATCGGAGACCTCTGTTCACCAAAAGATGTTGTTGCCGCAGCGGAAAAAGCAAACTGCAAAAGCATAGCTTATACATACACCGAACCTACCGTTTATTTTGAATTTGCGTTTGATACCGCAAAGCTCGCTCATGAAAAGGGCATTAAAAACGTTTTTGTAACAAACGGTTATATGACCTCGGAAGCTCTGCACATGATCAGCCCGTTTCTTGACGCGGCAAATGTTGATTTAAAGGGCTTTACAAACAGTTTCTATAAAGAAATATGCGGGAGCAGACTTGAGCCTGTTAAAGAAACCTTAAAGCTTATGAAAAAGCTCGGCATCTTTGTGGAGGTCACGACCCTGCTTATTCCAGGATTAAATGACGGTGCAGAAGAACTAAAAGAGCTGGCTTTATTTATAGCAGATTCTCTGGGCACCGACACACCATGGCATATAAGCCGGTTTCATCCAACATACAGGCTCACAGACCGGCCTTCCACGCCGGTTGAATCAATCGCAAACGCCAGTGAAATAGGCATAAAATCAGGCTTGAGATACGTTTATACCGGCAATATGCCGGGCGATAAGGGAGAAAACACATTCTGTTATAATTGCGGGAAGATTCTTATCAACCGTTTAGGCTTTTCCATAATCAAAAATGTGCTGAAAAACAGCTGCTGCCCCTATTGCGGAACACAAATCAATGGGATCGGGCTTGATAAATCATGAAGCCTTTGGAGCAGTTTCTTGCATACGGCAAAACCATTAAATTCAGCCATACCATTTTTGCCCTTCCTTTTGCCCTTTCAGCGATAGCACTTGCCCACAGGCAACATCCAATCAGCCTGACGCAGATCTTCTGGATCCTTATCGCCATGGTCGGGGCACGCTCCGCTGCAATGGGTTTTAACAGGATTGCAGATGCAAGGTTTGACGCAAAAAATCCGCGCACATCAAACCGTGAAATACCTTTAGGCAGGCTTTCTTTATTCTCTGCAAAGATATTTGTAACTTTATTTTCCCTTATTTTTATTTTTGCCGCTGCAATGCTCGGCAAGATCTGTCTTTATCTTTCCTTCCCCGTGCTTGCAGTGCTGTTTTCTTATTCCTACACAAAAAGATTTACCTGGCTTTCCCATTTTTATCTTGGGTTTGTGATATCACTTGCGCCCACAGGAGCATGGATAGCTCTTACCAACACCTTTTCATTGCCCATCTCATTGCTTTCTCTGGCTCTTTTTACCTATATCGCAGGCTTTGATATCCTTTATGGTTGTCAGGACACAGGCTTTGATACAAAAGAAGGGTTATTTTCCATACCCGCCAGGTTCGGTATTCATAAAGCCCTTTTGATCTCTTCCATTACCCATGTTTTTTCTTTTGTATTTTTATTTTTGATCTTTATTGCCTTTGATATGAAGATAATATATCTAATAACGATTCTAATAATAGGCTTGCTGCTTATTGTTGAGCATAAACTTGTTAAACCCCTTGATCTCAGCAATGTTAATATCGCTTTTTTCCATATTAACAGTGCGATTTCAATAATCCTGTTTGTCGGTATCTTGGCCGATGAACTGGTCAGGTAATGGATATGAACAAAAAAATCATAGTGGCAATATGCGGCGCTTCGGGATCGATTTACGGAATCAGGTTGTTAAAGGCTCTTTTGAATAAGCCTGTAAATATATACTTAATCATTTCAAATGCCGGCTATAAAGTACTTGACCATGAAACGGGTTACAGCGGTGAGTCCTTTTCATCTTTTTTAAAGGATAAAGGGGTTGTCATTCATAATGATGCGGATTTAAACATCTATGAGCAGGATGATTTTTTTGCTCCGCCTGCAAGCGGGTCATTCAAAAATGACGGCATGGTTATCGCTCCATGCTCAATGAAAACGCTTGCCGCCATTGCATCAGGAGTAGCGGATAACCTGATCCACAGAGCAGCGGATGTCAGCCTGAAGGAAAAGCGACCGCTTATCCTGCTCCCAAGAGAGACACCTTTAAGCATTATTCATTTAAAAAACATGTACATGGCAGCTAAGGCAGGCGCTACTATAATGCCACCCTCCCCTTCATTTTATTCCAACCCCAAAAATATTTCCGACCTTGTCGATACCGTAATCGCCAGAGTTCTCGACCACCTGAAGATTGAGCATGACATTGTTAAGCAGTGGGGAGACAGGGCCGTTGTTTAGAAACCTTACAGATTTTTTAGACACCCTTGATAAGGCAGGAGAACTCAAACATATATACGATCAGGTTTCTCCTTATCTTGAAATAAGCAAACTTACAGACGCTGAATCAAAAAGCCCGGGCGGCGGCAAAGCGCTTTTTTTCGAAAACGTAAAAGGTTCATCCTTTCCTGTTGCCACAAACATATTCGGAAGTTCCCGCAGGATCTGCATGGCCCTTGGAGTGGATCATCTTGACCAGTTGGGAGAAAGAATAAAAAAATATATTGATCTCGACCCGCCAAAAAGTTTAATGGGAGCCCTGCAAATGCTGCCGATGGCTTTTGGCCTTACAAAGTTTTTCCCCCGTTCATGCAGAACATCAACTCCGCCATGCCAGGAAGTAGTTTATAAAGATGATGATGTTGATCTTTCAAAACTCCCTGTTCTCCACTGCTGGCCAAAGGATGCCGGCCCTTTTATTACTCTGCCGATGGTATTTACGAAGAGCCTTGAAACCGGAAAACGCAATGTTGGAATGTACAGAATGCAGATATTTGATAAAAACTCAACCGGCATGCACTGGCATATTCACAAGGATGGATCTCACTACTTTAATGGATATCGCAAAGCCGGCATAAAAATGCCTGTTGCAGTCGCTATAGGTGCTGATCCTGCCATCATATATTCTGCAACCGCTCCAATGCCAAGAGGGATTGACGAAATGCTTCTCGCAGGTTTCATACGAAAGAATCCAGTGACCATGGCAAAGTGCTTAACCGTGGATATGGAAGTGCCGGCTGAAGCTGAATTTGTGCTTGAGGGTTATGTTGACCCGGACGAACTAAGACTTGAAGGCCCGTTTGGGGATCATACGGGTTACTATTCTCTTGCAGACAACTATCCTGTTTTTCATGTTACCGCTGTTACCCATCGAAAAGATGCCGTATATAATGCCACTCTGGTCGGACGACCGCCAATGGAAGACTGCTACATGGCAAAGGCCACCGAACGTCTTTTCCTTCCATTGCTCCAAACGGTAATTCCTGAAATATGCGACTACTGGTTCCCATGGGAGGGGGTATTTCATAATATAGTTGTGGTATCTATTGACAAGGAATATTCGGGACATGCGCAAAAAGTAATGAGCGGGCTGTGGGGACAGGGCCAGATGAGCTTTTGCAAGGCGATAGCGGTTGTTGATAAAAATATCAGCCCGCAAAATCCTGAAAAAATAATAAAAGAACTTTTGTCGAGGCTCGATATAATCTCTGATATTACTATTACCAAGGGTGTTCTCGACGTGCTTGATCACTCATCCCCTTTTACCAATTATGGGAACAAGACAGGGATTGACCTTACAGCAAGATTCAAAGGTGAACCGCCGAGAAGCAGAAGGCGTTTTTTATCAAACCCGCCTTCTGAAGCCGGCCTGTATAATATAATCAAAAGCAATGTGCCTGGATCTGCGGAATGCAGATACCTGTTTAATGAGCTTCAGGAAGGCAAGGAGATTTTAAACAGGATTCTAACTGTTTCAGTGGAAAAGACTGTTGATAGAGGTGGAAAGAATTTTGCCTCAATTTTATTCGGCATAAATGAACTTGATATGTTCAATATATTTATACTGTTTGACAAGGAGATCGATCTTAATGACAACTCCCTTATGTTGTGGAAACTGTTTAACAATGTCGATCCAGGTCGGGATATGATTTTTCAAAACGATCGTGTTGTAATTGATGCCTGTAAAAAGGGGATTATGGACGGCCATGAAAGAGAGTGGCCGGATGAGCTGAGTTTTGACTGAGAACTTAGTGCCCTATGCACGGGCTTAAAAGATGAACGTCGAACATCGAACATTGAACGTCCAACGTCGAATAATGATGTCGCTCCGCTCTTCAAATTATTCCAACATCAAATGAGAAACAAATACCAAATGAGAAACAAAGGTTCATGGGTTCAGCTCGAAACTTGAAACTTGCAAAAATCTACGACCTCTGACTTCTGTTTCTTTATCTTTTTCATTCACCATTCGATGTTCGACGTTCGATGTTCGATGTTCACTTTTTAATTTAATTAGGCATGTCCAACCGTGTAATACCTTCCTCTTTTGCCGCGTGCAAGGCCGCCTTATATTCTTTTGGCAAAAGCGGCCTTGAAAGCTCCTTTACCTCGTTTGCTCTGCCGCAAGGTCTGTACTGCGGCATAATATTTACATAACTGTTTGAAGATACTTTTTGTGCGATAAATTTCATTATATCCTGCGTCCCGGCAAGTCCATGAGGCAGGACAAGATGCCTTATCAAAAGGCCGTGCCTTGCCAGGCCTGATTTATCAATGACAAGATCCCCTACCTGGCGATGCATCTCAAGTATGGCATTTCGCGCTATTTCCGGATAATCTTGAGCTTCACAGGTAAGTTCGGCGACTTTTGGATCCCAGAATTTAAAATCAGGCATATATATATCAATTACGCCTTCAAGCAGTTTCAGTGTTTCGACACTATCATAACCACTCGTGTTGTAAACCAGGGGAACGGATAGTCCGTTTTCGATTGCTGTCTCAATAGCGGAAAGGATCTGGAACGCAACATGGGATGGAGTAACAAAGTTTATATTGTGGCACCCGGAATTTTGCAAAAAGAGCATCATGCAGGCTATCTGCTCGCAGGAAACCTCTTCTCCACTACCTTCATGGCTGATATCGTAATTCTGGCAAAAGTTACACAAGAGGCTGCAGTAAGTAAAAAATATAGTGCCGGAACCATTGTGTCCAACCAGCGGAGATTCTTCGCCAAAGTGAGGATTATAACTGGAAACAGATGCATTTTTACCTGTTTTGCAAGCGCCAAGCTCTCCTGAAAGCCGGTCGATTCCACATTTTCTCGGGCACAGAGAGCAGGAGCTCAATATTTCCAGCGCCTTCTTTATCTTTTCCTTAAGCAACCCCTCCTTATATGTTTTTATGTACACAGGTTCGTACATTTAATCCCTTAATCCCTTAATCCTTTAATCCCTCTATATCCTTGAGCCAGAGGATATCTCCTGCCATCACCAAAAGCCTTTGATGTAACCTTAAGAGCCAGCGCTGCCTGGCGTCTCTTGTACTCGTTTTTATCGACCCTGTGAACAACGTCCTCTACAAGGCTTCTTTCAAATCCCATGTCAACAAGTTCGTTTATCCCCTTGAGTTCCTCGATATATCCATTTAATACACTGTCCAGTATTTCATATGGCGGCAGATCATCCTGGTCTGTTTGATCGGGTTTAAGTTCCGCCGAAGGAGCTCTTTCAATTATACTTTGCGGGATATACTCCTTTTCAGAGTTTATAAAACGGGCAATATCATAAACAATTGTTTTGGGAACATCTCCAATCACTGCCAGCCCTCCGTTCATATCACCGTAAAGTGTGCAATAACCGACACTGAGCTCGGATTTGTTTCCGGTGGAAAGAAGAAGGCTGCCATGCATGTTGGAAAAAGCCATGAGAATGGTTCCCCTGATTCTTGCCTGTATATTCTGCTGCGCAACAGTCGGGTCGCTTTCCTTAAAAGAGGGTGAAAAAAGCCTTGTAAATTCTCTGAACAGACCTTCAATCGGAATCTCTTTCAGATCAATTCCAAGATTTTTCGCAAGTTTTTCAGCATCATTTATGTTTTCCTGGGAAGTATACATTGACGGCATAGATACAGTCAGCACATTCTCACACCCCATAGCCCTTGTTGCAATGTATGCGGTCAGGGCTGAATCAATGCCCCCGCTAAGCCCTAAAACAACCTTTGAAAACCCGCATTTTGTTGCGTAGTCCCGCGTCCCCAATATAAGAGCATTCAAAATGCTTTCAGTATATGAACCGGATATACTGTGGATGTTTTCTTCAAACCCTTTTGAAGAGTCAGTATCAAAAACAACCATGTCCTCCTCAAAATCACTGGCTCTGGCCTTTATATGTCCGTATTGATCAAAAGCAGCGCTCAAACCATCGAAAATAATACTGTCATTCCCGCCCACCTGGTTCGCATATATTAAAGGAACATTGTATTTTCCAGATATAGAACTCAGCATATTTATCCTGAACTCATTTTTCCCGACACAAAAAGGGGATGCGGATATATTTATAATAAGGTTGGCTCCATCCTTTATCAGAGATGCTACAGGGTCTGAATGATAGATTCTTTTCTTTATTATATCTCTGTCGTTCCAGACATCCTCACAGATAGTAAGCCCGATTCTGCTGCCTTTGTACAAATAGGATTTGCATGATGAGCCTGGTTCAAAATATCTGCCGTCATCAAACACATCATAATTTGGAAGAAGCATTTTTTTAACCTGATGCAGCAAAACGCTATTTTCAAACAGAGCAGCCGAGTTGTAAAGGCCCTTTCCTTCCTTATCAGGATTTTTATCAACAAATCCGCATATTACTCCAATTCCATGTATCGACTCTATAAGTTTGTCTAAACATTTAAGATTTGCTTCAACAAAATCCTTTTTTTCAAGAAGATCGCGCGGCGGATATCCGGTGACAACAAGTTCGGAAAAAACAATAAGATCGCATGAAAGCTGTTTTGCCCTGTCTGCAAAATTCATAATTTTGTTAAAATTATGATTAAAATCGCCTATTATCGGATTTATTTGAGCTATAGCTATTTTCATGGCAAATTATAAGAGGTGGTAAATTTTGTTATTGTTAATCAAAAACTACTATATGCTGCTTAGCGTTGTCAACTTGACTAAAACAATATCATGTTCCGGACAGAAATTCTTTTATTAACCGGTTGGCATCATCCAGTTGTTCAGGTTTTATCCATACGGTTTGCAAATCAGCCTTAAACCAGGTCATTTGACGTTTTGCATATCTTCTTGTATCCCGCTTAAATGTCAACAATGCTTCATCCCATGAAAGACGACTCTTAATATAATCGGTAATATGGCGATAGCCTATAGACTGCATAGGCTTGAGGTTTTCCGAATAGCCCTTGTGAAGAAGCTGCTTAACCTCATCTACAAACCCTGCGTCAATCATTGCGTCAACTCTGGAGTTAATGCGATCATAAAGGATTTTTCTGTCCATATCCAAACCAATGGTCAAGACTTTAAACGGCTCGTCTGTAAACCTGTGCTCTTCATGGCATTCTGATATGCTCTTTCCGGTTATCTCATATACCTCAAGAGCCCTTATTATCCTGTATGTGTCATTGGGATGTATATTTTCTGCCGCTGTTGTATCGCATTCGCTAAGCCGCTTGTGGAGAAAGGCTGCGCCGTGTATTGCCACCTCCTCTTTCAGGCGCTCACGGATATTTACATCAGACTGCCCAGCCATAAACAGGCCATGTAATAGCGCCTTGATATAAAATCCCGTGCCTCCGGCAACAAATGAAACAATATCCTGCCTGTCAAGTTTCATGATAATCTCATGCGCCATCTTTGCATACATGGCTGCATCAAAGGATTCGTCAGGATCAACAATATCAATCATATGGTGTTTGACG
Source organism: Candidatus Desulfaltia sp. (assembly GCA_030656555.1). Classification (GTDB taxonomy): domain Bacteria; phylum Desulfobacterota; class Desulfobacteria; order Desulfobacterales; family ETH-SRB1; genus Desulfaltia. The sequence continues at coordinate 8,961 of JAUSPN010000091.1, read as the reverse complement.
CGGGCATGTTCAACAGGAGTCGGCTTTGCCGTGCCGATATCCATATATTTGTATATCTGCATTGAATCCGCATTTATAATCTCGCCCTTAAATTCTCCGGCAATCTCAATGGCCGCAGATGTCTTCCCGACCCCGGTGGGACCGCAAATTACAATCACCTTTGGTTTTGGTCTGTTATAGTTCACAGTAAACCTTGAGACCTTTGCAAAACGCCCCCTTTTGCCCAAATTAGCGCTGATGCTTCACTGCGTGTCGGCGTCAGGCTCAAATTTTAAGCCTCGAAATACTCAATGTATTCCTACGTTTAAAGTTTTCGCCTTCCTTGAACTTGAACAAAATTGAACATTTTTCAAATGTCTCTTTTTTTTAGGAACCGAGTTTATCACAGCAATTTTAGAATTATTTATATAGCGCGTAACAATAAAATGATCAATTTTTAAAAATATATATCTCTTACAATAATGCCCAAGCTTTTATTAAAACGTTTTCTCTTAACAAAATTTTATGTTATGTACTTGTATAAAAATTTGTTGCGAGAAAGAGATCGGCAGAATTGAATAGTCTGCGGTTCTCTTTTTTTATGCTACCAATAGGAGCCCTTTTGAATGGTCTTTAATGTTTTACTTTATACATCCCTGTTTGTCTTCATCGTCGGCCTTATATACAGGATTAGCACCTGGTTCTCCCGGAAAATAGGCATTTCATCCAGAGATATCAGCAAATCCGAAAGACTGGCTGCGGCTTTTAAGGGTATATTAGAAGTTATTTTCAGCGCAAAGATCCTTATCCTGATTAAGGTATTTATCCTTGATGTAGTGTTTCAAAAAAGAATCCTCAAAGAGGATTTTCTCCGCTGGGCCATGCACATGCTCATATACACAGGTTTTATGTTATTGCTGCTCATTCATGCGCTTGACAAGCATATAACCGCCTCCCTGTTCAGTGAATATTACTCCACGTTAAATCCATTTCTTTTCTTGAGAGATTTTTTTGGCATGATGGTAATTGCAGGGCTTGCAATCGCCATATACAGGCGCTTTATCCTGAAGCAGCCCCGCCTGAAGACAAACAGCATGGATTATTATGCCATAATCATTCTTGTCGTCATTATGATTTCCGGTTTTTTTCTTGAAGCAACAAAAATCACCTCTATCTCTGATTTTGAAAGGATGGTAAAGGATTTCTCAGATGTGGATGAAGAAAAGGATCTCAGAGCGCTTGAAAGTCTGTGGGTTCATGAATTTGGTGTTGTTTCTCCGGATATTAAGGAGCCCTTTGAGCAAAAGCTGCTTGAACATGGCCGTGAAATCCATGAAACAAATTGCGCTTCCTGTCATTCTTCTCCAAAATGGGCCTTTGCAGGATATGCTCTGACCAAGATCCTAAATCCAATAGCTTTAAGCCTGGACAGGGCAAAAAGCCCCAACATTCTGTGGTATATTCATATACTGGCCTGCTTTTTCGGGCTGGCCTATCTCCCTTTCAGCAAAATGTTTCACATAATCGCAAGTCCCATAAGTTTACTTGCCAATGCTGTTATGGAAAAGGAGAGCTCACATCCTGCAAACATTGCTACAAGACAGGTAATGGAGCTGGATGCCTGCACCCACTGCGGAACCTGCAGCCTTGGCTGTTCCGCTGCAACGGCATTTGACGCTTTGGGCAATGAAAATATTCTGCCGTCGGAAAAGATGGTTTCTCTAAAGAGTTTAATTGCCGGGCGGAAACTAAGCACCGAGGAGATAAAAGCCGTCCAGGAGGGGATTTGCCTTTGCACGAATTGTGATCGATGCACCGTGGTTTGTCCGGTAGGGATCAATCTTAAGGAATTATGGCTTAACGTGCGAGAGGATTTAATCCAAAAAGGATATCCTGAGCCGATGCTCCTTTCCCCTTTTTCTTTTGTCCGAGGCTTAAACCGTTATGATATCCCGGCTGATGAGTATTACAAACCTGTTGAGGTTGCAAAACAGGCAGTGGCAGGAAAGTTCGACTTTCTGATTAAGCAAAGCCCTCTGGTTCTCCATGGTGGTGGTGTCGAGGAATTTAGTCAACTATCCAAAGACAATACATTTTCATATTGCTTTAGCTGCCAGAACTGCACCAGCATATGTCCCGTGGTGTGCAGCTTTGATAAACCTGAAGAAGCGCTGGGATTGCTGCCGCATCAAATTATGCGCTGCATAGGTCTTGGCCTTGTTGAAATGGCATCAGGCGCAAGCATGATATGGGACTGTTTGACCTGTTATCAATGCCAGGAACACTGTCCACAGAATGTAAATGTTACCGATCTGTTCTTTGAATTAAAAAATCTTGCGATCAAGAATGTGGAGAGGGTTGAAACAAGATGATCAAATATGCATTATTTTTGGGATGCAATATACCGGCAAGAGTAAGTCAGTATGAAGATTCTTCCAGGGCGGTTTTAAAAAACCTGGGCGTGGAGCTGATTGACATCCGCGGCTTTAACTGCTGCGGCTATCCCCTGAAAAATATCGACCAAAGAGCATATATTCTGTCTTCAGCAAAAAACCTGGCATTGGCTGAAAAGCAAGGCCTGAACATACTGACTCTGTGCAAATGCTGTTTTGGAAGCCTGAAAAAGGCTGAATATCTTCTCAAAGAGGATTCAAATCTGCGGCAGGATATAAACCGCGCGCTCGTTGATAGCGGCTTGAAATATGAGGGCAACATCGCTGTAAAACATTTTCTTTCGGTCCTTTATCATGATGTGGGTATTGATGCCATAAAAAACAGGTTGTCCGGGTCATATAAAGAGCTCAGGATTGCCGCCCATTATGGATGCCATGCCCTGCGTCCCAGCAGAATCACTCGGTTTGACGATCCAGTTGCACCAACTATATTTGATGAGCTGGTGGAGATAACCGGCGCCACATCCGTTGACTGGCCCCAAAAACTGGAATGCTGCGGAGCCCCTTTAACAGGCATAAATGATGATATCTCTATTAATTTGACAAAAAAGAAGGTGTTGGATGCTAAAAAATCGGGCGCCGACTACCTGTGCACTGCCTGTCCGTTCTGCCATCTGCAATTCGATACTATTCAAAAGAAGGTGGCTTCTAACAACGGAAACAGCGAATATCTTGCCCCTGTTCTTTATTCCCAGCTTCTTGGGCTGTGCATGGGTATTGATCAGGAGACCCTTGGAATCAATAAAAATAAACTTGATATCAGCGAAATTAAATCTTTTATAGATTCAGCCACAGACCCACACAGACCCACATAAACAAGATAAAGAAAGTAAAGTGTTTGTCCGTGTGCGTCTGGGGCTAAAAATTAATAATGACTTGAAAAACATGAAAATTTCAAAGGATAAAAAAATAGGCTCGGTTATGGTGATAGGCGGCGGAGTTGCCGGAATGCAGGCATCGCTGGATCTGGCCGATTCAGGTTACTTTGTCTATCTTGTGGAAAGATCCAGCTCGATCGGCGGGATGATGTCGCAACTGGATAAGACCTTTCCCACTAATGACTGCGCCATGTGTATTATATCCCCTAAGCTGGTAGAAGTCGGACGGCACATCAATATAGAGTTGCTAACCCTTTCTGAGGTGAACGAAATTTCCGGCAACGAGGGGAATTTTGAGGTCAGTGTAACACAACATCCACGTTATGTGGATACTGATAAGTGCATTGCATGCGGCTTGTGTGCCGAGAAGTGTCCCAAAAAAGTGTTTAATGAGTATGATGGGGGACTGAGTAAACGCAAGGCAATTTATGTGAAATATCCCCAGGCTGTTCCGTTAAAATACACCATTGATCCAAAAAATTGTATCTACTTTAAAAAGGGGAAATGCAGAATATGCGAAAAATTCTGCCCCAATGGGGCTATCAATTTTGACGATCAAAAAAAGGAATTAACCCTGAAAGTCGGGGCTGTCATCTTAGCCCTGGGGAGCAAGGTCTTTGATCCGAGCGTCCATGATACATATGGCTATAAAAAATCACCCAATATTGTGACCAGCCTGGAATTCGAGAGGATTCTCTCTGCTTCCGGTCCTTATGGCGGGCACCTGGTTCGGCCATCGGATAAAAAAGAGCCCGAAAAGATTGCCTGGCTTCAATGCATAGGATCCAGAGATGAGCACATTGGCGCCAAAGGTTACTGCTCCGCTGTCTGCTGCACCTACGCCATTAAGGAAGCCATGTTGGCCAAGGAACACAGCAAAGGGGAGCTGGATACAGCCATTTTTTATATTGATATCCGCACGCATGGAAAAGACTTTGAGAGATATCTTAACCGCGCAAAGGATGAATCAGGAATCCGTTTTATCAAATCGAAAGTTACCGGCCTTCCACCGGTTAATGGAACAGGGAGGCATCTTATCCGTTATGTAGATGAGGCGGGCAAGAGAGTTGAAGAAGAATTTGATATGGTGGTGCTCTCCGTGGGCCTGGGCATAACCAGGGAATGTGCGGATCTGGCTCAAAAATTGGGCATCGAACTTGATCGCTATAATTTTGCGGCCACCAGCAGCTTTGAACCTGTCCGGAGTTCCAGACCGGGCATTTATGTTTGCGGCGCGTTTCAGGCTCCAAAGGATATTCCATCCTCGGTCATAGATGCCAGCGCTGCCGCAGGCGTGGTGGGGAGCAAATTAGCCGAATCTCGGTGGACCCTGACAAGCACAAAACATATCCCTGAGGAGATTGATATCCGTGGAGAACCTCCCAGAATCGGCGTTTTTGTCTGCCGTTGCGGCACAAATATTGCGGGCACCGTTGATGTCCCTTCTCTGGTGGAGTCCGCGCAGAACCTGCCCTGTGTTGTCTATGCAGAGGAAAACATGTTCAGTTGCTCCCAGGACACCCAGGATAAAATAACCCGGGTTATCAAAGAGCAGCGATTGAATCGGGTGGTTGTCGCGGCTTGTACCCCTAAGACGCATGAACCACTTTTTCAGGAGACTTTAATCAACGCAGGCATTAATAAATATCTTTTCGAGATGGCCAATATCCGTAACCTGTGCTCCTGGGTACATAAGGATAATCCCGAACAAGCTACTGAAAAGGCCAAAGATCTCATTAGAATGGCCGTGGCAAAGGTGGCCCTCTTTGAGCCCCTGACCGAACCTGTTATGCAGATTGATCAGAAGGCCCTTGTTATTGGTGGAGGCGTCGCAGGTATGGTGACGGCCATGAACCTGACAGAGCAAAACTACATAACCTATCTGCTTGAAAAGACCGATACCCTTGGCGGACAGGCAAGGCATCTCCACGAAACCTGGCAAGGCGAAGACATTCAACAATATTTATCCGGACTGATCAAGGCGGTACAGTCCAACAAAAACATAGAGATATTCCTGAATTCCGAGATAGAACAAGTGAACGGTTTTGTAGGAAATTTCAAAACAACGATCCAGCACAATGGCGAAAGCAAAGTCCTGGAACACGGGGTAACGATCATTGCATCCGGCGCCTCGGCGCTTAAGCCGAACCATTACCTTTACGGCGAAGATCCCCGTGTTGTAACCAGCTTGGAATTTCAGCAGCGACTGATTGACAACGATCCCTCGTTAGGAGAGCTCAACACGGCTGTGTTTGTACAATGCGTTGGTTCGCGCATCCCGGAACGACCTTACTGCTCAAAGGTCTGCTGCACGCAGTCCATTAAAAGCGCCCTGAAGCTCAAAGAGATCAAGCCAAAAATGAATGTCTTTGTTCTTTACAGGGATATGCGATCCTATGGGCTGCGAGAAGATCTTTACCGGAAAGCGCGTTCAAGCGGGATTAACTTTATCCGCTACGATTTTGGCAAAGAGTTTACAGTAGCAGCCAAGCAGGGGAATTTACAGGTTGCTTTCAATGATTGCGTGCTCAGACGTCAGATGGAAATCCGGCCCGACCTTTTGATTCTGGCCTCTGCTATTGTCCCGGAAAAAAAGAATCCATTGGCTCAGTTCTATAAAGTGCCGCAGAATGATGACGGTTTTTTTGTAGAAGCGCATGTCAAACTCCGGCCTGTTGATTTTGCAACAGACGGCGTGTTCGTGTGCGGGCTTGCCCATGCTCCGAAAACGATAGATGAATCCATAACACAAGCTCAGGCCGCGGCGGCAAGAGCTGTTACGCTTCTGTCGGCAATAAGCATCTCGGTGAGCGGCACAGTAGCTTATGTCAATCCAAACTTTTGCAGCAGTTGCGGTGTTTGTGTATCTGTCTGCCCTTATTCTGCGCCAAATTTTAATGATAAGAGCGGCAAAGCGGAAATCCAGCCCACCCTGTGCAAAGGATGCGGTCTGTGCGTAGCTTCCTGCAGGTCCGGCGCCATCCATTTGAAGGGATTTGATAACGACCAGATCTTTGCGCAAATCTTTGCAATGAATGAAGCGGTTTTTTAAAGGAATTTTCAATAATGCCTGATTGGGAACCAAAAATTGTAGCTTTTTTGTGTAACTGGTGCAGCTATGGAGCCGCTGACCTTGCCGGCATTAACCGCCTGCAGTACCCAACCAATATCAAGGTCATCAGGATTCCCTGTACCGGACGGATGAGCCCCAAGTTTATATTGGCCGCTTTTGGAAAGGGTGCGGACGGTGTTTGGGTATCAGGATGCCATCCTGGAGACTGCCATTACATGGAAGGTAATTATTACGCCCGTAGAAAGTTTACACTCTTTAAAAACCTCATAGAACATCTTGGTATTGAGCCTGGCCGCCTCCATTTTTCATGGATCTCCTCGGCAGAGGGAACAAGGTTTGCTGAAATCGCAAATGAAGTGACCAAAACGGTAAAGGACTTAGGACCTTCAAGGCATCTTATCAAAAAAATAAATGCTAAGGTAGCTTAACATGTTAAGATATATAACCAAAATACGGGAAATATCAGAACGGCTCTTAAAAGAAGGCAAAGTCGATATGGTAATAGGTTTCCGCAAGGGAACAATGCCGATGATGAATGAGCCCTGTTTTATAAACAAACCGGAAGGTGTGGATAGTCTGGTTTGGGACAGTAACTGCGGAATCAACCTGGCGAACTATCTAACCGACAGAAAGGAAAAGATTGCCGTTATTGCCAAGGGATGCGATTCACGAAACATTGTCACACATATAATTGAAAACAAGGTTAAAAGAGATCAACTGTTTATTGTTGGAGTACCGTGCAAGGGGATGATCGACAGACATAAGATTGCATCGATGTTTGAAGAGGAAATAATCGAGGTTGCGGAAGAGGGAAATATTGTCATTGTTAAGAGCGCTGCTTTTGAAAAAAGATTGGAAAAATCAGAAGTCCTGCAGGAAAACTGTGCAGTATGCATCCACCGCAATCCTGTTATATATGATGAACTTGTTGCCGAACCCGTAAAGGAACAGACAGAGACCGACAGATATAAAGATGTGCGCCGGATCGAAGAGATGCAGGTGGAAGAAAAAAATAATTTTTTTGATAATCTCCTTTCACCCTGCATCCGCTGCTATGCATGCAGAAATGCATGTCCCCTTTGCTACTGCCCCACATGCTTTGTGGACGAATCCCGGCCTCAGTGGTTAGGGAAAAGCATTGATCCCATAGATATTAAAACCTTCCATTTGCTGAGGGCTTTTCACTGCGCCGGCAGGTGCACGGATTGCGGCGCCTGCCAGCGGGCTTGCCCAATGGGTATAAATGTCAGAATATTTACAAAAAAACTGGAAAAGGATTGTTTTGAATTATATGGCTGGGAATCAGGCCTGTCCCTGGAGGAACGCCCCCCTCTTGATACATACAAACCTGATGATCCGGATTTAGGAATTTAGGCATACTATGAAGATCATAAGAATTGACAAGAAAAATTGGGCCGAAGATATTGAAAATTTAAGTGGATCTTACCGATTATTCGGCCCTGTTAAGGATAATAGCTCTCATATGTTTAAAGAGCTTAATAAGGGGGAGTTGCCGGATTTAAATTATTTCAACACAACCCTTTCACCCAAATCGATTATTTATCCTCAGTCTGAGATTATGCTTGAATATAGTCTGGATGAAAACAAAGATAATCATCATGTAATGAAAGAGGTAAAAAAGGATTATCCCCAACGCGCTGTGATCGGAATCAGGCCATGTGATGCAGCGGCTTTTTCATTGGTCAAACGCAACTTCGACACCCCTGAATATAAGGACCCATACTGGACAAGGGCTTATGAGACAACCACATTTGTCGGGCTTGCATGCAACAACCCGCAGACCACATGTTTCTGCCGAACCGCCGGCAACGGCCCTTTTCATGAAGATGGACTTGATATTCTCCTTATAGATATGGGAGATCATTTTTTTGCAAAAATAATTTCTTCAAAGGGTGAAAACCTGTTAAAGGCTGCCGAATGGGAAACCGAGACTGATGCCGAGACTGGCGGTAATATAATTGCAGCCATGAAACAAAAAGCAGAAGACACAATAACCGCATCTGTTTCTACAAATAAATTAAAGGGCCAAAAAACTACTGATCTTTTTGACGCCCCCTTTTGGGAAGATGTAGCTTTTGCCTGCATAAACTGCGGGACATGCACATATATTTGCCCGACATGCTGGTGTTTCGACATTCAGGATGAAGCATTTGGGCTCTGCGGCATACGCATGCGGAATTGGGATAGCTGCATGTTTCCTCTTTTTACCCTCCATGGATCAGGGCATAATCCAAGAAACACAAACATGCAGAGGCTCAGGCAGCGGTTTATGCACAAACTGAAATATTATGTGGACAAATATGACAATGGGATTCAATGCGTCGGTTGTGGTCGGTGCATTCGCCTGTGTCCTGTAAATATCGATATACGAAAAGTTTGTGATTTGATGAACAATTATGAGGTTCAAGTTACAAATGAGTAAATATCCAACCCCAGAGGGGCTGGCTTTGGAATAACCCCTGGAAGGGGATGAAACTGCCTTGCCTCCTGAGGGGGCAAGGATGAGTTGTCCCAAACTCTGATTAAAATAATTTTTGCTGTCGTTCTTCTTTACGTT
>JAUSPN010000090.1 GCA_030656555.1 Candidatus Desulfaltia sp. | reverse complement strand
AACGTAAAGAAGAACGACAGCAAAAATTATTTTAATCAGAGTTTGGGACAACTCATCCTTGCCCCCTCAGGAGGCAAGGCAGTTTCATCCCCTTCCAGGGGTTATTCCAAAGCCAGCCCCTCTGGGGTTGGATATTTACTCCAACAGGATTAAGCCCTTTTCCGATATGCAAACAGATCACATCTGACATGGAGATTTATACTGCCTGTATGGATGGAAATGCGCTTACACTGTATGATAGTTCATCAGCGGCAACCGTTGTAAGCTCAGGTGAAAATATGTGGTGGCGCATAGATCGGGTTTACGAATGCGAGTCCGATAACCAGTACGACTTAAGCGATGCCATGAAACGCTCAAAACATGTTACCGGCAGTGTGCAAGATAACACGACCAGCATGCATTATGAAGATTATAATACAGATACAGGCGAGACTCCTGCATACAATGTGGACTTGCTCGACATGGGAACTTATGAAAACTGTGAAAAGGCATGTAAGGTCAGAAAGCCTCTTCCTGATACAAAAGCAGGGGTAAGCGGAACCACAAGCGACTATCGCACAACAACAGCCAGCTATGTGGATGAGTACAGGCCATGTAATAATAATGTATGCCCTGTGGCAGCCGGAGAAACAATTCTTAAAAACTGTGCATGCCTGAATGATTTCGCCGAGGCAACATCAACCATGCAGGTATTGAGTAATGCCGGTAAAGACCTGGTATGCAGCGAAAATTAAAGAATAAACAGGAAGTTTAATATGGGATACGATTTGACAGAAGTGCGAGATGGTACTAAAGAAATTACCTCTATCTTACTCATCTGTCAAAAAACCTGCGAACGAGGGGTGAAGATATTCTTGACAATAACAAGGATGTTGCTGTAAAAATAGAAGAAATGGAAATGTTAAAATAACATCCATTACAGCCCGTTCCCCTAATTATTAGACATGGAGTTTTGCATGACTACTCAAACATTCAATATTCAGGAAGCCAAGACACACCTCTCTAGTTTGCTTCAGGCGGTTGCTTCGGGTACAGAGGTAATTATCGCTAAGGCTGGAAAACCGATGGCTCGCCTTTCTCGTATAGAAGAGAACCGGCCTCAGATTCGTTTCGGCGTCCTCAAGGGTAAGGCTATGGTATCAGACGATTTTGACGCGCCACTGCCAGACAATATCCTTTCGGAATTTGAGGGGCGTGAATGCGGCTCTTGATTGATACGCAGATTTTCATTTGGGCAGTTTTGGACAGTGACAAGCTTGGCCTCAATGCCCGACAGATTATGGTTGGCGCAGGCGAAGTATTTGTTTCCGCTGCTTCGATATGGGAGATTGCCATCAAGGCAAAGATCGGCAAGCTCGAAGGCGATCCTGCCGAATTTGTGCAAGCAATTGAGCGGAGTGGTTTTCGAGAGCTCATGATTTCGACGGGGCATGCAGCGAAGGTGCATGAACTGCCGCTTTATCATCGCGATCCATTCGATCGGCTATTGATCGCCCAAGCCATTACTGAGCCCATGCGATTTCTTACTGCCGACAGCATGCTGGAGCAATACTCTGAATTGGTAATGATGGTTCCAAAGGGAAAGATTACTTAACAAAACCTTCAAATTCGATAAACTAACTAAACTACAAAACAAAAAATAGTAAAATCCGCGCCCAAACAATCAACTCCGCAAAAAAAGCACCAGCGTCCCATCTGAAGTATTCCTCACGCTATACTGGAAAGTACAGGATCCCCGCTTTTTAACATTTCTGGAGAAGATCGGCCGTGAGCGTCAAATGTCTTTCGAAGCCACTGATTTTATCACCCTTGATTTAATCAACAGGGAGCAGAAACTCCCCCCCCTGGGCGAAAGAACGTGTTCCGTTATTGCTCAAATCCGGCGCCATTGAACGCATTGGACGGAAATACATGCTCTCCAGAAAATATTACGAGTTTGTCGACCGGAAAGGCGTATACACCCGTAAACGCGGACTTGACCTTGAAACAAATAAGCAATTATTGCTCAAGCACATACGAGACAACAGGGATAATGGGAGCCGGTTGAATGATCTAAGGCAGGTTTTACCGGCCTTATCCAGAAGACAGGTGCAGGCCCTTCTTGCAGCATTAAAAAAGCAGAATAAAATCCGGATGGTTGGTAAAACCAGTGCGGCCAAATGGTATCCGTGCGATGAAAATACGGATTGCATAAAATGACAATGAATTAATTGTAAAATTTGAGTTTGGTGCAAGTTTGGTGCAAGTTAAGCTTTTTAACTACCTGTATATATAATTAATTTATCGTTTTTGGTAATTGCGCTAAATATAATTAAGGCGCAAGTTAGACACAATAAGGCGCAATTGAACGGCATATCTTATTGTTTTTTTCACGGCATTATCGACCGCTTGCCGGCAGATAGCGAAAGTGTCCCCCCTCCTCTTGACATTCCGGCAGACGTGAGAGAAGACGCCGGCAGATACAGTATCTTATTTCGTCCCCGTTTCTAAGCGAACTGTATAGTGTAAATCGTCCGCACATGGCTATGACACCCTTGGCAACTGGTCCCAATCTGTTGTATAAGAAGGAGAACGTCTTTTAAACACTGTCTTCCACTTCTGGTTTTGGGCGGAACCTGTGGCCGCATACCTGGCCGAGTCTGAACCAAATCTTTTATTTATGCTGTCAAGAACGCGCATAACTTCTTTGGATTGTCCCTTATTTTTATAATCAAACAAAGTCATCTGGGCGCGGCTGTCGGATGCCAGATCTCTTAATATAATTCCTGCCTTTTTATATTGATAACCCTTTCTGTAAATCTCGTTGAGACCAATATGCGCATGTTTAATAAGTTTTGAGGTATCGCTGGTGGGGAAGGGAAGCTGCATGGTTTTCATGTTAAAATACCTCGATTCCCTGCTGTAAGGATTTGTCATCAGGAAAACCACGATCACACCTGCCTCAAGATGTGCCTTTCTTAGCTTTTCTGCTCCGCTGGATGTATATGCAGCGACCGCTTCACTTATATCAGCTATGTCTTTTATTGGATGTTTGAATGACCTGGATACTGTAATCTCTTTTTTGGGAGACGGATATTGTTCAAGAGGGTAACATGAAATCCCCTTAAGTTCCTGAAGAATTCTAAAGCCTGATATGCCCATTTCCTTTTTTATCAAGCTGACAGAGGCATTGCGAAGCTGCAGCGCATTATTGACACCGATGCTCTTCAGAAATCCGGAATAGCTTCGTCCCACGCCCCAGACATCCTCTACCGGTGTTATTGCAAGGGCTCTGTCCTGAAAAGGCAATCTGGTCAAATCCAAGACACCACCTGTTTTTTCAAACTTTTTAGCTATGCGGTTGGCAATCTTGGCAAGTGTTTTGGTCTCCGCGATACCAATAGAAACAGGGATACCCGTCCATTTTTTTATTTTAGACCTTATAGAATATCCATAATCGGTCAGGTTGCATTTTTTGAAACCTGACAGGTCCAAAAATGCCTCATCAATAGAATAGATTTCAACATCAGGGGTAAATTCTGAAAGGATATTCATTACCCTCTGCGACATATCGCCATAAAGGGTATAATTGGATGAATAAACATGAACTTTGTATGTTTTAATTATATCACGTATCTTAAATACAGGGGTGCCCATCCTGATACCGATGGCCTTTGCCTCATTTGATCTGGCAATGACACAGCCATCATTATTGGAAAGTGCTATCACAGGTTTTCCAATAAGCTTTGGATTAAAAACCTGCTCACAGGAAACATAAAAGTTATTACAATCTACAAGTGCAAACACGGGAGGCATCATTAATCCTGCAAAAAACAAACTATTCCGTGGTAAGCCACGGGAGATTAACTCTTACAGATTTCATATCGTCCTTCAAGTGATTAGAGTAATCCGTGTAACCTGCCCGCTCGTGCCTTGCAATGGCAGGCGGGTCTGCGAAATCTGTGGATTAAAGCCGATGGATTACATTCGTTACAACACCCCATATTTCGAAGCTCATTTCAGCCTCGATCTGTAGAGGTTCGTAGTCTTTGTTTTCGGGCATCAAAAAGACCTTACCTTTTGTTACACGAATTCTTTTTACCGTTAAATCCCCATTAACTACAGCTATTACGACTTTGCTGTCGGTTGGTTCAATAGAGCGATCCACAATCAATATATCTCCAGGATGTATCCCTGCATCGATCATGGAATTCCCGGTTACCTTCACAAAAAACGTTGCAGCAGGATGTTTTATAAGATGTTTGTTCAGATCCAGACTGCCTTCTATGTAGTCTTCCGCAGGAGAAGGAAAACCCGCTGAAACCGGAACCATAAATAAAGGCCGTTTACATTCTGTTGATTGATCCGGATAGTATATGGCTTGTACTTTCATAGCGATCCTTTTATATTAAATATCTGTTGATTTTTCAATCTGACAATCTGTTTGTGTGTAGCAATATCAGACAGGAAACCGGTTTTCTTCATTGCCATTGATAAATTTCATTTTTAAGTCGGTCAGCAGTCTGTTTATTAATTTACGATCGGATATACTGCCCCATTATTCAGTGAAAAAGCAAAATAAAAAAATCAGGTCGCCAGAACATTAAAACATGCTGTTGGGATTGTAAATACCAGCCAATTGCAGACGACATATTCTGCTATCTATGTAACAAATTGAAACGCTTTAAAAATTGTGATATACAAATACAATCTACAAGAAAATTGTTTGATTCTTGAGTGGCACTCATGGCAAGATATCTGTACTTCAAAACGTCTGGCGAGATAGCCTTTAAGTGGGTTATCCAGTTTTCTGTTTAATATCCAAATTGTTGCAATATACAGTTAGAAAAACTGTTTTTTGCTAAGTTTTGGTCAACAAACATGAAATCTGTGGGAATAGTCAGAAACTATATAATAACCGATTACTGATTACGAAAATAAATATACAGTAACTCGATCCCGATTGATCTTCTCGGTTACAAGAAGCAATCAATCATATCTTCAATAATCAATTAAAAAATTACATCTTTTTATTAAACATGATGGAGCTGACAAATGTATAGTTGTTCTCATACAGGTTGTGCTTTGAAACAAATGCCACATCAAGATAAATGTATACTCCATGCCGATATTGAGGGTAAGAACAAAGCTGAATTTGCAGTAGAATTGAGCAAGAATGTTAAAAGTCAATTAAGCAAAAAAAAAGCTGTGGCCCTCGAAAGCATATGTTTTCCAATGGATTTTGAGCTCTATTCTGTCTTTTCCATACTTGCTGGAAGAACAAGCCTTGAGACTTTGTCAATTTATGGCTGCAAAATATCAAATAGTATGAAAATTGATAATATGGAAATAGGGGAACTTATCCTGGAATCTAATTTAGGGAAAAAATTAGATTTAGATAGTCTGGAATTAGACCGTTTATTAGTTGTAGATAATCAATTGGAACGATTTGAACTTAGCCAGTCGAAAATCGAACAGTTGGTTTTCATTTCTTATACATCTGCTATCGCCAAACAGCCTGAAATGGGGATTGTATTTTTAGCCTTGAATGAAATTACTAATTTTCAGATTTCCAATCAAGTGTTTTCATTGCTTCATATTACAGGTTCCACGATACATGGAACATTGACCGTTAATAACTTGAAGACTGACGGTCTATTGATTCGCGATTCGGCGTTCCTTATGCTAGTTAACTTAACTGAAATAATATCCAAAAAATATTTTGCCCTGCCAAGGTGTGTAATTGATAAACCTCGCTTATTTACGATTAGCAGATCAGATTTATCCCGCTCTGGATTTAAAGAAACAAATGTCGCAGAAATCAATTTTATTGATAACATATGGAGGAAAAAGAGACAAAAATCTATCAAAATCTTAGACCATTGTTTTGCAGATGAATCTGAGTCACTTCAAATAATAAAAGGACCCTATGGAAAGGTATCATTAAATCAGTGTTTGGAAACATACAGACAATTAAAAGTTAATTTTGAAAAAAAAGGTGATTATGTTGATGGAGGTGAGTTTCATTATTGCGAAATGGAAATGTGTCGATTATTAAATCGACAACTATCACTCTATTCAATTTACAAGTTCCTCAGCGGCTATGGGGAAAGGCCAAGCAAAGCAATAGTTGTTTTTTTAGTAGTCCTTTTTTCTTTAAGTTTTTTGCATCTTCTTATTGGTTTTGATGTTGGAAACAAAAATATAAATTATGACATTATTCAAATCATATCAATGAAATCCGTTTCTATAAATGATATAATAAATTCTATTCACTTGACTTTTTCAAATCTTACACTGCGAAATTTAGGATCAATTGGTCTATCAGTAAATATCTTAAATACTCCTTTATGGATTTTTGAAACGATTTTTGGGCCATTGCAAATTGGTCTAATTGCTCTTGCTATGAGGAGGAAGATTCGTCGTTAAATATGTCTTTTGAGCCTTCCGTTCTTTATCAGAAAGGACTCAACTTGAGTATGGCACAGTCTTAAAGAGTTAAAGAGAAAAGTTCAACGCGTGATAGCATCTTCAACATAGACAGGTTTCTTCGGTACAGCGTTTCCAGCGGAATGCCCACCGCAGCCGCCGAACTCAAACGATGCATCAAGGATATATGATTAGAAAAATTGGAAAAGAATACGAATGTCAATAACTAGGCGAAATCATTATGTCCCCAAATGGTATCAAAAAAGATTTCTTTTACCAACACACACAAAGTTATGTTGTTTAGATCTTTGGCCTGATACAAAAAAGTTGCCTAATGGAAGTACAGTGACGATGAATAATCTTCACTGGTGGACACCGCGACAATGTTTTTATGAATATGATTTGTACACGACATCATTCTTTGGCTTTGTTAACGATGAGGTCGAAAGGTATTTATTCGGCACAATAGATACTGAGGGATCTGCAGCGATTCGTGCATTTATCGATAATGATATAGCTGAACTCCACAAACTATTTAATAAGTTTTTTGAGTATTTGGATGCCCAAAAAATAAGGCTCTTTCTCAAACTGAGTGGGTAAGGTATACTGTGGGGAAAAAGAGGAGGTCTTTTTGATGGAAGTTTTGGAGTCACTGTTTGCAAGAGCGCTGAAGCTGGAATCGCCATGGAAGATTACGAAGATAGAGTTTCATGAA
>JAUSPN010000028.1 GCA_030656555.1 Candidatus Desulfaltia sp. | reverse complement strand
TGCGGGCACGATACCGGCCCACATCATGTCCCTGAGAACGGAGTCTTTCGGACGTTCTGCGGGAACCGTACGAACGTCTGGTTTCTCCGTTGATCTGCCGAACCTTTGACATCAATTCGAAATCCTTATCTATTTTTATATCATGGCTCGTTTTCAAATATCGATAATATCCGCTCCGGCTGACTTCCATAACCCTGCACAATACGGTTACGGGATAGGCCTTCTGTTGCTGCCGAATAAAGTCGTATCTTACATTGACTCTTTGGCAAAGAAGGCCGCGGCTTTTTTTAATATTTCATGCTCCATTCTAAGCCGCTTATTTTCTTTTATCAGCCGATTCAATTCCTCTTTTTCCGGTGTCATATGGCCTTTGCCGGGAAATGAATGGTTGCTGTCTTCTTTAAACCGGTTTACCCAGTGCCGCAGAACATTAGGATGGATCCCCAGGTTCCTGGCAGCTTCTGCGGCCTTGTAACCTTGTTCGGTTACCAGTTTAACGGCATCGATTTTAAATTGTTTCGAGTAGCTCTTTTTCTTCGTTGTCATTTTGCACCTCCAAAAGTTTTATTCTTATAACACACTTTTCGAGGTGTCCACTATAACTGTACCACTTCAACATTCACCAACCGTTCCTTGAATTTATGATTATTTTCACGGTGTGCGATATAAACGGCACAGACTCCGCAATAAAGACCGCAAGGAGAAACAAGATCTGGATTTATTTTCATAATTCTAATCCTTTTAAATTTATCATTTTCTTATTTTACAAAAGCATAACAGTGTTAATAGATGTAAATCTTTTCCATGATATCGGACTATATATCTGGAAAATATTTCCATGTATTCATATATTAATTTAAATTACGATAAATATTTCGCTTGAATTTTTCAACGCTTTTATATATCGTTAAACTTTCGATTTAATAATATAATACAGGAAATATATGGAAATCAACACAAAATTTAAACCGAATCCGGAATATCGTTTGATGGATCAGGTTCGTGAAGTTTTACGATATTATCATTATGCCTACAGGACTGAACAGTCTTACTCTTCCTGGATATTGCAGTATGTAAAGTTTTATGGTGGCAAGACACATCCGAAAGATATGGGTAAAAACGAAGTTGAGCGGTTTTTGAGCTACCTTACAGAAAAGAGGAATGTTGCTGCCGCAACCCAAAAACAGGCATTGAATGCATTGATATTCTTATACAAAAAGGTCCTTGATGTTGATTTGGGAGATGGTATAGCGCCAACTCGGTCAAAACGTAGGTCTTTCTCGCACTAAACATTATTCCCACTCAATAGTGCTGGGCGGCTTGGAACTGATGTCATAGACTACACGATTAACACCTTTTACTTCATTAATAATGCGGTTGGAGATCTTGCCGAGCAGAGAGTGAGGCAGCCTGGCCCAGTCTGCGGTCATGGCATCCGTGCTGGTTACCGCCCGAATGGCTGTAATGTGTTCGTAAGTCCTCTGGTCTCCCATAATTCCAACGCTTTTCAGTGGAAGAAGCACGGCAAAGGACTGCCAGAGCTTCCTGTACAGGCCATTTTCCTTGATTTCCTCAAGGAGGATGGTGTCCAGCTTCCTTAAGATGGAAAGCCTTGCCTGGGTGACATCACCGATAATTCGAATAGCAAGACCCGGACCCGGGAAGGGTTGTCTCCAGATAAGATCTTCCGGAAGTCCGAGTTTTTTCCCGAGGACACGCACTTCATCTTTGAAAAGGTGTTTGAGCGGTTCAATAAGTTTAAGCTTCATATTCTTTGGGAGCCCGCCTACATTATGGTGAGATTTGATCACTGCGCTTGGGCCTCCAAAGGTCGATCTTGACTCGATGATATCCGGATAAAGTGTTCCCTGGGCAAGAAATTTCACACCCTGGAGTTTGTGTGCCTCTTTTTCAAAGACTTCTATAAACGCGCGCCCGATAATCTTCCGCTTCTTTTCAGGATCAACAACCCCCTTTAATAGATTCAGAAACATTCTTTTAGCGCTGACAAATCTTAGATTCATCTTGAAGTGTTCCTTAAAGAGCCGCTTGACCTGCTCTGCCTCACCTTGCCTCAAAAGGCCGTTATCGACAAAGATGCAAATCAATTGCCTGCCAATAGCCTGATGGAGAAGAAGCGCTGTAACCGAGGAATCAACGCCTCCGCTTAAGCCAAGAATCACTTTCTTATCTCCAGCCAGTGCCCTTACCTCCCTGACCGATTCTTTGATGAAAGATTTCATTGTCCAGGTCTTCCTGCACCCGCAGGTGTCGATCAGAAAGTTCTTTAACATTGTTTTTCCCATGGGCGTATGAACAACTTCAGGGTGGAATTGTAACCCGTAAAACCTTTTTAAGGGATTTTCCGTGGCCGCCACACCGGTACTGACAGTTGATGCCGTCACACTGAAACCCTTCGGCAGGCGGGTGATCGTGTCTCCATGGCTCATCCAGCAATTTGTCTTTTTTTCAATTCCATAAAAAATGCCTGTGGCATCTTTTATTCGAAGTTCGGCAAGGCCATATTCTCTCTTTTCCGCCCTCTTTACTTCTCCTCCCAGGGCATCCGCCATGTACTGCATCCCGTAACAGATACCAAGAATTGGAATACCCAGGTTAAAGATTTCAATGTCCACTCGCGGGCTGTTTTTTTCATAAATGCTTGCAGGGCCCCCGGACAGGATGATCCCCTCAGGCGCCAGCGCTTTGATCTCGGCAAGGCTTATCCAGGGTGGTTCAATCCGGCAATAGACATGATGCTCGCGCACTCGTCTGGCAATAAGCTGGTTGTACTGGGAACCAAAGTCAATGATCAAGATCATATTTACTTCCTTTCAAGAACGATTACCAGCGCATACGAACCTTCACGCCCTGAACATGCAAAGCTTCCTTGATTTCCTTTATCGTATGCGTACCATTGTGAACTATTGAAGCAACAAGGGCGGCATCAGCCTTGCCCTTTGTTAAAACATCGTAGATATGGTCTATGTTTCCGGCGCCGCCGGAAGCGATGACAGGAATATTCACATTATCAGATATGAGTTGGGTCAAGGCCATTTCATAACCCTGCAGGGTGCCGTCTGCATCAATAGAATTAAGGCAAATCTCCCCTGCCCCCATATTTTCCGCCTGTTTTGCCCACTCAAGAGCATCAATGCCCATATAAGTCCTGCCCCCATTAATAACAATCTCATATCCCGACGGGATTTTGCGAGAGGTCTCCACCTTTTTGACATCCATTCCGAGCACAATGCACTGGCTTCCAAAGGCCCGTGCGCCATCTGCGATGATTTCAGGATTTCGGACAGCCGCAGAGTTTACGCTCACTTTTTCCGCACCAGCCAGAAGCACATTGCGCATATCTTCAATATTCCTGATCCCGCCACCCACGGAAAATGGTATGAAGATCTCTTCGGCCACACGGCGCACCACATCTATCATAATATCCCGGCGGTCGCTTGAAGCGGTTATGTCGTAAAAAACGATCTCATCAGCCCCTTCCTTATAGTAGAAACGGGCCATTTCCACAGGGTCGCCGATATCGATATTGCCTTGAAACTTTACACCTTTGGTGGTTTTGCCGTCTCTCACATCAAGACAGGGTATGATTCTTTTACTCAGCATGGCGACCATCCCAGGTGCAAAAATTCTCTAAAAGCCTCAGCCCTGCTTTACCGCTTTTTTCCGGATGAAATTGCATGGCTATCAGGTTCTTATGGCCAATGACAGAGGCAAACTCTATACCGTAGCAAGTCGTCCCGAACACATATTTATCCGATGCAGGCAGAGTATAATAAGCATGAACAAAATAGAACTCATCTTCCGGAGCGATACCTTCCAGCACTGGATGCTTTTTCCGCAGATTTACGCTGTTCCAGCCCATATGGGGTATTTTGAGCCGATCCTTTTCTTCAGAAAAAAGCGGCTGAGGAAACAACTCAACATTTCCCTTGATGAGACCTAAACACTCGGCTTCATTCTCACGGCTCCTTTCCATAATAATCTGAGCGCCAAGACATATACCAAGGATCGGCTTGCCAACATTAAACTCATATCTTAACACTTCATCCAACCCCAGGCGCTTTAGATCGTACATGGCCTTTCCGGCTGCCCCTACACCCGGAAATATGATCCTTTCACAGCTCAAGATTTCCTCTCGGCGCTGAGTAATCATGCACCCATAGCCCAATTTTTTCAGGGCACGCTCTACACTGCTCAAGTTGCCGGCCTTATAATCAATAATTGCAATCATTGTTCAAGGTTCAAGGTTCAGGGTTCAAGGTTCAAAGGTTATAGCCTACCGATATACTTAACTTTATAACACCATACTCAGATTAGTCTTTTGTTAATAGTGAGTCAATGACATTAACTTAAGGAAATTTGCTTAAGTTTGGTTATTGACCGTCATCCCGTCAACCCATTATATCCTTTCCAGACAGTCCTTTGACAGGCTTTCATCAAATCCTACAGGGTAGCATCCATCAAAACATGCCTTGCAGAAATTATTCTCAGGGCTATCCATACCGGTTGACTTAAGAAGACCCTCAAGGCTGATATAATGAAGAGAATCCAGGCCCAGCAGCTCACGAAGCTCTTCAACAGATTTATTTGCCGCTATCAACTCACCTTTGGTCGGAAAATCTATTCCATAATGACATGGAAAGCGAAGTGGCGGGGAGCTGACGCGTATATGCACCCGCTTTACACCTAACTCACGCAGGGCTTTTACTCTTGTTTTAACCGTGGTTCCACGTATTATTGAATCGTCTACTATAATAATATCTTTGCCTTTTAAAAGCTCTTTTACAGGATTCAGTTTTACCCTTACACCAAAATCACGCATACTCTGTGTTGGTTGAATAAATGTTCTTCCCACATAGTGATTCCGGATCATAGCCATCTCAAAGGGGATGCCGGAAGCTTCCGAATAACCCAAAGCCGCATAAGTTCCTGAGTCAGGAAAGGGCATAACAAAATCTGCGTCAACATGAGCTTCTCCAGCAAGCCATCTGCCATGCGCCTTTCTGGTTTGATAAACATTAAGCCCGAATATCGTGCTATCCGGCCTTGCAAAATAAATCAATTCAAATATGCAAAATGATCGTTTTACAGTAACAGGCGATTTTATGCTTTTTATCCCGTTTTCTCCTATAATGACTATCTCGCCGGGATCGAGTTCCCTTATAAACTTTGCCTCAACAAGATCAAGAGCGCATGTTTCCGATGCAAGCACATATTGTCCATTAAGTTTTCCGAGACACAGGGGTCTGAAACCGTTTGGATCCTTTATCCCCACAACCTCCCCCTGGCTTGTAAGCATAATAAAAGAAAATGCGCCTTTCATCCTGGATACAGCTTCAACAAGGGCCCCTTCAAAGCCTGATTTCAGATTTTTTACAAAAAGATGGAGAAAAATCTCGCTGTCCGTGGTGGTCTGAAAAATCGATCCGGTTGTTTCAAGCTCGTTTTTCAGGCTATATGCATTTACCAGATTGCCGTTGTGGGCGACAGCATAAGATTTTTTTCTGTAATGTATAACAAAAGGTTGTGCGTTGGAGAGTATCGAACTTCCTGTTGTGGAATAACGGACATGTCCTATTGCGCTTTCACCCTTTAATTGTTCCAGATGGATATTCTCAAATACATCAGGCACAAGCCCCATTCCCTTGTGCGCTGTGATGTTTTTGTTGTTGGCTGTTGCTATGCCGGCGCTTTCTTGCCCCCTGTGCTGGAGAGCATACAAACCAAAATATGTAATCCTGGCTGCTTCAGGATAACCGCAAAGGCCAAACAGTCCACATGCTTCCCGGGGTTTTTCCAGGTATCTTTCCATTATATTATTACCTTAATTGTTATACTCCTGAATCGATTTAACAGAAAATTTTTTTCTTTTTATTGCCGTTATTCCCCTGCACATGGCTATTGCGCCGGCTACTGTTGTGGCATAAGGTATATTATGTTTGATGGTAGCTCGCCTTATATCATACCCGTCATGTTTGGTTTCTCCTCCTGAACCTGTATTTATAACCAGTTGAATCTCTTTGTTCTTGATTGCATCAACGACATGCGGGCGACCAAGAGAAACCTTGTTTATCATTTTATTTTTTATTCCGTGTTTAGCCAGGAATAATGAAGTTCCGCAGGTTGCCATAATCGTAAAACCTATGTCGCTATATTGAGAAGCAACGGAAAGGGCTGCCTCTTTATCACTATCCTTTACGCTGATAAAAACTGTTCCAGAAACAGGTAGATTCTGTCCAGCCGCGATCTGTGCCTTTGCATAAGCAGACCCGAATGTTGATCCTATCCCCATGACCTCTCCGGTTGATTTCATCTCAGGCCCAAGAAGTGTGTCCACATCAGGAAACCTGTTAAACGGAAGCACAGCCTCCTTCACTGAAACATGATCGGGAATTCTTTCACAGGTAAAACCAAGTTCGTTTAAGCTACGACCAAGCATAACCTTTGTGGCAAGCTTTGCAAGGGGCACACCCGTTGCCTTGCTGACAAACGGAATTGTTCCTGAGGCCCTTGGATTTACTTCGAGTACATATATACGATCATCCTTAATAGCATACTGCACGTTCATCAAACCTATAACATTTAATTCCGCCGCCATGGCTTTTGTAGCGCTTGCTATTTCTTTCAGAGTATCGGTATTCAGGCTGTACGTGGGAAGAACACAGGCCGAATCTCCTGAATGGACGCCGGCCTCTTCAATATGCTCCATAATACCGCCGATAATGGTTGTCTTTCCATCTGAAATTGCATCCACATCAACCTCAACAGCATCTTCCAGAAACTTGTCTATCAGCACCGGATGCTCCGGAGATGCCAGGATAGCAAGCCTTGTAAAATTTTCCAGATCCTTCCGATCATATACTATCTTCATCGCCCTTCCGCCAAGCACATAGGAAGGTCTGACAATCACAGGATATCCGATCTTTTCCGCAACGGCTACAGCCTCTTCAACATCAACAGCAGTGCCGTTTGCAGGCTGAACAAGGCCCAGCTTGTTTAACATGGCCTGAAAAAGCTCCCGATCTTCAGCGCGATCAATACTTTCCGGCTGTGTACCCAATATGGGGACGCCGGCCTTGGCCAAAGGAACGGCGAGATTTAACGGGGTCTGCCCTCCAAACTGAATAATCACCCCCATTGGCTTTTCAGTCTCAACAATGTGCAGCACATCCTCCTTTGTAAGCGGTTCAAAATAGAGCTTGTCGGATGTGTCATAATCGGTGCTCACAGTTTCCGGATTACTGTTTACCATTATGCTTTCGACACCTTCTTCCCTGAGCGCAAAAGAAGCATGGACGCAACAATAATCGAATTCAATCCCCTGGCCGATCCTGTTTGGGCCGCCCCCTAAAATTATCACCTTTTTTTTATCAGAAACCCTTGCTTCGCTTTCCGTTTCATAAGTGGAATAGTAATATGGTGTTGATGCTTTGAATTCTGCTGCGCATGTATCAACAAGCTTGTAAACAGGATGTATGCCGAGGGCATTGCGGTTTTTCTCCACACTTTGTTCACTGGAATCTGTAAGACAGGCTATCTGTATGTCTGAAAAACCCCACGACTTTGCTTTCTTTAACAGCGAAATTGAAGTTTCACTATTCATTGTTTTGAGGGTCGAGGCAATCTCCTGTTCAAGTTCAACTATTTGCTTAAGCTGATACAGAAACCATGGATCAATGCGGGTTAACCCATAAATAGATTGAATCGACATTCCTTTAATAAGAGCATAACGAATATAAAAAATTCTTTCGGAATTTGGTGTTGCGAGTTTCTGCTGGATTTGATTCAAAGATAATCCCTTGATATCCTTACCATCAGCGCCCAAACCGTAACGTCCTGTTTCAAGTGATCTTAAAGCTTTCTGCAGAGCTTCCTTAAATGTTCTGCCGATGGCCATTGTTTCACCCACAGATTTCATGGCCGTGGTAAGGAAATCTTTGGTTTCAGGAAATTTTTCAAAAGTCCATCGCGGTATTTTGACTACGCAGTAATCAAGGGCCGGTTCAAAGGACGCAAGGGTCTTTCCTGTAATGTCGTTTGGGATTTCATCAAGAGTATATCCCACGGCCAGTTTAGCGGCTATTTTGGCAATAGGAAAACCTGTGGCTTTTGAAGCAAGAGCGCTGCTTCTCGAAACCCTTGGATTCATCTCAACAACAATCATTTCCCCGTTTTCAGGATTAACGGCAAACTGTACATTTGAGCCTCCGGTATCAACCCCTATTTCACGCATGATTGCAATAGAGGCATTCCTCATTACCTGGTATTCTTTATCGCTTAAGGTCTGGATCGGAGCGACCGTAATACTGTCGCCCGTGTGTATGCCCATGGGATCCATATTCTCTATGGAGCATACAATAACAACATTAT
Organism: Candidatus Desulfaltia sp.; assembly: GCA_030656555.1. Taxonomy (GTDB): domain Bacteria; phylum Desulfobacterota; class Desulfobacteria; order Desulfobacterales; family ETH-SRB1; genus Desulfaltia. The sequence continues at coordinate 59,340 of JAUSPN010000028.1, read as the reverse complement.
CATTCTTGTCCCGCATGACCTCAAGTTCATATTCTTTCCAGCCTAACACAGATTCCTCAAGCATTATCTGCCCGATTAAACTCGCGTCCATCCCTGTTTTGGATAGGTTTTCCAGGTCTTCGGAATTATAGGCAACACCGCCCCCTGTTCCTCCAAGGGTGAAGCTTGGCCGAACAATGATCGGAAATCCAATCTCATCTGCTATGGCTGAGACCTGCGCCATATCTGTTGCTATCCCGCTTTTGGGTGTGCGAAGCCCTATCCTCTCCATTGAATTTCGGAAAAGGTCCCTGTCTTCAGCCTTTTTTATGGATTCGATCGATGCTCCGATCATCTCAACACCAAATTTGTCGAGCACGCCCATCTTTGCAACTTCTACGGCTGTATTAAGCCCTGTCTGGCCGCCCAGGGTCGGAAGCAAAGCATCCGGCCGCTCCCTTTCGATTACCATCGCAACTATCTCCGGTGTAACAGGCTCGATATAGGTTTTATCCGCCATTTCAGGATCGGTCATAATCGTTGCGGGATTGCTGTTGACGAGAACAACCTCATAACCTTCCTCTTTTAAGGCTTTGCACGCCTGAGTACCTGAGTAATCAAACTCACAAGCCTGGCTTATGATGATGGGACCGGCTCCAATTATAAGAATCTTATGTATGTCTGTGCGTTTCGACATTATTTTATTAAAAAATTTTTTTTGACAGGATTAACAGGATGTTCAGGATTAAAACATCAAAACTCATCCTGTAAATTTTTATGTCAAAGTTACAAGTGACTAAAGTTAATGAGTCGCTGCGCTCCATTTTTTTATAAAATTGACAAAATTCCTTAACTTTAGTCACTTTAGCTCACTTTAGTCACTTCAAACTTGTGAGGTTATCATTTTTTTAAATTCATCAAAGAGATATCTTGAATCATGGGGCCCGGGAGATGCCTCAGGATGGTATTGCACTGAAAAAACAGGATATTTCGTGTGCCTGAAGCCTTCCAAAGTATTATCATTTAAATTGATATGAGTTATTTCAACATTTTTATCTCTCAGGCTGTCGGTATCTACAGCAAATCCATGGTTTTGAGAAGTAATCTCAACCTTTCCTGTTAAAAGATTCTTAACGGGCTGATTAGCGCCCCGATGACCGAATTTTAATTTAAAAGTTTTTCCGCCCATGGCGAGCGCAAGAAGCTGGTGTCCAAGACATATACCAAACATGGGCTTATATCCCAAAAGCTGTTTTATAGTTTCTATGGCATATATTACTGGTTCCGGATCACCCGGACCGTTGGAAAGAAAAATCCCATCAGGTTCCATTGCTTTTACAGTATTAGCAGATGTTGAAGCCGGCACAACAATGATTTCAAATCCTGCCTTTTCCAAAAGTCTTAAAATATTATATTTTATCCCAAAGTCAAAAGCGATAACCGAAGGTTTCTTTCCTCTATATTCCCAAATAGCTCTGTCCAACATTAAGTCGCGATCAACTGAAACCTGCTTTCCGTCAATCCAATAATAGGGAAGCTTAGTAGTTACATCTCTCACAAGATCCTTGCCTACTATGCCGGGTATCTTCTTTGCCTTTTTCACGCATGATAACGGGTCAAGGTCATGCGTTGAAATAAATGCCCGCATGGCACCGACATCCCGGATATGTCTTGTAAGAGCGCGTGTATCAAGCTCCTCTATACCAAGAACACTTTTTCCATTAAAGCCGGATTTTAAATAATCCCCAAGGGTGGAAGTGGATCTGAAATTGCTTGGAAAATTTTGATATTCTTTAACCAGGAAACCAGAAACCTGTATGCGATCAGACTCGACATCTTCAGAATTGACGCCATAGTTTCCTATCAGAGGATAGGTCATTGTAACTATCTGTCCTCTATATGAGGGGTCAGTAAGAACCTCCTGGTATCCTGTCATGCTTGTATTAAACACAACTTCACCCCAGGTTTCTCCGGGTCCTGTAAAAGACCGGCATGTAAAGGTACGTCCGTCTTCAAGTGCTAATAATGCTTTCATGGCAGTGTTTAAGTCGAATCAGTTCTTTTAATTTAATTGTATAAGAAATTACATTTTTTGTAAGCGTTCACGAACGTTGAAATTGGAAAATAGAAATTGGAAATTTGGCCTTCATGCTTTTGTACTGTTCTTTCCAATTTCAAGTTTCCAATTTCAAGTTTCAAGCCGTGAACGGCTACGATTACAAATCCTGTTTATCCTGTTTATCCTGTCAAAAAAATCTATCCAACAGGATCATTTTCCACAAGATCCCAGATCCCGCAAGGGCATGCACCCGCGCAAAATCCGCAGCCTATGCATCTTGTTTCATCCACAACATACTCAAAATCATCCTTTTCTCTTTCCTGCCTGCTAATCGCGTTTTCAGGACAGACAGTAACACAGATTCCGCGGGAGACTCCCAAAGTTTGACATTTCCGGGAATATACGAAAGTCTCCAATAATGTGAACCGCTCAAAGATAACAGAATAGGAGACTTTCGATGAACAATTATAATAAATTAAACCATACAACATGGGATTGCAAGTACCATCTAATTTGTTCCGAAATATCGGAAAAAGTTAATATACGGCAATCTAAGAAGATACCTTGGTGAAGTTTTGAGAGAACTGGCATTGCAAAAGGAATCAAATATAATAGAAGGACATCTTATGGGAGATCATGTCCATCTATTGATATCAATCCCTCCGAAACATTCAGTATCCCAGGTTGTCGGCTATATCAAAGGGAAATGTGCAATACATATTGCCAGAACATATGCAGGGCGACGGCACAATTTTACAGGTCAAAATTTTTAGGCCCGGGGTTATTTTGTATCAACAGTTGGCCGAGATGAAGAAACGGTAAAAAAATACGTCAAGAAACAGGAAGAGGCCGATCTGAAGGTCGACCAGTTGAAATTGTTCGGTTCACAGTTAATAGTTTTTTGAAGAACCCTGTCGCAAGCTACAGGGTTCTTCAAACAGAAATGGAAGTTCATCAGAAAGCAGGTTTTTCAAGGTTTTGCTCCGCAGTCTTTGCGGTATTTCGCATCTATTCTGGCTTGACGTGGCATGTGACTTCCGTCCACCTTTGTCCACGCTCCACACTGCTCAGGTTGTCGGCCTTATAATCAACAATTGCAATCATTGAACTTAGCTCGCTTTGCTCACAGATTAGTCGAGTGGTTGATTTGTCGAGCAGACGATAAATTTATACAGGGATCTTCGAGCGCTGATATTACACTACCCCCTGAGCCATCATTGCTTCTGCGACCTTGGTAAAACCGGCTATGTTCGCGCCATTAACGTAATTGCCGGGCGTGCCATACTCCTTCGCAGCCTCAACACAGGAGGTGTGAATGCTCTTCATAATCTTCTTCAAATAATCGTCCACCTCCTTACTGGTCCAACTCAAACGCATACTGTTCTGGGTCATCTCAAGACCGGAAACTGAAACACCGCCTGCATTGGAAGCTTTTCCAGGCGCATACAATATGCCGGCATCAATAAATATTTCTACGCCTTCCGGCATGGTCGGCATGTTTGCGCCTTCGCTTACAAGTTTGATGCCATTGTCCACCAGATTTTTCGCATCCTTTGCATTGATCTCATTCTGTGTCGCACAGGGGAAAGCACAATCCGCCTTGTGATTCCAAAGGGGGTTATAACCAAGAACAGGATCAACAGGCGTATATACAGCCTCGGGATATTTTTCGGCATACTCTTTGATTCTGGCACGCTCAACATTCTTCAGATACATAACATAATCAAGCTTTTCACGTGTGATACCCGATTCATCATATATATATCCTGAAGAGTCTGACAGAGTTACTACCTTTCCGCCCAGATCAATAATCTTCTCTGCTGAATACTGAGCCACATTTCCTGAACCTGACACCAGACATGTCTTACCTTCAAACGTTTCATCATGAGAGGCAAGCATCTCCGCAGCAAAGTAAACCATACCGTATCCCGTAGCTTCGGGACGTATCAGGCTGCCGCCCCAGGTAAGCCCCTTCCCTGTCAAAACACCGGTAAACTCATTGCGCAGTTTTTTGTACATGCCGAACAGAAACCCGATTTCTCTGGCGCCGACACCTATATCACCTGCTGGAACATCAGTATTGGATCCGATGTATCTGAATAGTTCCGCCATGAAACTATGACAAAAACGCATAACTTCACCCTCTGACTTACCCTTGGGATTAAAATCGGAACCGCCCTTGCCACCACCCATGGGAAGGGTGGTCAGGGCATTCTTGTAAACCTGCTCAAATCCCAAAAACTTCAGAATGCTTAAGTTAACAGAAGGATGAAAGCGGAGACCACCTTTGTAGGGGCCTATAGCACTGTTCATCTGAATCCTGTAACCCCTGTTAATCTGGATTTCACCATTGTCATCAACCCAGGGAACACGAAATATAATAACCCTCTCCGGCTCAACCATGCGCTCCAGAATCTTCGCACTACGATACTCTGGATGCTTTTCCAAAACCGGCTCTACTGACTCAACAACCTCTGAAACAGCTTGAAGAAACTCCAACTCGCCGGGATTTCTGGCCTCACACATCTTCATAAAGTTCGACATAACTACTCTTCCTCCCCTCGTTTGTTTTTTTATGCTTAATGGACTCGTAAAAGTTCTATAACCAGGGTCCAAAATAAAAAAGGCGTCCACCCTTTACAGGGGGAAAGACGCCTTTGTCTTACATATTCAAAAAAATCTCTGCACGCCATTGTGCAAAATTTACATAAAATTATTAATTAAATTTTTAAGTCAAACGCAGCAAATATGTCAAGTTATTTTTTACAAATCAATATCGAGTTCCTCTGAAAGCAGAATCGCTTCAGCTACACAGCGCATTGATTTGCGCGTATCCATACTCCGTTTTCTAATCCAGAGATATGCCTCTTCTCCGGTTTTATTTCGGCGACGCATCAGTAATTCCTTGGCCCGCTCGACTATTTTGCGCGTCTCCAGCTCTTCCTGGATAACCTTGGTTTTTACCATCAATTCGGTATTAAGTATTGCCAGGGCCGCCTGATTGGCAACTGTTGTAATCATGTTTACTTCTGTTTCAGAAAACTTATGAGGATGTGCTGTAAAACAGTTAAAAACACCGACCACTTTTTCATCCTTTACCTGAAGCGGAACACTCAACATAGACACGAGTCCGAGCTTTTTAGCCATATCTTTTTCTTTAAACATAGGTTCTTTTAAAACATCCATCACAATACATGGCCGTTTATGAGTCACCACATAACCCACTATGCCTTCATTCAAATTTAAAGACCTGTCCTTTACATAATCCGGATCAATCGACTGCGTGGCCTTAAGATGTATTTTCTTTGGATTTTCACTTTCATCTACCAGCCACAATGAACAAATTTCAAGACCGGTAACTCCGGCTGTAACCATAACAATAAGCTTTAGAATATCTTCAATGTAGAGGTCTGATGTTATCGCCCTGCTTATGTCCATCAAAGCCTTGATATATTTATTCTGGGTTTCTGATGTAATTTTTTCCGTGTTTTCCATGCTTAATGAACTCCTAAAGATAGTAACACTTGTTTATTTCATATAGTAATAGTCATTTATTTCATATATGAAAGCAAGCTTATTTTGATGCGGGGGCATGAGCTTTTGTTCAAGTGTTTATTTAATTGTTTGACATCAAAAACAAAATTAAACTATTTAAAATTGATGAAAAAATTTAATCACGCCTCAAAAAGCCTTCAGCAAAAGAGAAAAAGTTTAATTTCAAGCTTTTTAAAAGGTAAAGAACCATCTTTTCTTAAGCAGCATGCTGAACTTTTGGATGAATATTTTTGTGAAGGTTATAAGACAAACTTAATCGACACGGGAACAGGTACCATTAAAAACCCTTGCGCAATTATAGCTGTTGGCGGTTATGGCAGGCAGGAACAATGTGTCCATTCAGACATAGACCTTCTTTTCCTTTTTAACAAAGAAATCCCAGGCAGTGCTGATAATCTTATTAGAGAAATTCTTTACCCGCTATGGGATATCGGCTTTGATATTGGTTATGCTGTCAGATCGCTGAAGGAATGTGTAAGCCTGGCAAAAAAAGATATTGAGGTCCTTACCTCTCTTCTGGATGCCCGTTTTATATGCGGAACCTCTTCTTTGCATTTCGAGCTTATGGAACTGGTCCGTAAAAAAATACTGTTAAAACAATCCCAAAAAATAACCAAAGCGCTTATCGAAAACAACAGAAAACGCCACCAGCGCTTCGGAGACTCTACATATCTTCTTGAACCAAACCTGAAGGAGGGGCTGGGAGGGCTGAGAGATTATCATACAATGCTGTGGATCGCCAAGATTAAATCATCAGATATTAAGCAGCGCAGAGATCTTGAGTATTATGGCTACCTGTCCCATGAGGAGTATAACGCTTTAACAAACGCCCTTTCATTTATATGGAATGTTAGAAACCGTTTGCAACATTTAGCCGGCAGAAAATGCGATTACCTGTATTTTGAATACCAGATGAAACTGGCCAAAGATCTTCATTTTAAAAAGGGAAACGGACAGGAGCCGGTAGAAAGATTTTTAGGTAAACTCCACAGCCGGATGGAACTGTTGAAAGAACAGCTTTTGATGTTTCTTTATGAGCAGAGCTATACAAAAAGATCAAGGCTAAAAACAAAACCGGAAAAGCTGGTCAAAGTAAAAGGGCTGAGCATTATCAGGAACAGATTAAACTTTAGAACTCCGGAGGACATTCTGAGCTCTCCTGATTTGATGATAAAGATATTTGAGGAAAGTGCGCGCCTGAATATACCGCTTGGCGCTGAGGCCAAACGGCTTGTAAAGGATTTTGCATATCTAATTAATGACGACTTCAGATCTTCAGTTTCTGCTGTAAAATCATTTCAAAAGATTTTAGTAACTTATACTCCAACACTTAATGTTCTAAATGAAATGTTGAACACCGGTTTTCTTGTGCGGTTTATACCGGAAATCAAAGGAATAGTTAATCGTTTTCAGTATGATGAGTATCATCTGTATCCTGTAGACAAACACATGCTGCTCACGGTTCAGGCAATAAAAAATTTTGGCACATCAAAGGATACCTCCAATGACCCATTATGCGGCGAGCTGTATAAATTACTAACCAGCAAAAAATTAATACTGTGGGCGGCTCTTCTTCATGACGTCGGAAAAAGGGAACCTGGCGCTGGGCACTCACATAGAGGCGCTCTAATCGTCCAATCTATACTAACTGCAAAACATTTAAAACCAGCAGATATTGAAACAGTTGTATTTTTAGTTGAGAACCATCTCTTTCTGATCAAAACTGCAACCAGAAGAGATATTAATGATGAGCAAACCGCAATTACCTGCGCCAGAAAGATTAAGGATGTAAAACGTCTCGAAATGCTCTACCTTCTGACAGTTGCCGACTCTATCTCAACCGGGCCAAAGGCATGGTCGAGTTGGACTTCGGCGCTTTTAAAAAATCTTTTTCTTGAGGTCCATCGCATTCTGGAGAAAGGTGAACTCGCAACAGAAGAGGCAATTGAACTTATTGAAAAGAAAAAAAAGGAGCTCTTTGTTTTAACAACTACACTGCTGCCCCGCCAGGAACTGGAAGCGCTATTTAATGTGATGTCGCCAAGATACATTTTATATTCACCGGCGCAGGATATGCTGAAACATATCAGGCTTTACAAAAGTCTGGAAAAATCCGATTTTGTCTGGGATGTAATCAAAGCTCATGATTCAAATACCAGGACTGTCACAATCTGCGCTAAAGACCGTCCCGGACTTTTTTCTAAAATCGCGGGAATTTTTACCTTAAACAGCCTCGACATTTTAGACACTCAGGCATATACATGGAAAAACAATATCGCTCTTGATATTTTTAAAGTAAAGCCTCCGCTTGATCAGATTTTTGAAGATGAAAAGTGGGTAAAAACAAAGAAAGAGCTTGAATCAGCCCTGTCAGGGAAGTTAAATCTCGTGGAAGCTCTTGATAAAAAAATATCTTCCTATAGAGCCTCAAAACCACACGATCTGGTAAGACCGCATCGAATCAATGTGGATAATAAAAGCTCCAGTTTTTTTACCATTATTGAGGTATTTACCTATGATTTTCCAGGACTTCTATTTAAGATTACAGATGCTCTATACAGGTGCGGACTTGATATCAGGATTGCCAAAATCGCAACCAAAGTCGATCAGGTAATTGATATTTTTTATGTCAGGGATTTTGAGGGGCAAAAGATAGACTCCGACGACCAGATAAGTGCAATAAAAGCCGCTATTGAAAAGATATTAATAAAAATATAAACTCAAACAGCGCTATGAGGTTAACAAAATGGCAGAATCAAAGGATACCATTACCGTTTGCGTGAATATAGAAATGACTACAGAATCCCTTAAAATGATTGTTGAAAATGCAAAAGAAAAAGCGGGTCGTGACGAAAAAGGGATTTATCGTATCGATACCGCACAGAAGGTAGAAGAAATGGTATCTCGTTTTCTTTTAGAAAAGGATTTTGAGGGTTATGTGAGAAATCGGCAATAGTTAAATCACAAAGACCTGAAATTAGTATTATCAATTATGTCTAACAGTTGTGCCTTAGCAGTTAAACTGTTGCATCATTTGTTGTTGCTATAAAGAGTATTTAAGGTTTTATTGCTCTCATCAAGACCATCCTGACAAAAATCCCCAAGAAAGCTGTGGATATCATCCAGATAAGCTGTTGCCCCGCCCTTCCGGCCGGACAGAAGCGATTCCTTTGCTTCACCAATTATAGACATAAAGGTTGCCAAGACATCTTCAACATGTCTGTTTTCACCGATCAGGCTTACATAAAGACCTGGATCCTGTGAAAAAAGACGGCCTATCAGATTCATCTTCAGCCTGAAAACAGGGGTTGAATAAAACATTACCTCATCAGGAGGCATGTTCATCTTTTGAAGAGTTCTACCCATGCAAACGGTTAAAAAATGGGTAAGCCCCTGGACAACGGCCATATTCCTGTCGTGTGTAACCGGATCCATACGGGTAACCACGGCCCCTTTTTCACGCAGCTCATTTTCCAGCCATTTTAGCCATCCGGTTCCCCTGCCAGGGCATATAATAATATTCTGCCCTTTTATCGAATCTGTAAAAGGGCCGAACAAAGGATGTGTTCCAACAACCTGAGCCTGTGTAAAACGCAGCATGCTTTCCAAAACAGTTTCTTTGAGAGAACATAAATCCATCAAAACCTGATCCTGGCTTAAAATCGGCCCGATCTCCTCTGAAAGGCGTATTGCAACATCAATGGGCACACTCAGGATCACAACATCACTCTTTTTTGCTATATCCAAATGTGAAAGCGACGTTTTTCTTCCTGAAATCAAAACACTATGGCCTGCCTCTGAAAAAAAATCCTTAAACCAACGACCCATGTTGCCGGTCCCGCCTATTATGCCTATAGTAATATCGCTCATTGAATAGCCCTTTGTCTTAGCAGATGATCAGCAAGCACAAGCGATACCATTGCCTCGCATACGACATTAATACGCGGTATTGCCGAAATATCGTGTCTCCCTTTTGTTGAGATGGTTCTTGAATTTCCTGACCAGTCGATCGTATCCTGCTTAATCTTTATAGAAGGTATCGGTTTAACAGCAACACGTATTACAATATCATCTCCATTGGATATGCCCGCCAGAATACCGCCGGCATTGTTTGTGGAAAAGCCTTTGGGCGTTATGGGATCATTGTTTTCAGAACCCTTCATAGCCGCAGCTTTAAAACCGGAACCTATCTCCACGCCCTTGACCGCCCCGATGCTCATCAGAGCTTTTGCCAGTTCTGCGTCAAGTTTATCAAATACCGGTTCTCCCAAACCCGGGCAAACCCCTTTTGCCAGGATTTCCACAATTCCTCCTATTGAATCCCCTTCTTTTTTTACGCTTATAACCCGTTTTTCCATCTTTTCAGCAGCAGCCATATCAGGGCAGCAAAACATGTTTCGGTCGATCACACCAAGATCCCGCTTTTTAGCCTTTACTTTGCCAAGCTCGATAGTATAAGCAACGACCTTGATTTTACTCCTGTCAAGAATAGCCTTTGCAACAGCTCCGGCAGCCACCCTTGCCACTGTTTCCCGCGCAGACGCCCTGCCCCCTCCGCACCAGTCACGTATTCCGTACTTAGCCATGTATGTTATATCCCCGTGACCGGGCCGAAAAAGTTCTGCATACTTCTCATAAGCTCTTGAATCCGCGTCTTTATTGTAAACCATAATCATTATAGGGGTACCGGTAGTCATGCCTTCAAACAGGCCGGACATGATAACAGCTTTGTCCGGCTCCTGCCTGCCGGTGCTGGCGGGCGACCCGCCGGGTCGTCTGCGGTCAAGCATATTCTGGATAATCTCCTCATCAAGCGGTATTTTCGGCGGGCATCCGTCAATGACAACCCCGACACTTATTCCATGCGACTCACCCCATGTCGTTATTTTGAATAATTTTCCAAAACTGTTTCCAGGCATGTTAGCTCCCTTGTAGTCAATTGATAAGTTTTGTATTTTATGTCAGAAAAAAACACCGCAGAGCCGCAAAGGACGCTGAGGTTAAAGATTTTTTTGTTTTCCGTTGAGAGGACGGAAAACAAAAAGAAACGCATTATTAAAATTATCATATCAAGAATATATTGTATTTAGACAGCTTGGTTTTTAAATTGTCGCCTCTCACGACAATTTAAAAAAATAAACTTCTTTGCGTCCTCTGCGGCTCTGCGGTGAATAAAAAACAGGTTAAACGCTTTAAAATTTTAACTTCCTGATAATCCTCCCGCATATATCGTCTATACTGCGATTGTCCGTATCAACAGAAAAATCCATAGCGCTTTCATAAAGTGGCTTTCGATCCGAAAGAGTTTCTTCGATCTCTTCAACCAGACCCTTTGATGTTAAAGAGGGGCGCAGCTCTTCTGTGTTTTGATCCTGCAAAATTCTTTCTTTAATGGTTTCAGGCGTTGCTTTCAACCATATAATCGTTCCGCTGTTTTTCATCAGCTTTACATTCTCAATGTCGAGGATAACACCGCCTCCTGTTGCTATTATATGTTTATCAAGAGCTCCAATCTCCTTGAGAACAGCTTTTTCCTTTTCGCGAAACGAACTCCATCCCTCTTTGGATACAATTTCAGCGATCGTCATACCATACCTGTCAACCAGTTCCAAATCAGCATCAATAAATGACCATCCAAGTGCCTGAGCAAGAGATTTTCCTACACAAGTTTTACCTGTGCACCTGAATCCTGTCAAATATATGTTCATCATTCATGTAACCTTTCAAAAACATTCCAGAAATCAGGAAAAGACTTTTCAACACAGCTTTCGTCCTTGATGACAATTCCGGGAACTTTAAGCCCTGCAAGCGCAAAACTCATAGCTATTCTATGATCCCCGTATGTATCAATCACGGCACCGCAAGGCCTGCCGCCTTTGATAGCTAAACCGGTATCATTGCAGCTTGCTTTGATACCCATCTTTGAAAGCTCATTAACCACAGCGGCCAGGCGATCACTTTCCTTTGCCTTCAAATGCGCCACGTTTTTAATAAGAGTTGTACCTTTGGCAAAAGCCGCGACAACAGCCAGGGTCGGAACTATATCCGGCATGTCAGCCATGTCAACCTCAACGGCAGAAAGTTCCCCTCCGGAAACGGCGATTCCGTCCTTTTCATGAAATATCCTGCATCCCATTGCTTCAAGTACTTCTGTAAAACGGACATCGCCCTGCCGTGACGTTTTTGCAATCCCTTTAACCTTGATCCTTGATCCGGTTATGGCGGCAGCAGCCCAGAAATATCCTGCCTGTGAGCAATCCGGTTCCACCATATACGAACCCGCCCTGTATGTCTGCCGGCCATCGATCGCAAACCTTCTGTATCCATCACGCAGAACCTTAACTCCAAACCTTGCCATTATATCAACGGTCATATCCACATATGGTCTGGAAACAGGACCTTGCGTAACAGTTATTGTAAGACCATCTTTTGTATACGGCGCTATTAAAAGAAGGGATGAAAGATACTGGCTGCTTATCTTGCATTTCAGCGACAAAGCGCCGCCCTTTACTTTCCCCCCCTTTATCTCAACCGGAGGGCATCCATTCTTGTTAATGCTGCGGGCAAAAACTCCGATCTGGTTCAAACCGTCTAAAAGATCGCCAACAGGTCTTTCAAGCATGCGCTCTGTGCCTGTAAGCGTATATATACCTTCTCCAAGCGCGGCCACTCCAGTTAAAAAACGCATGGATGTTCCGGAATTTCCAAGATAGACAGGATCGCTGCATGGCTTTAACGCTCCACTTGTCCCATGCACCTCTATTTTGTTCTCACGTTCCTCTATTTTGACGCCAAGTTGTCTGAGAGCATTCAGGGTAAGCAAGGTATCTTGACTTTTCAGGCAGTTCTGCAGAACGCAGATTCCATCAGACAGAGCCGCTGCGATCAGAATCCTGTGCGTATAGCTCTTTGAGCCTGGAACTGTAATTTCAACGCGCTTTTTTGTTTTTTGTGATTTTATCTCGATCATTTTCCGAGCGCAGCCATCACAGTATTTCTCATTATATCCACAGGCGCTTTTTTTTCGGTCCACATTTCAAACTGAGCTACTCCCTGATATACAAACATTGAAGCACCATCTACAGTAATGCAGCCAAGATCCTCGGCCTCTTTTAACAGGCGGGTTTTTATTGGATTATAAACAATATCCATGACGACCATCTCTTTTTTTAAGTCTTGTCTTTGTACCGGCATTGCTTTTGTGTCCGGTGTCATTCCTACAGGAGTCGCATTAATCAGGATACTGCAATCAATATTTCCAAGCTCTGAAAGATGGTAATAATTAACACCAAGGTCCTTTGCCAGCTTTTCTCCTTCGTCTTTTAAAACACCTAATATCGTTAATTTTCCACCTTCTGATACTATTCCAAAGCCTATTGCACGCGCAGCCCCGCCAGAGCCTAAAATAACCACATCCTTATCTTTAATGTCTGTCTTTTCCAATAATGCATTTGTAGCACCAAGACAATCTGTATTATAGCCAAAAAGTTTGCCGTCTCTGTTAACAATGGTATTAACCGCGCCGATTTTTAAGGCTTTTTCATCCAGTTCATCAAGAAACTCCATTACAGCAACCTTATGAGGAATCGTAATGCTGGCGCCCCTTATGCCAAGCGCCTTTATTCCACTGATTGCGGAAGCAAGCTCTCTGCCTTTTACATTAAACGCAAGATATACTCCGTTGTAGCCTATGTGAATAAATGCACTATTATACATGAAAGGACTTAAGCTGTGAGACACAGGGTCTCCAAGCACTGCATATAAAAAGGTGTTTGAATCAATCGTTTGCATATTCTCCCCTCTATCTCTTTGCCCTTGGATATGAACCAAGATATTTAATATACATACAGAGACTTTTCATCCTGTCCACTGTTTCTTTTACGTTTGGGTCTTCGATATGTCCTTCAAGGTCAACAAAGAAAAAGTAGTTCCAGTTTTCATATTTTGTCGGTCTGGATTCAAGTTTTACCATATTGATACCGGATTCCGCAATAGGCGCTAAAGCTTTATAGAGCGCTCCCGGAACATGAGCCGTGACAAACATAATCGAAGTCTTGTCGTTTCCTGTTTTGTGTATATCATCATGCCCGATCACAAGAAACCTTGTTACATTCCTTGAAAAATCCTCGATCCTGGAAGCAACCACATTCAGGCCATACATCTGCGCCGCTTCACTGGATGCGATTGCCGCCGATCCTGGGTTTTCCAACGCTTTTTGGGCGGCGCGAGCCGTGCTGCTGCATTCCTCAAGCACGGAATCAGGAAGGTGTTTTCCGATCCATTTGCGGCACTGTGGAAATACATGAGGATGAGAATAGATCACTCTGATATCCTCCAGCCTGCCCGTTTTCGATAACAGATCATGAGAAATTGCATGGTATATCTCGGCACATATTTTGAGATTGGATTCAAAAAAAAGATCCAGAGTATAATTGACAGTGCCTTCAATTGAATTCTCAACTGGAACGACCCCATAAGTACAGGCGCCTTTTTCCACCTCGCCGAATATATCACGGATGCTGGTCTGCGGGACAAAGGAAACCGTATGCCCAAAATGGTTCATAGCTGCAATGTGCGTAAATGTAGCTTCCGGGCCAAGATATGTTATAGTTTCCTTTTTTTGAACTTCGCGGGATGAAGCGATTATCTCTGCAAAGACATTGTGAAGCGCCTTCTTGCTTAACGGGCCTTTGTTTAAACTTAAAAGCCTGTTTATTATATTGCTTTCACGAGCAGGGTCTAAAACGTTTTCACCTTTCTGCTTTTTGATTGTCCCTATATGCTTTGCAAGTAAAAGCCTCTTGTTAATTAAATCAAGAAGTTCCATATCGATTTTATCTATGGAAGCTCTCCTCAAATCAATATCGGACTCTTTGTTTATTGTTTCATGTTTTGTCATAATAGAACGTAGCTCCGCTTTGTTCCGTATTTGATCGAGTGGTTCAAGGTAATTGTGAACGGTTACAATTACTTTTCAGTTATAGTTTCATCTATTTTATGACCAAAGTGCCTGCCGCATTCCTCAACAGCCACTAAAACCTTATCGCCGGGTAAAAGGCTTACGACCGACACGGGCTTACCTTTGGGGTTGGTCAACCGGATTGTTTCCGCATTTTGAAGGATGGTCGTTATCTTCAGATCGCCGACAACCGCCTTAATCAGCATTAAAGGGCGTTTTTCAATCTTTAAGCGCCCGACAGTACCGACAGATGTGTTTCCCTGAAAATCAACAATTAATACATGATCTCCTGCTGAAAGCTCTGAAAGGTATCTGGTTTTTCCGCCTGGAACCCTTGTGTATGCATGAACCGGTCCGGCATTTATTCTGAACGGCCTTGGAGCAACATAAGGATTGGAAACAGTTTCAGCATGAACAAGAAATAAGGCGCTGCTGCTGTTGCCGACCAGAATCCCCCGCCCTGAAGTCATTGAAGTGCATGTGTCCACACACACCCTGTCCCCCATTCCAACAGGAGTTATTTCGACAATCTCGGCCTCCTTAAGAACGGTTTTATCCTCAACCGCTTTAATCAGGGAAAGAGCTTTTTTAAGCTCAATTACATCGGTGGTATGAAACAGTATATGGTTTACCCCTTTTTCCAGAACGCCAAGCGCTGTCTGTGCCTCTGTAAAATTATGAACCTGCGCTATTACATCAGCCCCTTTTGCTATCAGATTTTCAAGAGGAATCACCGTCCAGTCGCTGCACTCAAGAATCACCTTTTTATTCTGACAGAGCTTAACAATCTCTTCTTCGTCCTTTCCGCTTTTTATTGTAAAAAAGACCACATCCTTACCAGGCTTTAAGTCGCCGTCTTCTGAGATTGTTTCTATTATGCCAAGCTCCTTGACTTTTTTACTATATCCCTTTGGAACCATTATACCGTCCGCCCCACCTTCAAGAGCGGTTGTTACCATTTTCTTGTTCCAAGGGTCCACCTTTACCCAGATTTTTTTCATTGTATATATCCTTATTCCAAAATTTTCAGACCTTCTTCCACGCTTAGTCCATCATTAACAATACCTGAAATAGCTCTTACCATTCTATCAGGATATTTGTGTTGAAAGACGTTGCGACCGATGGAAACACCGCCGCCGCCTGCATCAATTGCGCCCTTTACCATTTCCAATATGTCCCTGTCTGAATCCATTTTAGCACCGCCTGCAATTACCACAGGAACCGAACAGCCGTCGACAACCTCTTTAAAGGTCTCTACAGAGCCTGTGTATGAAACCTTAACAATATCGGCTCCCATTTCACATCCAACACGCGCCGCATGCTTTATTACCTTAACATCATACTCATCCTTGATCTTCTCGCCACGTGGATAAATCATGGCAAGGAGCGGCATGCCCCATGTGCGAGCCTCATAACTCACTCTGCCAAAATCATTTAACATCTCTTTTTCACCGCCATTTCCCAGATTTACATGTATGGATACTGCATCTGCGCCAAGCTTTACAGCCTCTTCAACTGAACAGACCAGGGTTTTAGCGTTGGGATAGGGGGAAAGGCTGGTAGATGCTGACAAATGCAAGATCAAGCCTATATCTTCACCCTTTTCGCGATGGCCTTCGCTTACAAGGCCCTTGTGTATAACGATGGCATTTGCTCCACCTTCAGTCACTTTTTGTATTATACTCTTCATATCCAGCAGGCCGTCAATAGGGCCAACTGAAATGCCATGGTCCATTGGAACAATTACCGTTTTGCGCGTATTACGGTTAATTATACGTTCCAACCTAATCCGTTTTCCTAAAATCGTCATAACATACCCCCTTTTGTGCAAAAAAGGCCATGAAGCATTTTATTCTCCACGGCCTTTTTTACACAAAAAAAGCCGTGGGTTTTAAGGTTTGCCCACGGCTTTTTGCGTTTAATTGTTTTTTAGGTAGTGTCAACGCACCTCAGGCAACCCGGTATTATAAAAATACCAATAAAAACCAAAATAGTTGCCTGAGAAATTATTCATTATTAATCTACCTTTTTGTAAGTTCTTTAGCTTTTTATATTATTATTATTTTTTGTCAAGAGTTTTTTTAACATCCTTAGAAGTCGTTGAAATCCACCTCAATGCATTCGTTGGGCTTTCCAGAAATACATTTATATGGTTACTGCTATTTTATTCAGTATTTCTTTGACTTTGTTAACTGCGTCTTCAGGTGATTGCGCCTTGTGCAGCAAGCCTTCTTGCTCATATTCAAAAAAAGCCGACCCTAAATCAAAATCCATTAGAATGACATTTTTTTTATTTTTAAGCGCCAACGCAATCTCTGATATTGTTCCCGCTCTTCCTTTGCATGCGACAACAACATCGCTAGACAGCACATTATAATAATTTCGTGCATCGTTGGCGCCGGTTCTAATCTGGATGTCAATATATTTAGACGCGTTACGGCCATCTTTATCAGGAAGAATACCTATAGTTAATCCTCCAGCTTCCTTTGCACCTTTTGCAGAAGCCTCCATTATGCCAGTATTTCTACCTCCGTTTAACAAAACCCAACCAGATTCGGCGATGAGCCTTCCAAGTCGACAAGCATTTTGCATGTCTTCATCTGAAACACGTCCGCCGCCCATAACACCAATGATAATTTTTTTCATGATAATATCCATTTTGTTGAAGAACCCTGTACCAAGCAAGCTACAAGGGATGTTCTGCCTGACAGCAGTGCTTCGCAGCGACCGTAAGGAAGTTGGCCGTAGCTTTTATACTTTTAATTTATCTGAAAATGCAATTCATATCGCATAGTTGCGCCACCACTATTAATCATTTCCTTTAACCCAAGTGGTTTCACTGGCGGTGTCATAAGTTGCTGGATCGCCTCAAAAACAACTCCATTTTCACTCATGAATGCTCCTTTCATTCACCCCATACTTCACCGATTTTGTCCTTTATCTTTTTCTCAAAAATCTCAATCAGCTTTTTATTTGTCCCCACAAGCTCACGTTCGGCTTCGATTTCAGTTATGATTTTTTGTTGGATTTCTATTGGATTTCTAATGGTGGAAGGAAGATTTATTTCGAATGTCCCGCAAGGCTCGGGAATTATAATTGTTCTTAACAAAACAATAAAAACACCCTCTTGGGGATATACCCCTGAGAGGGTGTTTTCTACATATTTATTACTAATAACTTGCGTTTATTTTTCTGGAACTGCTGCTTTCTCTTCAACCTTTGCTGGAGCTGCTGCTTTCACCTTTGCTTTTGAAGAAACTGCTTTCTTCTTCGTGGCTTTTGCAGCCTTAGTCGCTTTCTTCGCTTCAGCCTTTGCAGGAGCTACTACTGTCTCTTCAGCCTTTGCAGGAGCTGCCTTTTCAGCCGCAAAAGATGCTGATGTAAATGCAAAAACAAAAAACAATGAAAGTACTATCGCTATTGTCTTCTTTATTGAATTCACCTCCTTTTAACATACAACTTATGCTTGTTGTAACCTTTTTATGACCTTTATAACGCAAAAAGGATAGGCCTTTTTGATAAAAACCTATCCTATAGGTGTACAGGGTAAACCTACCTCATTTGTTTGTCAAGAAGAATTATTATAGAAGAATTGCTACGAATTGCTCCAAATAAAATGTTACCCAATCAGGACACCAAGCATAGAGGAACCTTTCAAAGCAAAAACACTTTATATTTATTTAACCTTTTGCTCATCCCTCTGGCATCCCCATCAAACCTGTTCAACTCCGCCCAAAATTCATTGGCGTGGTTTTTTATGCGGGTATGAACAAGTTCATGCAAGAGGACATAATCAATCATTTCTCCCGGCAATCTGACCAGCTTCATGTTGAGGCTTATATTGTTATTGCCCGAACAGCTCCCCCATCTGGTCTTTTGGTTTCTTATGGACACTTTGTTATAGCTAAAATCGTGTTGCCCGGACAATTCATTTAATCGGTCAACAAGCTTCTTTCTGGCTTCTGCCCTGTCGATTTCAATAGAATTCTTTTTAAAGGCGTCATGCTCCTTTTCCACCTGCTTCATTTTATCCAGGTGTTTTTGTATCCAGCTTCTTTTCGATTGTGCAAACTGCCTGGCTTTATCGAATGATACGCCATGAGGAACGGCAACTCGAACACCTTTGAATGGTTTCACCGAAACATTGATATTATTCGCCCGCTTACTGCGTTCAAACAAAATCCGTCCAATACCGTCAATTTCAATATTTTCAGCTTTTGCCTTCAAGGATGTACCTTTTAATAGTCGCATGAACACTGGATTGGAAATTTCGGGAGCCGAGAATTTCTTTCACGATGTTATAGTTATTGAAGCTCCCCGCCTTAAAAAGCGGGGCTTGCATGGCGCAATCCGGTCAATAATGAATGCTATTTCATGAAAGGAATTTCACCTGGTTGATAAATATGCTCCTTAATAATACTGGTATCTACATTTGATTTAACAATACCGCTAACTATTTCAACAACATTTCCCACAAAGTGTCTGCTGACATTGAAATTGAAATCACCCAGTTTTCTGTAGAAACTGTCGCTGATATTTTCCACTGTTTCAAGACTGATATGGCATGTATCATCGAGTGAAAAACATTCAGAGCAATGTTGTATCACTAGATAGAAGCACGCAGCCGACAAATATTTTGAATTTGATCGCAGATACAGCTCAGGATAAAACCTTGAAACATGCAGATCTTTTTTTGGTGAATAATATGAAAAGACGAGAGAAGATGAAATTGTTTCGATCGAATTGGGTTTGCCGATAAAGTATTCAATGCATGAATCTTCCCTGAAATAGGACAAAGAAAAGCGTTTAAGAAACAAAGGGATGTTCTTGTGCATAAAAACAGACTCGGGTTGTGCCGTTAAAGAAACAGCCATAAGCAAACCTCAAAAATTACCATGTTTATTTTGATTATTCTGCATAATGTTTCGGATATGCCTCTGAAAAAGTCAACAAGGGACTTCCCTAAACCAATAATCCAATGGACACCCCCTGTTTTTACTCAGGCTATTTATCTTTTGCCTTCAATAATGTTTCTCCACATATTTCATGTCTTCCTGACTAAGTTTGGAATAAGGAAAGCATCGCAACTCCTTGTTCCGTAAAGACATAAGGCAAATAACGGCGCCCACCACGCCCAGGCTTTGAGATGCCAGTTTGGCATCTCAAAACTTCTGCCTCCTCGCCGGTAATTTGCAGTTTTCCCAAATAATGCAATGTTTAATAAGTCTGCTTCGTCTGCATAAACAAATTTTCGTTTGCTTTCAGATATTTTTTCAGGAATCAGGTTTTCTTTTATGGCATCGGTATGTATAAGATAATTAACCTTTACAAGGGTGCGGGAGACATTCCATTCCAGCTTTTTCTGATCAATTTCCGCCTGTTTCAGCCGTTGAAACTCTTTAAGGAGATATAATTTGAATTCAGCGCTTATCCATGATGCAAATTCAAAGGCTATATCCTGATGGGCATAGGTCCCGCCGTACCTGCCGGCCTTGGAAATAATGCCTATTGCATTTGTTGCGGTTATCCATTTTTTTGGTGTAAGGGTGAAACTATTTGAACCAGCTTCATTTTTAAACCCATCGAATTCGATGGAATTAAAATTGGGGTTGTGTATTTGTTCCCACAAACCGATAAATTCAATAGTGCTTCGATTTCTCATCCAGTTTTGGAGGATATAATCACTTCTTTCCGAATCTTTGTACCTTGCTATATCGCTAAGGGAGATATAATCTTCCTTTTCTTTTGAAAAAAGCACTATTTCAGTTCCTTTAACATTTACTTTTCGTTTAACCATGAGTTGCCTTCCACCTATACTATAAACAGTTTGCTTTTATTTAACCGGGGTCAACTACCTTCTTCAGTTCAATTACCACATCAACTTATAAATTAATGCCCCGCAAGTCCCCTGCCAGCCGCCAGCCCCCGCTTACAACTTCCCATAGTCCTCACAAGTTTAAAAGTTGAGAACGTAAATCCCCGTGTGTTTGGTTCTATGGCAGCTTTGAGAATGGCAACATGTGCGCCACTTGTGCGGTACATGTGCGGTGGATTTCCGTGTCTCATGGGCCTCGTCATGGGCCTGAACTTGGTCCCGGCTTAGTCCCGACTTGACCAAGTACCTTCCGGAGTAACTTGCAGGGTATCTTTTTTGCTCACCGCAGGAATCGGCCGGGACACAGCAATAAAAAAAGTATCCGCGGAAAACTCGGGTTCTGGATACCCCCGCTCCCTTGCCCCGTCACGCATCCGCCGAATGCCCGTACCGGCCTTCTCAATAAATGAGGGCTTTGGTGTCGGCTTTGGTGTCAAGATTTGACACCATTTTTCATTTCTTTGAGTTTCCCATATTCAGATTCAGTCTCATAGACTTCGATCTGGTCTGCCGGGATTTTTACAACTTTTCCATCACGCCATATTACAATTGGATCTCCAGTACGTTTGTGATCTGCAATTGTATCTGCAACAGCTTTTTTCAGCGCTTCTTCCGCGCGTATTCCAATAGGTATGCCTGATAAATCCTTTTTTTTCATCTTTCCCCCGTATTTTGAACAATCAGTTCAAACAATTCATTATCAATAATTTTAAGCTTCCCTGATTCTTCAAAAACAATCATTAAAGGCAAATTACTGGAATTATCAAAAACAGCCCAATAATCCAGCAAGGGCCTATAAATATTAAAAAGGTGGTATATCCCTTTATTAAAACGGCGCTGTACAATATTTTCCGGGATATTGTGACCTCCTCTTCTCACACGATCGGCTATACGTTCAAGGACAATTTCAATACAGCGAACCCATAAAAAAAATAGATGGATCTTATATCCTTTAGATTTCAAGTCCCGCAGAAAATGAACATAAGCTTTTCCGGACAATGTAGTTTCAATGGCAAAATCAACCCGACTTTCAGCCAGCAAATTCATCTGTTCCAGCATAAGCCTGCTTGCCTTTATAGCCACCGATTCAGGTTTAAAGGGCGAAAGACCACTAGCTATTAAATCCGCGTTAACAAATTCAAAACAACCCGCATAATTCGGCAAAAACTCTTTTGCAAAAGTTGTTTTACCTGAACCGTTTGGTCCAGCTATAATGTAGAGGTTTGGTTTTGCGTCTTTATTCATTTTTCCATAAGCAATATTGCGCATCATCCTTACAATTATTCAACATAGGCAACAACGCCCCGGACTTCCCATAATCCTCGCAAGTTTAAAGGTTGAGAACGTCACGTAAGTTCCCGTTATTATTTAATTAAATTATTAGGGAAACGCTTAATGTTTTTCGTCATTTATTTCGTTCCTTATACTTCCTGAATCCCGCTGTCAATTCTTTGAAACTCTTAGGCTTATATTGATTAAAACTTCCCTCATCCACAAAAACATAATCATATTTGATAGTAGCTTGAATTTTGTTAACATCAACGCACCACTGTTCCAACCTTTCCATTTTCAAAGGCACATCAAGGTCTTCAAGCCCTTTAGTTTCAATAATAAAGATTTCTTTTGCTGATTTTTTGACGACAAAATCAGGGTAATAGTTGGATATCTCGCCGTTTGCATTTACGTAATCAATCTTGAAGTGAACGGCCATATAGTTTTTCACATAGGAAATAATATCGTCGCAGTCTTCAAGATAGGCGGCAAACTGTAATTCCAGATTGCTGTCACCGATAATTTTATTAAAAATACTTTTCTTAGGTATGATATATCCCTGCTCTTTAACGACAAATGGCCGTGTTTTTCTCAACTTAATCGTATCACTAATTTTTGCGTCTCCCTTGTCCTGAACAGTTAAAGCGTTAATCTGCTTTTTAAATGTTTCCACCAGGGTTTTGCTGGCTTCAAGTTCGGACAGATTTCGCAAGGTATTCAGGCTGTCAAGGTCAACCGGTTTTTCAAACAATTCATCTTGAATAAAATATTTAACTTTCCCGTACAGCACGTCATAGCCGCTGAACAGCCTTAAATCCTTCATAATAACCCGAGTGAAATATCCCACCACAGAGCGATAGTCGGTAACCGCTCCTGAATCCAGGATGGTTATATGATTGATTTCGCCTGTAGTTATATCCTTAAATACAATCTCACGCTGTTCTTCGATGCTGAACGTTTTGTATTCTACTTTTTTATGCCCAAAATGCCCGGTGTTTAAACCGCTGAGATTCTTGTATTCCCTATACACCCTCGGACTTAATACCGGAATCTCGATATCAAGTTTGTCGATATCCTTTTTTGTATTTTCATTATCAATTTCAACGATAATCGGCGTTTTTGGCTTGGTGCCTTCACCCATAGCCTTGCGCTCAAGCTCAACACCTTCGGACTGGATGGACTCCACAAAATCCATAAAAGCATCAGTTCCCACAACGCTGACGTATTCCTCCACATCATAGCCTGGATACATTTTTCGCAAGCCCCGGCCCAGGGTTTGCTCCGGTAAAATATTACTTTGGGCAGAATAGGGACGCAATCCCACGATAGTGGTCACGTTTTTCACATCCCAACCCTCTTTTAGCATCATTACCGAGACAATAGCCTTGTAAGGGCTGTCCCAGCTATCAATTTGATTGGACTGCTTGCGCAGCTTTTCCAGAACATCCTTAGTCTTGCCGCTTGCCGCTTCGCTGATCTCACCGTTGTTTTTGGTATGAATCACCAGCACCGCATCTTTCAAATCAGGATAGGTAGCCTCCAGATATTCATCCACATCATCACAGTTTCTGGTATCGTCAGTCATCACAAAGAGAATGGCTTTTTTGTCCATCTTTTCATGTTCTTTGTATGCTTTGCGCCATTCCTCAATACCCAGATTCAGGTAATCGGCATATTTTTCCGTATATTTGGAACTTTGCCGCTCACTTAGTTTAGCACGGCTTGCGGAATCGGGAAGTACCGGGTGTTTGACCACATTTTGCGAAATTGCCTCTACCAAAGGATAATCCGAAATGGTCTGCACAAAGATAGCACCATTGTTGTGCTTGGGGGTAGCGGTCATGTCCACTTGCAGGGAGAGAAACTTATCCTTGTGTTTCAGTCGGTTGTGAATATCTTCAATCGACTTGAACCATGCCATTTGAGGATCATGAATATGGTGCGCCTCGTCATTCAGAACCACCAGTTCATCAATATCGCGGACAATATCACCAAGATCGACTTTGGAATCAGTAGTAGCGCCTGTGGGATGCTTGCCCAGAAAATAATCCATGGTATCTTCATCGTCAGCGGAGGGCTCAACATCGTTACCGGAATATACACGGTGGATATTGGTTAGAAATATATTGCCGGTCTTGCGGGTAACATTAACCTCATCCTGAATATGCAGGGTCAGTTGAAAATCATCGCGCCAATTGCGCCCCTCGAAACCGTCTGAATATCCATTAGGCGGTAGCACCGGATCTTCAAAGAATATCCGCAACCCGTCAAAATCCGTTCTGATCCGATCCAGCACAATGATATTAGGCGTAATCAGCAGAAAATTACGCGCCAGGTCCGAATCCGGCTCATAAAGTTTGTGAAAATAACACCAGGCCAGAACCAGGCTCATCACCTTGGTTTTGCCGGTGCCGGTTGCCATCTTAATTACAAAACGAAGCCACGATTCATCAAACATATTGGCAGACACCGCACCGGACGAATCAAAACGAAGCAGATCATATTTGTCCTTCACATTAACCACATCATAAAGATAGATAATGCTTTCAACCGCTTCTTGCTGGGCAAAGTAGTATTCAAACTTCGCCATCGCGCCGCCTGCTTTGGGCAGCATATGCTCTTGATTAAACCACCAGTTCAGCAGAGCGATACTGGTATGTGTTGCCCCTTCATAGCCATTATTCCGCCACGCTTTTACCTTTTTACGCAGTTCATGCACCAGAGGCGGCAACAGCTTTTCATAGCTTGATTCCCGGAGAGCTTCATCTGCGGGGAACCAGCGGATATCAGGCTCCAGTATGCTGTAAGGGGAGGTCGGAAAATCCGGATGTATGGCCATTATTTGCCTCCTTCCAGCTTTCTCACACCGCTGTCATCAGTAAGCAGCCTCATCTGCTGAATGGCAACCTGGTTGAGTTTGACAAGCCGTTTGGATTGTGAAATTCCATCATTAATAAACATTGCATTCAGATTTTCCATATTAGACAGGCAAACCAGTTGTGATACATTGGCATAATCACGAATATTTCCTTTCTTATCCGGGTTCGCATCCCGCCACTGTCCTGCAGTCATACCAAATAGTGCCATATTTAAAATATCTGCTTCAGATGCATAAACAAGATTAATCTGCTGGCTTGTCAGCTCCGGTGGAATGAGATTTTCTTTGATGGCATTGGTATGAATCCGATAGTTAATTTTAGCCAGGTTCCGTTTGATATCCCATCCAAGCTGCTTTTGTTCTTCATCTTTAAGCCGCTGGAATTCCTTGATGAGATACAGCTTGAATTCAACCGAAATCCATGATGCAAACTCAAACGCAATGTCTTTGTGCGCATAAGTCCCGCCGTACCGTCGGCTTTGGAAATCAATCCTATTGCATTCGTCTTTTCAATCCATTGTTTAGGTGTTAATGTAAAACTATTAAGACCCGCCTGTTTTTTAAACCCGTCGAATTCGACGGGTTTAAAATCCGGATTGTTCAGATGCTCCCAAATCCCTAAGAATTCAATAGTATTTCTATTCCTAAGCCAATTTCTAATCAAGTCATCAGTTCTATCTGAATGCTTATATCTGGCAATATCAGTAATACAGATGTAATCTTCTTCTTTTTGTGAGTAGAGGGAAATCTCTTTTTCCAACACTTTGATTTTTTTCATTGTTTTTTCCCTCCCATCGTCACTTCCACTATTTTCATAGTGTCATTGCCAAAAATATCCACTACCTTCACAGCGATCTTGCGCCGACCCGGCGGGCATTCCCTAAACACGCTTTTGAGTTCCAGCGAGCGGTCTTTTTTTGTGCGAAAGGACTGCCACTCGTTTTCAAACACATAATCGCCTGTCCAGACTTCTTCATAATCGCCAAACTTCAGTTGAACCGGATCTGCGCTGCCGTCAAGATGTACCTGCGCATCAGGTTCTCTTTTTACCCGCACTATTTCCCTTTTACTCTCAAAATTAAAGTTAACAGCCCAGTAATCGATCCAGTCGGTCCAATTCTGCGTCAATACTTCGCGGCTTACAATGCCATCTTTGTCTTTGCTGATCTTGATCACCTGTCCCTTGTCCACAATAACCTTGCTTTTGCGGTTTTTCAGGCTTTCATCAGCGCCTTCGGCATCCTGTGAATAAAAAACGGAAAAATCGGTCAATTCAACGGCAATACTGTTCTTTTTAAAATGCGGCTTGATCTCAATAAAAGAAACATCATGAAACACCACCTGATTTTTCTCCACCGCCCGCTTGTCAAATACATCCCGTGGAATGTATTTCATTGCAAGATCAATTCCCTTGGCTTTGGCCTCGTCCAGAATATTGGGAAACAGCCCCATTTCAAACTCAAACCCTAAAATATCCACACGGGTAATGTGTTTCTGGCGGCATTCCAGAATAATCTCTTCTACAAACAAACGGGTAACAGGCAGATTCACAGGACCCACCGCCACCAAACGCCCGGCCTTTTTACCCTGAAAGGTCTTGAACTGGCTGACTGCTTCTGCACGGTAGGCGTGGAGGATGAGATTGAGGAAATCTTTTTCCTTGGCTTCCAATTGTTTCTGTTTTTCCTGTTCCCTGAGATTGGGATTAACGCCAATGTAATGCTGGCGTTCATATTTGCCTAAATTAAGGATTTCAAAGGCGCGCCAGCTTTTATCCTCGTTTTTGAGCTGCCGCTGCACACCGATCATGCGCTTGCGGGTAGTGTGGATAGCAAATTTTCCAAGGTCTGAGCCGAGCCATTTGCGGTTCAGTTTTTCGGCAACTGCAAGGGTGGTGCCGGAGCCGCAGAAAAAATCGGCAATAAGATCACCTTCGTTGGATGAGGCTTTTATGATACGTTTTACAAGGGCTTCGGGTTTTTGGGTGGGGTAATTCAATAACTCATTCGCCTGAGATGATACGGCCATAAAATCTGTCCAGAGGTTTTGGACCTGTTTCCCTTCAATATCTTCAGCGAATTGCTTGTATCGAGGCACGCTGTTGCTCGAAAAGAAAATGATTCCATCGGTCAGTGCTTTATCGATTCGATCTTGCGTCCAAATCCAGTGTCGTCCCTTTGGGGGTGACAGTAGCCCTTGGTTGCCGAAGTGTCTCGGTTCGCCTTGTCCAGCCGCGTTCATTGAAACGGACTTGAATCGTTTGCCGGTGGCTTTATCGAGGTGTGGATACTCTTGTGTTGTTTCCTCATCTGTTCTCGGGATGAAAATCTTGTTGTATGTCCATCGATTGGATTTGGAGAACCAGAAAATAGTATCTGTAATGATTCCAAACCGATTACCGTCGTTGTGACTATAAGATCGTCTCCAAGCAATCTCGTTGCGAATACTATCCGGTCCGAATATCTCCCCAAGAATGGTACGGATATAACTATTCACCCGCCAATCACAATGCACATAAATACTGCCATCCTCGGCCAGCAGATCCCGCATCAGCACTAACCGTTCATAAATCATACTGATAAATGAATCAGCCCCTTTGCCCCATGTATCCCTGTAAGCGATTTCTTCCAGTATCCCGGGCTTTTTGGTAAGTGTCTCACCGCCAATTTCAATATCCATTGAAAAATCAGCTCCCACATCAAACGGCGGGTCAATATAGATCAGCTTGATGCCGCCCTGTGCCTCTATTTCTTCCCTTAGCGGCCCGTTTTTCAGCGAGGATAAAATCAGCTTGTTATCGCCCCAGATTAGCTTATTGTTCCAGCCCTTGATCTGCCTGCCGGTCTGCATGTCAAAGAGGTCCATCTGTAATTTAACGGCTTTCTCCTCGCGCGGCTCGTCAACCTGTTCGATCACCTGAAACGGTAAAATCACATTGCAAACCTCACTGGTTTTGCCATTCCAGACCAGTTCCACCTCCCGCTTATCCTCAAACAGCAAAAACCGGTACTTCTCCGGCAGTGGTTTGCCTTCCTCCAGATACCGATTAATATCTCTTATCTCATTATCCGTCAGTTTCATCTACTCGCCTTTTCAGTTCCTTCTATTTTGTCCGTCATTTTTGATCGGTGGTTGTTAAACAATATGGCTATTTATGTAATGCTTCTCAGTTTATGAGTTTGTATCGTAAAAAATAGAATGGCTAACTCTTTTTTTAGTTCCGGGTTCAGGCCTGTAAAATAACAAAGCCCCATCCCTTCATATTGCTGAAGAAATGGAGCTTTATTTTTTGGCACTCCGATGATTGGTCACACGATCCTCCTGTTTGAGGTGCAAAAACAGACCGAAATTATGCCGTAACATATATATTAACCGAAAATATAAGTCAATTTGTTATCTTTTTAAAGAATTTTGCTTTGACTTTCATTGTTTTAGCACCCATAATAGGCCTGTAATATAGGGCTCAATATTGGGCATCAAAAAGGAGGCTGTATGCGACAAGCAAAATTTAGTGTTAAAGAGACACAAGCAGATTTTTTGAATAATTTTGAAGCTTATGGGTTTAAAGATAAAAGTTCTATGGTTCGAACAGCTATTGACCATTTTAAAACTAAATTGGAACTCGAAAACCTAAAAAAATCCGCTGAGTTATATTCTGAAATTTATTCTGAAAATGACGATCTAAAAGAATTGACTGAAACAGCCGTAACTGGATGGCCGGAATGACAATATTGAAAAGGGGCATGATTGTTGATGTAAATCTTGATCCGACGCAGGGTTCAGAAACAGGCAAGGTCAGACCGTGCATAATTGTAACCAATGATGTTTATAATGAAAAAGTTCCTGTTATTCAAGTCGTTCCAATTACTGAATGGAGTGCAAAAAAAGTTCAAATAAAAACCAATGTTGAAATCTATCCTTCACAAGATAATGGCCTGTTAAAAAAATCAATAGCAGATTGTTTGCAAACACGTCCCATTGATCATCGTCACAGGATGGTAAAAGTTCGTGGAAAATTGGCGCTTCCTAAGATACAGGAAATAAATCAAGCTTTAAAAACTGTTTTTGAACTTAACTTGTAGCTATAATAACCAGTGGCAAACACGCCGCCCCGCTGGAACATGATCTCCGCTTTGCTCCAACAAGCAGCGGAGAATGCGCTCGCTAAAGATCTTGACCTGATTAACCGATATGGTGTTCGGGTGTTTGCTGTGAAAGATATTGTCTTGGAATAATTAAAAATTAAATATGATCCCTACAGACAATTTTCTTGTAAAAAACAGTAATATTTTGATATTATCCGGGCCAAGGATTTTCCTGACAAATTACAAGACATAACATCCTGGTTTGAGGAAAAAAATATTATATCGGATCTTTATTAATCATTAGTAATCGTAAGAAAAGATAATGAAAAAAAATATTTCTAAAATATTTTTTGATAAGAAAGACCACGAACTTTTGGATATTGTCAACGACGTGCTAAACCTTGACAAGCCGTTGCGACATCTCAGAAAACTTCTCACTCCACATCTCTATTCCAAAGGCATCAAGGAAATGGCCGCCTCAAGTGGCCTCAGAATGGCCTTTGCAGCCATTCATTTGCTTGGTTCTTTGCGTACAGGCGAGGCAAAGGAACGATTGGAGGCATTACGATCCCTTCGTGACGAGGCACTAGCCAAGGCTCACAGCACCCTGCGCAAGAATACCGCCCGGGTTCTTTTGCAAATCATGAAGGAACTTATCCGTAATGATGGCGATGATATCCGAAGGCTGCAGCTGGCCAGAGATTTCAGGACCGCAGCATTCGGGAAACCCAAGGTCATTAAAAACGAACTGCGCAAATATCATCTTGTCGAGATGCCGGAAGAATGGAATCAGATCACATTTGACGATCATGTCCATGATGTAAATACCAAGGGAAGAAAATCCGCCACCCATTTAATTATGGATGCATGGATAAAGGGTATTCGAAAGATTACAGTGGTTCACTATAATTACGTCCGTACTGAAGCTATTACAGAACTTCTTGAAGCTGCATCAATTATGGACATTGAAGTCAGGATCGGCCTTGAATTTTGTGCTCTTTTTCAAAACAAATACATAAAGTTCGTATGGGTACCCAAGGGCTTTGCAGACAAACAGGATTTTATCAATTTTTTCTCAAATATAGCGTTTACTGAATTTATGAAGGAAGGAGCAAATGTATCTGCGTATCAGCAAAAATATGTATTAAATGTTCTGGATGAATTCAATAAAGTTTACAGGCTCCATATAAATAAGCATTACGGCATCTCCATGCTTCAACTTGATAAGGACGCTTTTCTTGATTTTGTCGGCATTGGGCAAATTTCAATATTTCATCTCGCGAAGTTTATATATAATACCCTGATGCCCCTCATGCGTGAGCGTGTCAAAGATTTAAAACCTGAGTATGAAGCCGCCAACGAAGAGGAAAAGAAAAATATTTCTCTTCTTGTAAACGAAATGAACTGCATTGATTCTGAGAGTATTATCAGCAACTGGCTCGCTCCTGGCAAAAATCCCGGAATCCATAATCCATGGATTCCGTGTGACAGCCCGGATCTTCCATCTTTGCTAAAACCGCCTGCCCATGAGTTATTGAGCATCCTCAACAGTTTTTGTTCAGCCTCCTCGGCAACATTGAGTCTGACCAATCTTTCCGCAGAAGATGTACTGGAGATTCTCTATGATTGTAACGGTATGATAACCAATCTGGAGATTTTTAATCTCAAGGATTACGCTGAGGGGAATCTGTCTCCAGATCTTTCGGCTATAAATGAACTCCAAATTGCCATCAACCATGGAAATACCATTAAACTTAAACGGATCGTGCACAATATTATCGAGCAGTTCGAAAAAAGCGTTTCAGGAAAGTCCGGCAAACAAATCGTAGAAAGAAGAGCCAATCTTGCTGAGATTCTTTTCGATATTGAAAGCCTCCAGGCTTTTTATAAAAGTCATGCTCTTAAGTCTCGAATCGGCAGCGACTCGACAGGTCGTTCCAGGCATCTTCATGGAATGGGTCTGGTAATTAAAGACACACTATCTGTGAACGCCCGGAAGGAGTTCTATGATACACAAATGCGGTCTCGCGAGAGTATTCCTGTTACAGCAACGAGTTATAAACGCGTGACATTTATACCTCGATCCAGCTTCAGTTCTGTTGTCAATTTTTGTTACAAAATTCTGCGGCATTTCCCTGGAGGATCTTTTTTAGGATCAACCAAAATCAGCGACTGGGTACTGAAAGACTATTCACTTCATATAGGGCGGCCGGGAAACATTGCAACTCTTGGCGGAATTCAGGAAGAATGCAACAATGGGCTTATGCTTGAAACACCATCGGAAAAAAACGAGCAGACCTTGCCCCTAAAGTATCTTAACAGTCGTTTTAAATATGCGCTTAAGATTTTACTCGGATTTATTCCCGCATTTTTGACCTTTGCGTTGACAAAGGACTGGTGGCTTCTGGCCTACGGTGGTGCATTTATCTGGTTTGGAATTACGTATTCACGTAACATATTACAATCTGTCCTTGGGGGCGGAGGATTTCGCCGGTCGCCCCTGTTGCGCTGGAATAGTTATTTGAGTTGGGAAAGAATTGCCGATTCTCTTTTTTTTACAGGGTTGTCTGTTCCTCTGCTTGATTATCTGGTCAAATATCTTTTTTTAGACCGGCTGTTGAATATTAATACAACAACAAGCCCGGTCATGCTTTACACTATTATAGCCATAGTCAATGGAGTCTATATAACAAGTCATAATATTTTTCGTGGATTACCAAAAAACGCCGCATTGGGAAATTTCTTTCGGACCGTAATATCCATACCGATTGCTGTTGGTTTTAATTATGCAATAGGTGGACTATTGGTGGCCTTCGGGGCAGAAGCTGTTAACACCATCCTCCAGAAATGGGCCGCTATTATTTCCAAGGCCGCTTCTGACTGTGTCGCTGGTCTTATAGAAGGCTTGGCAGATCGGGGCAATAATATGCGTATGCGTTTTCTGGACTATAATCATAAGATTAAGCAGTTATTTGAGACTTTTTCCAAACTTGATGTTCTTTGCCCTGAGGTTAATCTCATCAAGACTCTTGAATCTCCTAAGAAATTTATGTTGCTGCTTTCTACTCAAAATGAGGAAATGATAAAACCCCTGTGCATTCATGCCTTGGATTTTCTGTATTTCTGGATGTACCAGCCCCGTGCCGGAAGCATGCTCAAACACTTAATGCGCACGATGTCCAAGGAGGAAAAGCAGATTTTTGTGCTGTCGCAAAGTATTCTTTTGCGACAACAAGAGATCAGTCAACTTTTTCTCGACGGAATCGTGGGCAAGAATTTTTCAAAAGCCCTTGCCTTTTATCTTAATCGTTCACAAGAATATCTTGAAGTCTTGAACAAAATGGCTGCAAAGTCAGAAGCGTCATAAAAGTGAAACCCCGGCATAAGCTGGAGCAAAATTCTTCACGTGGAATGAGATGGAAACGGTTAAAGCGGGACCGAAGCCTTATAAAGGGTTGCTTTTCCGGTAATAGTATAATTTTTAACACAAGCAGGTATAACAACCGACACACCCTTGTTAAGATTAATGGCGATATTGTTATCTGTGTCGCTTATAAGCGCCTTCCCATGAGTGCAAAGGATAATTTCAACGCTTCTTTTTGCAGGGCTCTTACAGGCTGTTTCCTTGTTGCCTGAAATCACGGAAAGGACAAATTCCTCGGCAGGGGTTGGATAGATAATCTCAAAATCCTTGCGTTTTTTTGAAGCTATTATATTGAGGCCCTTTTCTTCAAAATCAAGAACACTTAAAAGCTCCTGCGCATCTACATGCTTTGGAGTAAGTCCGCCTCTTAGAACATTGTCTGAGTTTGCCATCAATTCAATTCCCACTCCATCAAGATAGGAATGAAGCGCTCCTGACTGGATAAACATAGCCTGGCCCGGTTTAAGGCAAATCAAATTAAGCAATATGGGAGAGAAAATTCCTATGTCCGCCTTATATTCATTGTAAAGTTTTATTATCCATTCAAAAAGGTTGTCGTCTTCTGAAAATCTGCGCGCGTTTTTCAGCGCATCATCTATGACCTGCTTTTTTCGCTCAGGCCCCATAGTTAAAAGAGCGGTGAAAAAGTTTTTTAGCCCTTGCCTGTCCGGCTGGTTTCGAAGATCGTCAAGCTCTTCAGCTAAATACCGCGGGCAGATTTTTTCCATAAGCAATAGAATCTCAGAAACCCCGCGAAACCCGTTCAATGCCCAGAAATGGGTAAGCGCGCATATACATTCCGGCTTGTGGTTATCATCTTTATAATTCCTGTTGTAAGCATCTATCGGAATCCCAAGCCTGTTTTCTTTTTCAAAACCTTTGATTGCCTGCGTTTTATCTGGATGAGCCTGTATGGAAAGAGGTTTTGCCGCTGCAAGAACCTTGAACAGGTACGGAAGGGTGTTGTTAAATTTTTGCGCCGCCTCCATGCCAAGAATATCTTCAGGATTATTCTTAATCAATTCCAGCAAAGATACCCATTTGCCGTCATGCTTAACCATGGAAGGAGCTTTTGGATGTGCTCCCATCCAGAATTCGGCCTGGGGTCCGGCAGAAGGAGATTTTTCGCCTAAAAGTTCTGCAATGGCGGTATAAGACCCCCATGCATATTCCTGAACAGTATTTTTTAGTATACTTATTGTTTTCATTTAGGTTAACTGTTAATATTATATAATAAGTTTACCACGAATGGCGCGAAGCAAGCTAAGATAAAGAAAAAATCCTTCGTGTTCTTCGTGGTAATCAATTTGATTTGCTTCAAAATTAATACATTGTTTTATATAAAGTCAACTCAGAAGAAAACCGACATGACCCTTTTAATTAATGAAATATTTTACAGCATTCAGGGAGAATCTTTATACGCCGGGCTTCCATGTGTTTTCGTAAGGCTCACCGGATGCAATTTAAGATGCACCTACTGCGATACCCGCTATGCTTATGAAGAAGGAATAGAGATGAAATTATCCGAAATCCTTCAGAAGATCGCAAATTATCATTGCCCTCTCATTGAAATTACAGGCGGGGAACCGTTGCTTCAGAATAATACACCTCTGCTTATATCAAAACTTCTTGAAAAAGGATATGAGGTTTTGCTGGAAACAAATGGAACGTTTGATATAAGCATGGTTGATAAGCGATGCATAAAAATCGTGGACATTAAATGCCCGACCAGTGGTGAAAGTGACAGGAATGATCTTGAAAACCTTAAAAGGCTAAATCAAAAAGACCAGGTCAAATTTGTAATCGGAAACCGCGAGGATTATGAATATGCCAAAAATATCACAAAATTGATACCTTCCAAACTGCCTGAAAAAAATATACTGTTTTCTCCTGTTTTGGGAGAAATTACCTGTGCTAAGCTTGCAAAGTGGATACTCGAGGATAACCTGAACATCAGGCTTCATCTTCAAATACATAAAATAATCTGGCCTGATAAACAAAGAGGGGTATAGGGTTCGGGGTTCAGGGGTTTTTATGGATGCTTCTATTTTCGTGGTCTTCGTGGTCTTCGTGGTGAAAAAAAGTCAGATAAAAGATTGAGGGATTTATGATTACAAGAAAAAAAGCGGTTATCCTGCTTAGCGGCGGCCTTGATTCAACAACCGTTCTGGCCATTGCAAAGCATGAAGGCTTTGAAATACATGCTTTAACTTTTTTCTATGGACAGCGCCATGCTTTTGAGCTGCAGGCAGCTAAAAAAGTGGCGGATGCCTTTAATGTTGCGAAACATCTCGTAATAGATATAGACCTTAAAATTATCGGCGCTTCAGCACTTACCGCCAACATTGATGTGCCAAAAACAAAAGATATAAAGCAGATAGGAAAACAAATTCCCGTCACTTATGTGCCCGCGCGAAATACAATCTTCCTTTCCTATTCCCTTGCCATGGCAGAGGTTCTTCTTTCATCCGACATATTTATCGGCGTCAACGCTGTCGACTACAGCGGCTATCCTGACTGCCGGCCTGAATACATAAAAGCCTTTGAACAAATGGCAAATCTTGCCACAAAGGCAGGAGTGGAAGGGCTAACAAAAATAAAGATAAGAACTCCGCTGATTAATATGACCAAAGAGCAGATTATAAAAAAAGGGATTGAACTTGGAGTTGATTATTCCTTAACACACAGCTGCTATGATCCTTCTTTGGAAAACCTGGCATGCGGAAAGTGCGACAGCTGTATTTTAAGAAAGCAGGGCTTTAAAAAGGCGGGTATACCGGATCCAACAAAATATATATCTTAATTAAGAAAGTAATGCTGTTGCAAAAACAAGATCTTCCCTGCTTGTAATTTTTATATTCCGTTTGCTGCCATAAACTATTTTAACTTTTTCCCCGAGTATTTCCACGAGTGATGCATCATCTGTGCATGCAAAGCCTTTCGTTTTTGCATTTTCATGGGCTTTAATTATCAGATCATATTTAAAAGCCTGCGGGGTCTGTGCAAGCAATATATTATCTCTTTTAAGCGTGCTGCATATAAAACCGGAGGTGTTTACCTGCTTTAAGGTGTCGTCTACAGGAATGCCGAGGATGCATGCTCCATACTCTTTTGCGCCTGCTATGCATGCCGCTGCCTGCTCCTGAGAAACAAAGGGTCGCACACCATCATGGATAACAACTATTTCCGCAGCATCTTTATCTGCTGCCATAAGGCCGTTATATACGGAATCCTGACGTTTCTCTCCACCCGGCACAAGATCAATCTTTTTGCGAAGTTTCAGAGGGGCAACAATATTTTTCCAGCAATAATCAATATCTTTTTGGGGAACAACAAGAATGATACAATCTATTAAATCGCATAAATCAAAAGCCATCAGGCTATAGGCCAAAATCGGACGGCCCGCAAGCAAAAGATACTGCTTGCGCAGTTTATCATTCATCCTGACGCCTTTACCGGCAGCCACAATAATAGCTGAAATCATGTTTCGCCATCCGTCATAAACATTATCTTAAATAATTCAATTCTTTAGGCAGCGGAACCCCTTTCCCTATTGTATCTTCACCATAATTAACGCCGGCAAGCTTTTCTATATCCTTTAAGGCACGGGTATCCCCTTCAAATGTAACCTTGCTAATGTTTTCTTTCTGTATTTTACCGCCGGCCCATTGTATGTCAAGCACACTGCTGGCGTCGAACCTGTCCGATTTTATACATAGCTCTACCTGCCCCCCGTAATGCTGAACAATTTTGGCAACAAGAAGACTTGGTCTGCTGTGAAAACCAAGCTTTATTGGAATGCCGACAGTAATGGAAGAACGCTCTATGTTTTCATTCAGTATATCCCGCGCCAAGGCTTTGCCGGTCGCCAGAAAATGGCAAATATAATATAGACCGTAATTAATAATGCGGTCAAGGAGGGTTGGCGTATCAACAAGAGATGCTAATCGGTCTTGAACTTTTTTGTAAATATTTTTGTATCCAGCCTCATACAGGTGCCTTTCATAAAAATGGAGAAGCCTGCCGATCATCTGAAGAAGATGAAATGCAATTGAAATATAGCCGCGGAGCTGCTTAAGCCTCCTGTTGCCGAACCTGAATCCTCCGTGTATCACATACGTATCAAATGAAGATTGAAGGCTGTGTATAAGCATCTCAAAATATCTAATCTCAACCTCGTTGATCTTGTCGGGAACAATTGTCGATATTTCCTCCATACTGTATGGCTCATAAAAACTCAGGTGATCAAAGCCTCTTGCAATAGTCAAAAAACTACTGGCAATTTTGACTATATGTTTCTTCTGCTGATCTTTATCCTTGTCATCAATATTATAATCGAGCATGTTACCGGTCGGAATAGTCGGGAAATGGGCGGGATTAAAGGTTTCATCGGTAATGGGGATATTAAGGGATCTTGCTTCATCAAGTATAACAGGCGCCATTTTCATAATAGAGCTTGTTATAAAATCAAATGTGATTTCACCTTGCTTTTCAAAACCCTCTGTGTCCACAAGGTCATAAAAGACAAGCCTGTTTGACAAATGTTGATATGAATAACCAGCCAGACTCAAATGTCTGACAGCTGCCGTAAGCTCTCTGTAAAAATACCAGTCGCTATTGTTTTTTGCTCCGTGAAAATCGAGAAAGTCCTCTAAAAGCTGGGAAGTAGATATCAGTTTTGAATAAAGCCTTTTTGTAAAAGCATGCTTTCGCGAATCAAAACCGGAAATGTATTTGAAACACTTCAGATAATCGTGAGAAAATATCCGAACTTTTTCATCAAAAGTAATATCAAAGTCAGATTGTTGCATTTAGATTGGCTCTGCTTTTATATCATATCTTTCTGGGTTTCGGAGATAATCTTATCAAGCTTGTTTTTGAGACCCTGGGGCAATCCTTCTATATCCACATTTAAAAACCCGCGAACAATGGTTGATATTGCCTCGTCCTCATCAATGCCCCTTGCCATGAGATATTCTATCTCACGCTGATCAATTTTTCCTACCGCAGCCTCGTGAGACATCTCAACGCCTGGAACATATGCTCGTAGTTCGGGTATGGCTTGCATCAGCCCATCTTTTAATATTAAACCCTTGCATTCAAGGTGTGCTTTAATGCCGGGAACCTTTCCGACCAGGTCGCCGCGAGCGATAATTGATCCCCCATATGTAATTGCGCGGGATATTATCTCCGCGCGAGTGTCAGGAGCATTAAGCACTACTCGCGAGCCCACATCCAGAAAATCACCCTTATTAGCGACTAAAACGCTGTTGAAACGCGCGACAGCGCCTTTCCCGTTCAAGTATGTTGTGGGATACATCTGAAGTGACCCTACAGGTCTTAATGATATATAGTTTGAAACAATAAGCCCGCCTTCTTCTACCGTAGTCACGGTTCTGGGCCGTACATTTATCTTTTCACCCCAGTCATGAATCATGGTAAATATAAGTTTTGCCCCTTTTTTGACATAAAATTCTGAAACGCCTACGTGCAGCCCTGAAACCAGATGGGGCGCTGTTGCGCACCCTGTAATAATATGGAGTTCCGAACCTTCTTCAGCAATCACAACATTATGAACGTTTTGCGAAAATCCTTCTTTGGCAATATAAAGGCATGACTGTATCGGATGCTTTGTCTTAACGCCTGGAAGTGCGCGTATAAAGTATCCTTCGTGAGGTTTTTTCTTTGCCTGGGATGTAAATTTGTCGGTATCGGGAGATACATTATGCCATAGATAATCGGCAAGCCACCCATGTTTTTCCTGAGCCTGGGATATGCTCATAACCTCAACACCGTCCTGCATGGTTTTGCAGTGTATTACAGATTTGTCTTTTTGTATGAAGCTACCGACACGATCATTTTCATCAATATCCACACCAACATCTAAAAGCTGGTTTGCATCTGTTGATCCGATTTGTGACAAATTTTCAACATATGCATGGGTTTCGGCATCAACCTTGTAGTTTTCAAGATTAACATCTTTAGCATCATCTATTGTGTACATCTGACGCACTCCTTATAGCCGTATTCTCTTATCCATTTTAAAATTTCTCTTGCATTTCTTGAACAGCACAGAACTCCGTTATAAAGAACCTGACCCTTATCAGCCGTTATATAATTGAGTATGTGGCCGGTGTGGGTAATAACAAGTGCGGATTTTGTCCGATCAGAAGCAATGTCTTTATGAGGTTTTTCCATGGGATGCTTAATACCCCTGCGCAAAAGCGAATTGATTGTATCGCCTATAAGGACGATGCTTTCAAGATCTACCCCTGATTCCGGTTCGTCCAGAAGAACAAGGTCAGGCTGCTGCGCCATAAGCTGAAGGAGTTCAGAACGCTTTATTTCGCCTCCTGAAAAGTTATGGTTTACATCCCTGTCAAGAAAATCGGAAAAATTAAGCTGTTTTGCCAGCTCCTCAACATCAACAGACCGATTACCGGCGCTGATTTCAACAATCGACCTTGTCTTTAAACCTTTAATGGTTGGAGGCCTCTGAAAGGATACGCCTATACCAAGGCGGGCACGCTCGTAAATGGGTAAATGTGTGATGTCTTCCCCTTTGAACGTAATCTTCCCGTGTGTCACATTATAGCCGGAAAATCCCATTAAGGTCATCATAAGACTTGTCTTGCCTGATCCGTTTGGCCCGAAAAGTATGTGGGTTTCCCCTTTAGGAATTTCCATGTTAACGTTTTTCAGTATTGTTTTTCCGCCTACTTCTACTCTAAGCTCTTCAATCTGCAGCATACACTTCACCATGAAAATAATTGTAATAGTCCGGCCACAAAGACACCAAGATTACAATATAATTGTGGCAAAATGGTTACATCAAAAGTAAAAAACGGCCGGAGCGGCTTATAAGCCGAATTCTGTACCCGGTTCGGGTTACCCCGGACAGGGCAACGATCATTCATCTAAGAATGTCGGTTGCCAGACATCTCTTGCGACCTACCCGGGAGCTTGGACGGGCCATCCTCAAACGCTCCTCTATTTGGTCTTGCACTGGGTGGGGTTTGCCGAGCTTCCACGGTCACCCGGGAAACTGGTGCGCTCTTACCGCACCTTTTCACCCTTACCGGCCACTTAATTTCCATTGGATGAAAATCAAGTAACAGGCGGTATACTTTCTGTTGCACTTTCCTTCACGTTACCGCGACTCCATGTTATGGAGCACCCTGCCCTGCAGTGTTCGGACTTTCCTCTGAATCAAAAAAATGATCCGGCGATCGTCTAAACTGCTCCGACCGATTTCTATGATTGTTCCCAATAAACAATTCTTTGACAGTTGGGGCAAAACTCCAAACTGTCACAACGCTGAAGCTCATTATACATTTGCGGAGGAAGATTTATGTTGCATCCACTGCATACGGATTTTTTAACAGAGGCTAATGCTGTCCCTTTAACCCTTTGGCCTACCATCGTATATCTTTTTAACAATTCAGGCTTAACTTTACTTGAAATGCTGCTCCATTCGGCCTTAAGCTTGACAAGCCTTTCTTTTCCGTGCTCCACTTCCCGCATTATAATCTCTTTATCACTACTTACTTTTTCTTTTAACGTTGAATATTCGTCTTTTTCTACAGAAATGTTTTTTTCTGTTTCATCTATACTATCCAGACATAACAACATTTCATCCTCTGACTGAGAATTTTTTTTCTTTAATTCTTCAATTTCCTTTAATAAGGCCTGATATTCCCTGTTTGTCTTAACAGCCACAAGTCTCCCCTGACTCTTTTTGATCATGTCAAGATTCGTCTGAACCTCAGAATCATAGGAGCGATATTTTTTGTTCAAACCATCAAGCAAAGACTTTTTATCAATTACAGACTGTTCAAACTCCTTGAGCTCGGCATCAAAAGAATCAAGTTTTTCAGAAACACTGCTCAACTTCGATTTAACATCATCTGATTCTATTTCGATTTTTTGTAGTTTTACCAGAATATCTATTTGTTCTTTCATATTAGCCATTAGTCACTTGTCATTAGTCATTAACAATGAAACCGCTTATCTCTTATAAAACAATAAACGGATCGATTTCAGACTCGCACGCCTCAACTTTAACATCAATTCCGTTTTTAGATATAATCTCTCTAAGCCTCTTGGCAAGTACTTTAACGATTAAATGCTCTGATGCAAAATGGCCTATATCGATAATACCTAAATTTGCTGCTTCTACAGCCCTTGCATCGTGATACCGGAAATCCCCGCTAATATATACCTGAGCGCCGGATACAAAAAAATTGTTTATCAAGCTTGAACCGCTCCCTGTACATAAAGCGGCTTTCTTTACAGGCAGATCAGGTTTTCCTGCGAATTTAATAGAATTAAGACATAGTTTTTTCTTAATTTCCAAGGCAAAGGATAAAAGTTTAGTCTCCCCTGCAAGATCTCCAATCCTGCCAAGCCCCTGCTGTCTTCCGGCTAACATGTTGTCAGACGGCTCCAGCCTATAAACATCATATGCCATAGTTTCATAAGGATGATTTGCCCTCACATGTTCAATAACGTTTCCCAAATCATCTTTTTGCACAATGGTTTCCAGCCTGATCTCATCCGCATGAGATATGTCATCGGGTTTTCCTATAAAAGGGGTTGACAAAGAACCCGGCCTGAAGGTTGCTCTGCCATTATTTCGGAAAGAGCAGGATGTATATGCGCCTATTTTTCCTGCTTTTGTCTCAAAAAGAGAGGTTAAAATCTTCTGTTCATATTCAACAGGCAGATATATAACGAGTTTATAATATTCCGGCTCAATGGGTTTCCCAAGCACCTCCAGATTGTTAAGACCAATCATGCGTGCAAGAATATCATTTAAACCATCCGTTACATTGTCAAGATTAGTATGCATGGCAAATATGGCCATTTTGTGCTTAGATGCCATATTTATTATAGCCCCAACCGGAGTGCTGAAATCAATAGAAACTAAAGGCTTAAATATCAACGGATGATGCGTAATTAAAAGATCAACCCCTTCTCTGCAGGCGGCAGCCACAACACTTGGGAGAGGATCCAAAGCAATCCGTATGGTTCGTACAGACCAGTCCTTTTGCCCAACCTGCAGCCCGACATTGTCCCATTCTTCAGCAAGACGCGATGGGGCGATGTCTTCCATTATCTTAATAATATCGGCTATTATTGCTGGCATAAATGTCGTAAGATTGGTTGCAATTAGCAAAAAAAGGCGTGGTTACTCATCCCCACGCCTTGATCAAAACAGATGTATGGGCCCACCTGGGTTCGAACCAGGGACCGACCGGTTATGAGCCGGTGGCTCTTCCAGCTGAGCTATGGGCCCACGAATCAACTTGGCCACAAAACAAATTTTTTTACCCTTAGAAATAAGTTTTGTCAAGAGTTAGGTTTCAATAAAGCTTTTCAGTTTACGACTTCTGGTCGGATGTCTCAATTTCCTTAAGGCTTTAGCCTCTATCTGTCTTATTCTCTCGCGTGTAACGGTAAAATCCTGTCCTACCTCTTCAAGTGTATGATCAGCCTTTTCCCCTATCCCGAATCGCATGCGCAGAACCTTCTCTTCACGCGGAGTCAAGGTCGCAAGAACCTTTCTTGTCCGCTCCGCAAGGTTCAGGTTTACAGCGGCATCCGAAGGAAGCACAAATTTTTTATCTTCTATGAAATCGCCAAGATGGCTGTCCTCTTCTTCTCCGATGGGAGTCTCAAGTGAAATAGGTTCTCTTGCAATTTTTAAAACCTTACGAACCTTGTCCAGGGGAAGTTCCATTTTCTCGGCTATTTCCTCAGGTTTAGGATCTCGCCCCAGCTCCTGAACAAGGGCTCTTGAAGTTCGGATAAGCTTGTTTATAGTTTCAATCATGTGGACTGGAATCCGGATTGTTCTAGCTTGGTCCGCAATCGCCCGGGTTATAGCTTGTCTTATCCACCACGTGGCATATGTGCTGAATTTATAGCCTCGGCGATATTCAAATTTATCAACCGCCTTCATAAGGCCTATATTTCCTTCTTGAATCAGATCCAAAAATTGCAACCCTCTGTTTGTATATTTTTTGGCAATACTGACGACAAGTCGTAAATTCGCCTTTGTCAGTTCACTCTTAGCTATTTTAGCCCTACGGCGCCCGGTTTCAACACAGGACAAAACCTTTTTTAGGGTTCGGTAGTTGGACTTTATGAGCTTTTCGTTCTCATCTGTCTGGTTTAAAAGATTGTTCAGTTCCACAAAAAGTAAAGCCAGTTCATCTTTTGTCAGATCACACCTGCGACCCGCCCATTCAACAAACTTCTTCTGGGTTTTTAAATTGGCGTGAAGCTCAGTAACCGTTGAATTAACCTTATCAGTACACACTATTATCTTTTTGTTCATAGAGTCGAACCTGTCAACATGGCTCCTGATAATTGCTTCAATCTGGTCGATTATCCTAACTTCAAAACGCCATTGTTTTAGCAAGTCGAATATTTTATTATTTTGCCGTATGATATTTCTCCTGATCTGACGTTGTTCATCAGCGCTCAGAGCAGACGATATAAGTTTTTCTCGATAAACTGTGTTTTTTTCGTATATTTTATCGATAGAACGGATCGTGCTTAAAAACTTTTCAACCTGAAACACTTCGTCAATATATGTATCTCCTTCGTCAACATCTCTTAACACGTGTTTTATACGAAGCTCCTCTTTTTCAATGCGATCTGCAAGAGCTAAAATATGCTTTACTCCAACTTCCGAATCTATCATCGCTCTTAAAACTTCCTGCTCACCAGATTCGATTTTCTTAGCTATTTCAACCTCCCCTTCCCTGCTTAAAAGAGTCACAAAACCCATTTCACGCAGATACATCTTAACCGGATCAGCTACCGTGCCAAAATCTGCCATAGACTTATCATCACCCGCAGTCGTATCCAGCTTTATTTTTTCTTTCCTGCCGGATACTTCCCCTTTCTTTTCATCAATAACCTCAATATTAAGTTCATCAAATATAATAAGCGTTTCATCAATCTGTTCCGAAGAAAGTATATCATCGGGAAACGCCTCATTAATTTGATCATAAGTTAAGTGCCCCTCTTTTTTACCTTTTAAAATAAGGTTTTTTAATATCTTCTTGTTAACCTTTTCTGTTTTTTCTTGCGAGGCATCCGCCTTCATTGGTGATGTCTTTATACTAACACTCTTTTGCCTTTCATTTACCTTCTTTGGCAATACCTTTTTTCCGGCCTTCTTTACACTCTTTTGCTTTACCATCATTTTTTTTGCCATGTATTCCAGCCTCCAACAGACTTAAAGGATTTTATTTTGTTTTTTTACTTGCAGTTGCTTTTTCTTCAACAAACGCAATACCAATTCAGGGTCATTGCGATCTTCTGCGTCCCTTATTTCCTGCAACAACTTTTTATCATTGCGATATTTACTGGACTCAAATTGCGCAATAAGCTTTAAACAGCCGTCACGATCCCACAAATCATCTTTCATTACCAGAGATGCTATAATATTTCTTTTATCTTTATCATCAACAATAGCCATGAGCTCTGAAGCCGGTTCACCTGAGCTGTCCTTAAGCTTTAAAATAGACTGCCCAATAGATTTTAAAGTATTATCTTCAAAAAGATTGAGTAACCCTCGATTATCTACTTCAGACAACACTTCCGGGAATTGAAGCATCATTGCTATTATCCGCCTCTCAAGCCTGTTACCATTATTTTGAAGCACATAATCAGCAGCAGGTTTCGCA
Source organism: Candidatus Desulfaltia sp. (assembly GCA_030656555.1). Lineage (GTDB taxonomy): Bacteria > Desulfobacterota > Desulfobacteria > Desulfobacterales > ETH-SRB1 > Desulfaltia. The sequence continues at coordinate 15,552 of JAUSPN010000028.1, read as the reverse complement.
ATATCCGAGCTTTTTTCAGCAGAAACTTGTCTCACCTTTTCCAAAACCGCTTTTTCATCAACATCAATACGCTCGGCAAGTTCCTTGACATATAATGATCTTGCGACATTATCATTTATAGCCGCTAAAGGTACTTTTATGTCTGAAAGAATATGTATTTTCCCTTCGGTTGAAAGCCCATGCTTTTTAACCGCGCAATCTATCAAAAACGAGATAACCCCTTTTGATTCCGCAGCCAGATTCATAAATGGCTCAGTTCCAAATTCTAAAAGATATGAATCAGGATCGTGACCGGCAGGCAATACAATAATAGCGGCGTCCACATATCCTTTATCAAACACCTCTATACTTCTTTGAGCAGCCTTTATTCCGGCCGAGTCTGAATCATAGACAAGCACAACCCTGCCATCCTTTCCGATAAACCCTCTGAGCATCTGCAAATGTTCCGGAGTCAACGACGTCCCAAGGGTTGCGACTGAATTCTGAATGCCGTGCTGATGAAGCGCTAAAAGATCAAAATAACCCTCAACAATGAAAACAGTTTTGCTTTCTCTGCATTTCCCTTTAGCCATGTGCAACCCATAAAGGGAACGGCTCTTGTTGTACACAGGTGTTTCCGGAGAATTAAGATATTTTGGCAGGGAATCGTCCAGCACACGTCCGCCAAATCCGATAATTTGCATGCTTATATCAAAAATCGGAAAAATTATACGGGATCTAAAACGATCATAGAAACCGCTTTTGCCTTTTCTTGGAATAACCAACCCTGATTTCTCAACAAGCCCATCCGGTTGTTTCTTTTTTGAAAAATAAATTGCAAGATTATCCCAACCTTCCGGCGCATATCCAAGCTTAAAATCATCGACAATCTTTCTGCTTATCCCCCGCTTTAGCAGATATTCCATTGCTGTTTTCCCTGATGTGTTTTCAAGTAAGGCACAGCGAAAAAAATCCGTTGCCTGTTTATTTATCGCAAGCACACTTTCTCTTTCACTAACTCGTCTTTTCTCTTCAGGAGACATTGTTTGAACCGGAATATCAATGCCGTATCGCCTTGCCAGCATTCTTGCCGCTTCAGGGAATGAGATACCCTCCTGTTTCATAAGAAAGCTGAAAACATTTCCCCCGGCGCTACATCCAAAGCAATAGAATATCTGTTTGCCGGAGCTAACGGTAAAGGAGGGGGTTTTTTCTGAATGAAACGGACAAAGCCCAAGGAAGTTTTTACCGGATTTCTTTAAAACTACCACTTCTGATATAATATCAACAATATCAGCTGCATTTTTAATATCATTAATTTTTTCTTCTGGGATATAAACCGCCAAGAAATGCACCCTCCATTACCCTTGAAAGGGGAAAGTAGGTAGTGTTGGAAGATTCTATCTAAATGGAGAACTTTAAATATTATTTTTAAACTTTTAATATTATTATTTTATATTATATTGTCAAGAAAAAATGTAATAATTGTAGATTCTCTGTATCAAGCTGAGGGCAATATACGACCGTAAGAAGGTTATTTGGGCGCTCGCTAACCCCTCAGCCCCGCTGAAAAGGCTTGTAAATACGAACTCGCACGCAGAAAGGTCTTGGTGCTTTGTGGGTTTTATTAGAATAGGTTTTAATGATATTTTTTTGACACTTCAATAGCCTCTTTCAGGCTAAGAGTTCCGCTGTATAATGCTTTGCCGGTTATCACGCCGACAACCCCGGCTGGCTTTAAAGGAATCAGATTTATTATATCCTCTATTGTTGAAACACCTCCTGAAGCAATTACAGGTATAGATACAGCCTCTGCAAGAAGTCTGGTTTCAACGATGTTCGGACCGGTTTGCATTCCGTCCCTGTAAATATCGGTAAAATTTATTGCAGCTACACCGCAATCTTCAAATTTTTTTGCCAGATCCACGGCCATCATTTTAGTAGTCTGTGCCCAGCCCTCTATTGCAACCAGCCCATTACGCGCATCAATTCCAACGATTATCTGTTTTGGGAACAGTCTGCACGCATCCTTTACCAGTTGAGGGTTTTTGACCGCTTCTGTTCCGATAATAACTCTCGTCACCCCAAGATCCAGAAACAACTTAATATTATCAATATTACGGATCCCGCCTCCAACCTGAATAGGCACTTTTATGCTCTCAATTATTTTCTTTATGGAACGCAGGTTTTGCGGACTTTTCTCAAAAGCCCCGTCAAGATCAATTACATGGATGATTTCCGCCCCTTCATTCTCCCACCTCCTGGCCATAGCCGCCGGGTCATCGGAAAAAACAGTTTCAGTATCCATATCCCCCTGAAAGAGGCGCACACATCTACCACTTTTTATATCAATCGCAGGTATTATAATCATGATAACCGTTCACGGTTTACAGTTCACAGTTTTTTCAATGAACCATGCAACTATTGAAGCATTTTGGATATTGATTTCAACTCTTGAATTAATTCTTTCGTATCTAAATCAGAAAATATATTAACCTCTCGCGAAATATAAATCTTTGTTCTCATGCCCACAACCGAAGAGAACCCCATAATTTTCCTCTACCTTCTGTTTTTTTCAACCGTTAACCGATAACTGTAAACCGTAAACGGCTACTAATTATGTTACAGTTTACTTGTCAGTGAGTATTAATTTCGGGAAAAGTTTGAAGCATATCTTCGAGAGCGGAAACAGCCATTTTATCAACGGTAACCCAAGCTCCCTTTCTTTTTAAAAAAGTTCCGATTTTAAAAAGATTTTCAAAAAGCGTGGATTGAGTCTCATCAAATCGGCCTGTCCATAATATGCGGTGGGTGCTCACATCAACAAGATGGACATCAAATGCCGCAGAAGCAGGCGTGTCAACAGAATATGCGGCGCCAATCCGTTCCCTGAAGCGATAAACATATCCCGCCATAACTAAGTCAGCGCCTAAAATGCGTCCTTTCTCAACTATTTGGTCGCGCTCCGACAATCTGTCTTCATCTCTTGATAACATTTCCGACCAGACACCCTGGGCCTGGCTCAAAGGAATTAACTCCATTCCTTTACGGCTTTCCATCAAAGAAATCAGGCTTTGCGTTAAAATATCCTCTGCATCAGCAAATACCTCTCCGGTCATAAAAACATTGCCACACAAGGGGCACCTGCTACTAATGTTTTCCCCATATATCCCGGATATGTTTTTAAAGGGCAAAATTAGAAGTTTTCCCCTGGTCAAAGGAGCAGACGCCTGTTCCGGAACAGTTACATGTGACCCGCAGGCAGGCAATAAAAACATAAAGGAAATAAACAAAAGCTTAAGCAACGCTGCATTAAAAAAGTTGGCATTTTCTTTATTATGTTTAATTGTATACATACATAAAACTTTCTTATAGAGTGCCTTTAGTGGAACAAACACTTAATATGCGCTCATCAAAAGAGGTCGCCTGATCAAGAGCTTTTCCAGCTGCCTTAAAAATTGATTCAATAACATGATGTTCGTTCTCACCATACAATACATTAATATGAAGATTCATTCCGCTTCTGGTTGCAAACGCTCTGAAAAATTCCTTGGCAATATGAATGTCAAAAGAACCCGCACTTGAGCATGTAATATCAGAAACATTGTAAACAAGAAAAGGACGGTTTGACAAATCAACCGTAACGGAAGTTAAGGCATCATCCATCGGCACAACAGCATGACCATATCGTTTTATACCTTTTCTATCTCCAAGAGCCTTGTGAAAAGCATCCCCTAATACAAGCCCGACGTCCTCAACAGTATGATGAAAATCAACTTCAATGTCCCCTTTGGCAGATATTGAGACATCAAAAAATCCGTGAACGGCAAAAAGGCTGAGCATATGATCAAAGAATGGGATGCCGGAGGAAATTTCATGGTTACCTGTTCCGCTTATATCCAGCTTAATATTAATCTCTGTTTCTTTTGTTTTTCGCTTAACTTCAGCTATACGTTCCATCTTTGTCCTCGTATCCATATCCCCCCTTAAATATTTTTTATTTAACAGAGGTTCCTCTCTAATATGTTAAAATCTAAAGTGATCGGTTTCAGGTTCAGGGTTCAAGGTTCAAAGGTTATAGCCTACTGATATCCTTAACTTTATAATACAATACTCAGATTAGTCTCTTTCGTCCATTGGGTGAAACATAACATGCGCCCCTATTGCCGTGTTATCCTTTTGTCAATAGTGAGTTGGGGCTCTTCAACCGTGAACCGTGAACGTTGAACCGCTCAACCCAGGTAAAATAATGGTGGAGATGAGGGGGATCGAACCCCTGACCTCGGCATTGCGAACGCCGCGCTCTCCCAGCTGAGCTACATCCCCATAAACTTGCACTGTTTTTGTATCAGAAACTTAAGGGCCGGTCAATTTAAAATAACTTTTAAGTTTTATTATTATGTGGTAAAAAAATATCGCTGTGAGCGTCTCTGGATTTTTTAAGTTAATTGCATGATATATAAAATAAGGAAATACAACAAAATCAATGACGAATAAAATTATATTAAATGATGCGTTTAAAGGCTTTACTCTGGACCAGGACAAGGTAGTGCCTCCTGAAGAAACGGTCGAACACTTCAAGGAAAAACTAATAAAGGTGGATCTGGATATCCTTGAAGAGACAATAAGGATTGATAATGGAAGATTGGATATTCCGGTCTATTTTAGCAGTTGCGGCAAGGATGCAATGAAAGTTATTGGAACAAAAAAACAGATGGGAAAAGGAGCCACTCCCCAGCAGGCTGAAGCTAGCGCAGTAATGGAACTGGCCGAAAGATTCAGCTTTTTCAGTTTTTGCAAGAATCCCGAAAACTTTTTTGTTGAAAAATACAGCGCCATAAAAGACAGCGCCATTCCTTTTGAGATGATTGCCCAATCTGTCCACGATGATTCAGAAAATTTGGAAATTTCCAAAAAGATATTTGAAAACCTGCCCTTAAAATGGACCAAGGCGTTTAATCTAACCCGCGATCAAGAGGTCTTAATTCCTTTTAACTGGTTTTTCACAATCAATGAGTTCAACGGTCCATCGGCCGGCAACTGCGTTGAGGAAGCCCTAAGTCAGGGTATCTGCGAAATTGTAGAAAGACACGTATCTTCGATCATCAGCAGAAACAGGCTGAAAGTACCGGCAATTAATGCTGATTCGGCCACAGATCCGATGGTTGTGGAAATGATAAAAAAGTACAGAAATGCAGGGGTAAAATTCTATCTTTCAGATTTTTCTCTCGATACTGGCATCCCTTCTGTTGGTGTGTTGGCCTATGACCCTTTGAACTTCCCGGGAAAAAGTGAAATAGTCTGGACAGCCGGGACAACACCTGATCCGCAAAAGGCTTTAAGTCGTGCCCTTACAGAAGTAGCCCAGCTTGCCGGTGATTTTAATGCCGGTTCCAACTATGTGGCCAGCGGTCTCCCCAAATTTTCTAAATTAGAGGACGCCGATTTTGTAATAAGCCCGGGCAAAGAAGTAGATATCAACACCCTCCCTGACCTTTCAAATGACAATATTAAGATTGAAGTTCAAAACTTAATATCTGCTCTGGCAAATAAAGGTATGGAAGTAATTGTAGTCAATACAATACATCCTTTACTTGAAATACCGGCTTTTTATACCATCATACCCGGAGCACATTTCAGGGAGCGGGCTCTTACAACCAGTGTTAGTATGTTCTCTGCCAAAATTATTGCTGAAAACAAAAATCCGGAAGAAGCCATTAATGAACTCAAAAAGATAGAAAAAATGCTTCCGGAGAAATATTACATCAAATTTTATATTGGTTTATGCCACCTCGCCCTAAATGACCCGGCAACAGCACTCAGTTATTTTACCCATGCTCTGGAACTTAACCCTACGGAACAGGACATCCCCAGCATCTATTCCTACATGGGTATCTGCTTCAAAGAAATGGGGGAGTACCGCAAAGCTCTTGAGGTATTAAATAAAGGAGAAAAGTCCGACAGCCAAAGAACCGATATATATAACCTGATGGGATTTTGTCATTACGCGCTCAAGGAAAACGAAACGGCAATAGATTGTTTTAAAAAAGTACTTCGGCTTGATCCGGGTTCAGCCATTGATTATGCCAACATTGCCTCAAACTATAGGGATATGGGCCAAAAAGAAAAAGCCATAAAATATTATGCGATGGCCTTGGCCATGGATCCTGAAATTGATTTTGCAAGAACTAATCTGGAGAAACTGCGCCGGACATAGCACGTAAAACAATCCAGAGCTTAAATATACCAAGTCTCTTAATACCTTGTAAAATTTAATATTTTGTGTTATATTAAATAAAAAAGTGAAGGAAAATTATAGAGGAAATATATTTATGTCAGAAAAAAACCCGGAATGCCCGTTATATAATCCATTAAACTGTAAAGAGTATTACAATCCCAAACTTTGCGCATTTGTCAGGAAAGACAAGGTTTGTCTTAGAAAAAAGAAGTCCAAACCAAAAGTAAAAATCAAAGATTAATATGATGCATTGTTTTATTTTTTATCAGGCATGCCCCGCTATATCCGAAAGCTTACTCGGATTTATGCCCATTTTTTTCACAGCTTCTTCCCACCTGTAATCAACCGGCATCTCAAAAATAATCTTTTCAGAAATCGGGCATGTCAGCCATACATTTTCCTTTATCTCCGCTTCAAGCTGACCTTCACCCCAGCCGGCACATCCTACGCTTATAATAAAGGCTTCAGGTCCATCGCCCATTGCTATCGCCTCTACAATATCCTTGCTGTTGCTCATGGCCAGGGAAGGTGTAACCATAAAACAACTCTCCCAGTTAAATGGAGCCCCATGCAGAATAAAGATCTCACCAACATGAACAGGCCCGCCTATATATATCGGTATTGATTCAGAGTCAGAAATATAGTTTATTTTAAGCTCATCAAAAATATCCTTTCCAAGAATGGCAGGATGAGGCCGAGTTACAACAATGCCTACAGCGCCTTCCCGGGTATACTCGCAAACACAGATGACTGACTGAAAAAAATTCGGGTCGGTCATGCCCGGCATAGCTATAAGAAACTGCCCCTTAAAAAAACTCTGGTAATTATCTTCCATAATCTCCTCACCTCATAAGACCGGGCAGCCATGTAATTATACAGGGAAAGAGGATAAGAAGCCCGATTGTAATAATATAAGCCGGAAGAAAAAGAGCTACTCCCTTGAATACGTCCTTCAGTGGAACATCATCTGCCACACCTGCCACAACATAGGTTGTGGCTCCTACAGGCGGAGTTACAGCACCAAGAGTTGTAATAACCGTTATGGTGACTGCAAACCAGATTGGATCATATCCGATCTGCATTGCCAGAGGATAAAATATGGGAATGGTTATAATAAGAAGCGCCAGAGCATCCATGATAGCGCCCCCTATAATATAGATCAGGGTTATGCAGATCATAATTGTAAGATCAGATACCGGAAGCCCTGCCACAAAAAAAGCAAGATCAAATGGTATTCTTGTTACCGCAAGAAATCTTCCAAATATCATGGCCCCGGCAATGAGCATTATCACCATACACGAAATCCTCAGAGTATCCTTTACAGCTTTTTTAAAATTGTTCCAAGAAAGGGTTTTTCTTATAACACTTATCAGAAGCGCAAAAAACGATCCTGCCGCCCCTGCTTCCGAAGGTGTAAAAAAACCAAAATAGAGCCCTGCCATAATAAGAATAAAAAGAATAAGCATCTCAGCTGCCCCGGACAGGGATATCATCCTGTCTTTAATGGAACTTTTCGCTGCCACAGGACCCCATTCAGGTCTAATTCTGCACAATAAAGCTACAGTTATAACAAACATCAATGTCAGTAGCAGACCAGCCCCTATTCCACCGTAAAAGAGTCTTGAGATGGACTGTTCCGTAGCAAGACCAATTATTATAAGAACAACGCTTGGAGGTATTACAACACCCAGGGTTGAACCGCATGCAACAGCGCCTGTACTTAAAATGGAAGAATAGCCATACTTTTTCATCTCCGGCAAGGCAACCGTGCTCATGGTAGCTGCTGTGGCGGTGTTTGAGCCACAGATGGTCGCGAATGCGCTGCATGCCATTATAGTGGACATGGCAAGACCTCCCCTGATATGGCCCACCCATCTGTATGCAGCTTTATAGAGCCTCTTATTAACACCGGAATAAAATGCAATCTGACCCATGAATATAAAAAGGGGGATTACAGTAAGTCCGTATTTGGAGCAAACAGACCAGAAGATCGCACCCGCCATGTTCATGCCTGCATTGAGACTTATTACATAGGAAAACCCTGCAAACCCAACAATTGCCATTGAAAAGCCCACAGGCATACCCAGAAAAAAAAGGATAAAAAGAAGAGATATAATTCCAATTATTCCGATAAGTGTAAGGCTCAAGCATTATCTCCTGATTTTATAAAAAGTTCATGAATAAAGTGCAGAACTAAAACCGCCACTCCAAACGAGAGGATCAGTATAAAAGGATAATAGATAATTCTCAAAGTTTCTGACACCTCATGAACATTTTTCAGGATCAGAGCTTTTTTTACAAGCTGCCATGAAACCAGCGAAAAGAAAAAAATACAGACGAGGTTGTTTATAACATGAGCGGCTTTTTTCACCTTTGCAGGAAATCTGTCAAAAATTATACTCACATAGAGATGTTCTTTTTTTTTATGGGAGTATCCCAGGGGAAAAGCAAAGATCACAACCCCCAAAAACCCCATTATTTCAAATGTCCCCCTTACCGGTATGCCAAACTGCCTGAGCAAAATATTGGCACAGGTAAGAAATATCATCATGACCAGAAAACAGCCGCCCATGAATAGCTGGAAATTGTTTATTCTTTTAAGAAAATTATACATTCAAGCACATAAACCTTATTTTGTATGTTCACCAATCATACCATAAATGGCATCAACTATACCTTTACCGTCCAGGCCTTTTTCTTCAGCTTCTTTTATCCATTTATTAATAATTGGAGAAAGCACAGAGTTCCACTTTACAATGCTTTTTTTATCGAGCTCGATAAACTCGACATTGTGGGTCTTTTTTGACCATGCCACAGCTTCATTAACATGGGTGTCCATGTAGTTTCCTGTCCACAGAGCCTGTTCCGTTACCAGTTCTTCCATTACTTTTTTAACATCTTCGGGCAGAGATTTCCACTTGTCCTTATTCATGACAACTGCAAAAGGATAAACAACAGTATTTGTCATGGTTACATATTTACAATCTTCAGCAAATTTAAGATCCTTCATCACCTCCAGAGAGGAGAAAAGACCCTGGACAACACCCTTTTGAAGGGCTTCTGGGGTTGCAGACATGGGCATACCTATCTGGTTTGCGCCCCATGCCTTCAGAATCTCTGCAGCACCGCCGGAGGCTCTCAGGTCCATTCCTTTAATGTCTTCAAGGGTTCTCACAGGGCTTTTGCACATTATGTTTGCCGGAGCCGTGGTAAACATCGTAAGAACCTTGACCTTATCAAAGGAGGCAGGCTTATATTTCCTGTAAAGATCGAGAAGTACGAGGCTTCCTGTTGCTGAATCAGGAATTTCCACAGGAAGGCTTACGGCATTTGTCACCATGAAACGTCCTGGCTGATACGCCATGCACAGGCAACCTATATCTGCCTGACCTGCAATGACACCATCCATCATCCCTTTGGCTTCAAGAAGAGTCCCTCCAGGGAATGTGTTTATTTTTACTTTTCCATTTGTCCGTTTTTCAACCTCGTCTTTCCATCTTTCCATCTGAACACACGGGAATGTGGGTGCAGGCGGAAAATTTGCATAATTAAGATTTATTATCTTTGCATGAACATCCGCCTGAAAACCCGGCAGAGCAAGAATTACGGTCAGCGCAGTTGCTAATGTAAAAAGCGATAATCTCTTCATAACCATCTCCTTTTTTTTTAAAATGCTTAAGTTTTGCTTCCTTAATTTCTATCCATTCTCATTTCTATGGTCAAAAACCCGCTGGCTTTTTTTCTGTGTCCTGGGAAGTTCATTATCCCCGACTATCTTAACATTACTTTTCACAAGAAGCTGGCTTCTGATTTTATTCGATATTGTAGTGGCCAGGGTTTTGTCATCATCAGATAAAACCCCGTCCCCTCTTTCAACCCTTATGGTCATGCTGTCCCTTCCGTTCTCCTGATGATCAAGATGAATCTGATATTCGCTTCCCACCCTGTCAGTGCTGCTAAGGATAAGCTCAATGTGACTTGGGTAAATATTCACACCCCTGTAAATGAACATATCGTCACTTCTTCCTATGATTTTTCCATGCCTTGGGAAAGAAAGACCGCAACTGCATTCCCCTGGAATTATTCTGGTGATATCGTGGGTTCTATAGCGGATAAGAGGGCTTGCCTCCTTTTTAAGGCTGGTTATCACAAGCTCCCCCTCTTCACCATCAGGAACAGGCTTAAGGGTTTCAGGATCAATTATCTCGTATATGAAAAGATCGTTCCAGTAATGGATTCCTTCGTGGCAGGAACAATCAAGACCGGTTCCAGGCCCGTAAAGCTCTGTAAGACCATATATGTCATATATCTCATCAACGCCGGTAAGCTCTTTTATGCGCGCTGTCATGGTATCGCTGTGGCATTCTGCTCCAAGAATTATCTTTTTTAATGCTATTTCAGACCGGAGTCCTCTCTTTTTTATCTCTTCCGCAATGAGAAGCGCCATGGACGCAGTAGAACAAAATACTGTGCTTTTCATGTCCACAAGCATCTCCAAATGCATATCTGTATTCGCAGGTCCCATTGGCACTGCCATAGCGCCGAATCTCTCACACCCAAGCTGAAATCCAACACCGGCGGTCCACAGCCCGTATCCCACGGCAATATGAACCCTGTCGTTTTGCGTCAGGCCCGCCAGTTCATAACACCTTGCAAACATATCCGCCCACACATCAATGTCGTTTTGAGTATAGCACAAAACCTTTCTTTTGCCTGTTGTGCCTGAAGATGCGTGAATCCTTACCACATCTTTGTCATCAACCGATTTTAAAGGAAACGGATAATCTGCCTGAATATCCTCTTTGTCCAGAAACGGAAGTTTCTCAATATCTGAAAGGCTCTTTACATCATCAACAGATATTCCCGCCTTTTTATACTTTCTTTGATAAAGAGAAGAATTACCCAAAGCATGCTTTAAAGTCCATTTAAGACCACTTAGCTGTATGTCTTTAATTTTTTCTTTTGTTAAATTCTTTGGCATAAATCCCATTTATTACTCCTTTGCGAGCCTCATACTTAGCAACCACTTACAATGGTTTTAAATCCACGTTCAAGAGCCATGACAGCTTTTGCCCGGATCTTTTTATCTTTTTTTACAAAACGTATTTCAATTTGCTTTTTTATTTTCTCAATGGAACACACCGGGATAAGCGCTATTGCTCCTCCAAGCATATAAAGGTTAATAGAACCTGGATTATTATCCTGATTTGCCAGAAAATCAGCGTTAAGAGCCTTTGCCCTGTTAGTGCCAGCCGTCAATGAACCTTCCGAAGAATTCACAATTGCCATGCCGCTCTTTTTAAGAAACCCATAGTGCAAATCAAGATTTTCAGGCTTCAAAGCAACAAAAAGATCCGCACTGCCCGGTCTTATAAGAGGGCTTTTAAAATCTCCAACCTTAAGGTGTGATATTACGGTTCCTCCCCTTTGCGCCATTCCATGGGTTTCTGATGTGAGTACATGCCTGTTGTCATTCATGCATGCTTCTGCAAGAAGACGTGTTATAAAAAGAACTCCCTGGCCGCCTGCTCCGCTTATTATTATCTGATAATTCATTTCTTTCCTCAGCTACCTTCCACATTTGAGCTTTCAGCGGGCACTATTGATTTTTTGGGGCATACATGGACACAGACTCCGCATCCTGTGCAGAGAGAACGATCAAGTGTGACCTTTTCTTTCTCCTTATCCATGACCATGGCCGGACACTCAAAATGTGAAATGCAGTAACCGCAACCATCACAGGTATCTGTAATTTCGACCCTTTTATAATTTTCTCTCAGCTCTTCGTTGGGCAAAGAGAGCAGGCACGGAGATCTTGATATCACAACTGCGGGGCCATTGTTTTGGGAATATTTTACTGCCTTTTTTAATAAAGGGATAAACTTGTCGGTTTCCATTGGATTTGCTGTCCTGCAGTATTTAATGCCGCATCCCTTTACAAGTTTCTCAATATCTATTGCTGTAACCGGTTCACCAAGAACATCTTTGCCAGAGGCAGGCGTGGGCTGATTTCCTGTCATGGCAGTGGTTCTGTTATCAAGAATTACAAGAAGGAACGGAATATTCTGCACTACAGCATCTATCAGCGCTGGAATACCTGCATGAAAAAATGTTGAATCCCCCATTGTTGCCACAATTGGCGGGCGTTTTTTATCATCATAGGCATGGGCAAATCCTGCTGCCTGACTTATTGCAGCGCCCATGCAAAGTACAGTGTCAACGGCTTTAAGATTCATGCCCAGAGTATAGCAGCCGATATCGCTTGTATAGATCCCTTTTGGAGCTGCTTTTTTTATGGCAAAAAAACTTGCCCTGTGAGGACATCCCGCGCATAAGGTTGGTCTTCTGCCTGGCTTGGTTTCAAGGATTTTTGAACCTGACTTAACAGATAGAAAATCTGCGATAATTTTTTCTATTATTTCAGGAAGCAGTTCCCCTGTTTCAGGGACATGACCACTATTTTTCCCTTTTACACGATCACTTCGTGCAAGCTGCATTTCAATTACCCCGGTCGTCTCCTCCAGCACAAGAATATCATCGTGTTTCTTTAAAACCATTTCAATGAATTGAGTGTGCAGAGGATAGGGCTGGATTACCTGATACAGAGTTATTATACCCTCAACTCCAAGTTCTCTGACAATATCCTTTGCATGAGCGGCAGATACGCCGGACACAATAATGGCTTTCTTAGACTGGACAGAAGGATTCAAACAGACAGGGGCCGTCTCTTTCCATAATGCAATTTTTTTCAGTTTTTCTTCTAATTGGTTATGAAGCTTATACCTGAATTTGGGTGTAGCGGCCCACCTTGCGGGATTCTTCTCAAAAACAGCCTCAACATTATTCCTTTGCACCTTTTTTTTCTCAATATCCTGGCGGGCATGACATACTCTGGTTGTAGGTCTTATCATTACAGGAATTTCAAACTCTTCTGAAAGCCGAAATCCCACACCTGTCATATCCCTTGCCTGTCCGGGAGAGTCGGGATCAAGCACAGGGACCTTGGCAGACATAGCATAAAGCCTGCTGTCCTGCTCAGTCTGGGACGAATGGGGGCCTGGATCATCAGCGCTTATTACAAGGAATCCACCCTTTACGCCCAGATATGCGGCGCTCATAAATGGATCAGAAGCAACATTAAGACCTACCTGCTTCATGGCCACGGCGGTTCTCAAACCTGCGATGCTTCCGGTATATGCTATCTCAAAGGCAACCTTTTCATTAACCGCCCACTGTACATGCATCCTGTCGAGCTTTTCTGATTTTTTCCAGGCTGCGACAGAGGAAAGTATCTCTGAGGCGGGAGTGCCTGGATAGGATGTTGCCATCCTGCATCCATTCTCTACAAGCCCCCTCGCCAGAGCCTCATTCCCCAGCATCAAACTGCGATCATGACCCTTTGCCACCCTTGACATGTCTCAACCTCTGATTTTTTGTTTCTGCGCAAAGGAACATATATCAACCGCAGTATTTATCAAGAATTTTTTCAAACAGAACCGTTTAATCCGTTTGTTTGTGAAATTTGCGCAATGGTTGATACCCTACATCCCACGACTAATATTTGAAGATTTGATAAACCTGATCTTGATTTTTAATGCCGGCAGGGCTAAAGACAACGAAGATCATTAACATCCCTTAAAGGAGGCAACAAATAGATATCATACAAGGTATATCAGGTTTGGTGGTTTTCTCGTTGATCGCCTGGACTATGAGTGAAAATCGCAAGCAGGTTCGCCTGAAGCTGGTAATAATCGGCCTGACAATTCAGGTGGCATTGGGAGCTATTCTTTTGAATCTTTCTATTTTCAGAGATATTTTTCTGCTTTTGAACCGGCTTGTTCTGTCCCTGGAAGAGGCCACAACAGCAGGAACTTCCTTTGTCTTCGGTTATCTTGGAGGCGGCGGTTTTCCATTTATTGAAACTTATCCGGGATCAAGCTTTATCTTAGCCTTCAGAGGACTTCCCATCGTACTCATTATGAGCGCCCTGTCAGCGCTTTTATTCTACTGGAAAATCCTGCCCGTTGTCGTAAAGGCTTTTTCATGGGCATTGCAAAAAACAATGGGCATAGGAGGAGCGGAAGGATTGGGAGTGTCGGCCAACATTTTTATGGGAATGGTGGAATCTCCTCTTTTGATTCGCCCCTATCTGAAAGATATGACCCGAAGCGAGATATTCACTCTCATGACTTGCGGTATGGCCACAATAGCAGGCACAGTGATGGTGCTTTACGCAAGCATGTTGAGTAAAAGCATTCCGGATATCATGGGACACATCCTGACAGCTTCCATCATCAGTGTTCCGGCGGCAATTACCATTTCCAAGATTATGGTACCGGAAACAGGCGAATCTACTTCAGGTAAATTAACCTCTCCGAAAGAGGCGATAAGCTCTATGGACGCGGTCACAAAAGGAACGCTTCAGGGAGTGCAACTGCTTCTGAATATCATAGCCATGCTGATAGTGCTCGTGGCGCTTGTTTATCTTGTCAATCTCATACTTGGCCTTCTGCCGAGTATTGGAGGACAACCAATCACGTTGCAAAAACTTTTGGGCTATATCATGGCTCCAGTAGTCTGGCTGATGGGTATCCCCTGGAAGGAAGCGTTTACGGCAGGATCACTTATGGGAACAAAAACCATCCTCAACGAACTGATAGCCTATATTGATATGAGCAATCTTGCCGATGGTACCCTGAGTCCCAAAAGCATGCTGATCATGACATACGCCATGTGCGGCTTTGCAAATCCCGGCAGCCTGGGAATCATGATAGGCGGTATGGGAACCATGGCTCCTGAAAGACGGAATGAAATAATTTCTCTGGGGTTCCGGTCGATTGTGGCAGGCACGCTTTCCACATGCATGACGGGTGCGGTGGTTGGAATCCTTTTATAGTATGTCCCGCAAAGCTCATCCAGTGGGAGCTGATCTGGTCAAGTAAAAATGGACACCCGGTTAAGCTGCTTTTGCCAATATAAAATTCTTCTCATAATCGTTCGGATTCTTGTATCCCAGGTAAGAATGCAGACGATTACTGTTATAAAACATCTCGATATACCGGATCACATCACTTCTCCCATCGCTCCTGGTACGATAAATGACATCAGATGTCCATTCGGTTTTTAAACTGTGAAAGAAACTCTCTGCAACTGCATTATCCCAGCAATCGCCCTTTCGACTCATGCTGCAGATCGTGCCATAGGCATTCAAAAGCTTCTGGTAATCATTACCGGCATTTTGGCTGCCGCGATCAGAATGATGAGTCAATCCCTTTACAGGCTTTCGCCGCCAGTAAGCCAACAAAAGAGCTTCCGTGGCAAGCGATGCCTTCATA
>JAUSPN010000079.1 GCA_030656555.1 Candidatus Desulfaltia sp. | reverse complement strand
TATTTCATGCTCCATTCTAAGCCGCTTATTTTCTTTTATCAGCCGATTCAATTCCTCTTTTTCCGGTGTCATATGGCCTTTGCCGGGAAATGAATGGTCGCTGTCTTCTTTAAACCGGTTTACCCAGTGCCGCAGAACATTAGGATGGATCCCAAGGTTCCGGGCAGCTTCTGCGGTCTTGTAACCTTGCTCGGTTACCAGTTTAACAGCATCGATTTTAAATTGTTTCGAGTAGCTCTTTTTCTTCGTTGTCATTTTGCACCTCCAAAAGTTTTATTCTTATAACACACTTTTCGAGGTGTCCACTATACCTGTACCACTTCAGGGTGTTGCTTTGGATGCTAGTGTTTGTCCGCATTGTCAACGCGAAATCAGCTCTAGCATGCAAGAACCAAATATTGCATAGATAGCTCTGAACTGAAAAGAGCATTGAGCATCACAAGCACCAGATCCAGAAAATGCCGCTATCAATCGCATCCACCGGACGGCTAAAGCCGCCGGTGATGCGTGTCGTTACAGATATCTGCTATTTATATAACAAATTGAAACCTTTTAAAATTTGTAATATACAAACCCTATCTGCATGAAATTTATTGAATTCTTGAGTTGCTCTGCTGGTAAGGTATCAAAGGTTTTGAAAAGTCCAAATTTCATTTGGTATTCTTAATGTATTTGTAGTGCGACGAGAAGTTGTGCATTTTGACGGATAACATTACAAAGGTGATGATATCCATGTCAGTATAATTACTTGTTATGTGCTTCTGATTAAAAATGGAGGGTTTGGATGTACAGGGTTCCTACTATTATCACAATATTCTTAATCATAGCTGCCATTGCGACCTCTGTATGTCTTACAAAATCGCCAAATCTTACTTTAAATGATGATCAGTTGGTGTCCAGTTTGATAGCCTTATTTGCATGCCTGGGCGCTTTGATTTCAGCAACTTTTATAGTTTATAGCTACATACAGACTAACAGGACATTCCTGCTGGGTCAAAAACCGTCTCTTCTCATCCAGGTGAAGAGCGAACATCTGCAACCTAATCCTCAAACACAGGGTGTCGTTCCGTTTACTTTTATTCACTATACAAATACAAGCCAGAACGAATTCAACGATCTTACACTTATTGTAAAACTTCGATTATCGAATAGGGACGTGGACTTAAGTGATTTATTCAAGCCTAAAATGTTCATGGCAGCCCATGATCAGCGGCACAGGAGAATTGAGACTTTGACATTCTTGTCCAAACGTGGTGTCGACATAAACAACGAGACTGCTTCAGGAAACCAAGTCTTACTATCCACAAGCTATACTTTCACATTCAATAAAAAACTCGAAGAAAGAAAAGGCCCAGAATATAAATGGAATGGGCAAATTCAACACTGGGAGCTTACATAGCGACACATAACCACGCCCTTGAACTCCGACTGGGTTTTGGCTGGCGCTTAAACCCATCGGGGTTATGTCTCACAGGCAAGATAAGTTATATGAAAGTGAATTTCCGCATATCGATTGGTACAATTATGAAACTGTGTGGTGGAGGGAAAATTTGATAACGACTATCAGTAAACACATGGCGAGGTCTGCGGCCTTTCTTGGGGGCCAAGATAGCTCGAGATTCCTGGGGATCATTCATTTGGTAGAAACGTGCCGTTACCATCTTTACCGATTTGAAATGCTATCGGCGGGGCAAGGAACGGCTCCACCCGGCTTTCAGCCGGGGATTAGTATCCCGCAGCCAGACAAAAACCATGAGATAGATCACCTTTACCGTTCTATGGCGATATGGTTTGAGGTTGAAGGATTTTTCCTGTCTGGCAAGCGATTCTTGGATAACTGTTGGTGTCTCTTGGCGGAGTATTACAAAAATGGAGCAGAGACTATTTGTACCTTGGGCGGTTCCCTAAATAGCCAAAAGTTACTTAAAGCCGTAAAATCAAAAGGGCTTCAAGATCAGATTTGCAGCGACAACCATTATCGCGAGCTACAAAGGATATGGAATGTGTGGGGGAGAGAACTTACCAACCTTAGAAACTATATTGAGCACGAAATGCCTTTCGGCGGAATGACATTTAACGCATTTAAGATATGGCATCACGAAGGACGACAGTGTTTTGATCCCTTTCTACCCGATCAGATATGGTCCGAGAAGAAGCGTATTCCCAAGCAGCAGTTTACATTCAAGCAAAAAAGGTCACTCACTCAGTACATGAGGGAAAGGATGGAGGATATCGATACCCTCGTCGAAACCCTATTCCCTATTCAGTATGGACATCCGCTAGTAGAGTGAACGCATTGGGCCGGTTAATGTTTTTGACGGCGGACGAGAAGGACATGGACATGCTTATTAAGGAAAAGCAGGGGTGCGAGCCCTTGACAGCGGACAGCCAAATAGAGGCAAATGATTGCCCAACAAGGTAATCCTCGTGCCAAGATAAATCCGAAACCTTGGGATTGGGAGAAATTCCATGAAATTGGTTAATGTTATCCAGTGGGTGATCGCATACCGTGAAAGTCCCACCTGACTAAAGCTAAGCCGGCAGGTCAGTAGTGAAATCCGCAGGCACGCCCGGAGATGGGAGTCTGAAGCCGGATGGATCAAGATTGCAGGCTCTGTATTGAGCCCCGAAAAATGTATAGTTGTGGACATTAGGATAATCCTGCGTTCAGAATGCTGAGTATAGGAGAAAGCCGACGCTTTGGATTGAGCGGAAGGCAGCAGCCCTGAATACGCTATGGCAAGTATTCAGGACACCACCGGGGTCTGAGACCAGGGCATGTGCTCAAAGGGGTAGCTCGGGAACTCGGGAGATCCGGAAGTTTCCTTGTGCAGACAAGGTATCAGGGGCGGATAGCGAATAGCGAACAAACCTGAAATGGACTTTCGGAAGTCTTAGCGGATCATAATACCGATGGTTAGATTTATCATCTAATCGGGAAGGTGGGGAAGTGAAACCTTAGCGACCCACTGTAGGGAAGGTGAAGCAGGGTATAACGTTTTTCTGGAAGGAACTATGGGAGATTCACAGAAATCACAAACCATATCAACAGAAAACCAGGGAATTGCGTCGCAGGTAATATTTGATTACTTGCAGGTAGCAAAGTTATGCGCCAATCGGGGTGTCGCCTGATTGGTTGACAGCTTGGTAAAAAGAGCTTGAACCGAGGACCCGTATGAGGGAAAACTTCACGTACGGGTCTGTGGGGAGGGCGTCGGGTAACCGATGCCTTTACCCGGAAGGGGACGCAAAAAGATGCGCCCCTGATTTAAACGTTTAAATGAAGCAAATCAAGTGGTAGGTGGCAATGCAACAATACAAGAACTTACCTTGAACGCCCCTGTTGCCCGGTACTCTATTCCTTTTTACCTGCTGGCATTCGTGAAACTGTGCTTGTGAGGGAGTCAAGATGGACGATTTTGAAGACAGCTATAAAAACGCAGTTGAAGCAGGCCAGCGCAACCTTCGGGCAACTAAGCTGCTTAGCAATTGGTGTTTCCACGCCGAATTAGTAAGGTCTCCTGGTAGGGGAATGATTGAAGCTGCAACTGGTCTCCCAATCGGACACATGGGTGTCGAGTGCAAATTCTCCAAAAAAATTCGATGCATTGTTGGTTACTGGAAGATGCAGCGTACGACTTCTTCCTGAGCAACTGCAAGGATTGTGAAGAACGGGTCCCTGTAGGAATTCCCAATATAATGGATTTTATTGGTCCAAGGGAAAAGGCTGCCGAACAACGAAAAAGCGCTCGCGAAGAAGAAGAAAGGAACAGAAAGCAGAAGCAGACCGAGAGGCAGCAAGAACGGGCGAAACTTCGCTACGAACTCTCTTTGGATGAAACCTTCGTTCTCGATCTGCTGGATGAGCTTGATAAGGAAGACATAGCCAGGGATGATCCGCGTCTGGAGCAACTTGCAAACCTTGCTCCTGAGACCTTCACCAGAAAGGTGATCGAACATCTCTTGCCAGCAGTGCTGCACGAGAACTTGCCGTATTCTATATCTGCCGCAAAGGCGTTGCTCAGGACGCCATTAGAACCAGAAGAAAAGCTCTCGGTGGCAGTATGCTTGGTGAGCAACTACGAGAAATCACCTACGGCTATCGACGTGGTTCTGGCACACACGGAAAAGCTTTCTCAAAACGACCTAAAAAGGGTTCTACATCGTTTTGTGTCGATGGCCTTAGGGCCGCCCCCCGGTATGCATCTTGGATGGGGCGAGCCAATAAGCCTCGACGCTGCGCCAATTTACTCGCTCTTTCAGAAAAGGCGTGCTGACATTTGTGCGGTGGTCGATGAACTCCTAAGTGATGCAAGCCCGGAAAAGTTTGGGGCTGCTGTTAAAATTATTCTCGCGTCGGATGATGCCGAGCTGCTATCAAAACACACTAGAAGCATAATCGCCAAGCTGATGCGCAGACGAACCCTTCTACCAGGAGAACGTCGAGATAGCAGTGTGCTTTATTATCTTCGGGAAGCGGCTTCGAGTTGCCTCGAACATCATCCGGAGGAAACGGATAAGATCATCCAATTATTCCTCGCCGATAACGACAATACTGGCAGAGAAGAAGCTCATAGAACCTATAGATCAGTTCTGAAACACAGCTATCGAGAAAAAGCACAGATTGGAATGGCCCAAAAGATAGCATTTAGAAGATTGCTTTGGGAGGCCGTGGAAAGTCCAGAGAACGGCATGGGCGATGCGGGACAGTTCTTCAGGCATTCATGGGATGAGTTCGCGCAGCTCGCAGCCGAGCATTTTGATGATCTGATAGGTGCAGCAGCAACACTCAGTGAAAAGTATGAGCAAGTTGATGCAGAGGGCGCCCTGGAACTGACTGAAAATGTGCTTACTCAAATAGAGAAAAGTAACAAGCGCACAGCGATTGACAGTTTGCAGGGTGCGTTGATCGAGTGGGCTGCTGTTGGAGCAAAATCCAAGGGTCGCGAAGGGATTGAAGAGTTCCTTGAACTGTATCGTAAATTACCCGAGGATCAAACGCAAATGCGTGGAAACATGATCGCTCATGTTTCGAAATTATTGACCGGAGTCGAAAGCCTAACGCTGGTACTTTCCGATTGGTATAGTGCTCTAATGGACGTTAGCACAATGGTCCGTGCCAGAGCTGTACAAGCATGGGAGAATGTACCATACGACTTGGTGAAGAACTTCCCTAATCTGTTCTTCGAAGCATTTTCAATCTTGTTAAATGACCCTTATGTCATTGTTCACAGAGCAGCTGTCCATTCTCTGAGACGTAGATCATTCCCTGAAGAGAAGCGAGGACTTATTAAGCACGGGCTATGGAGTCTGATTTTTTACTACTCCCAAAAGGACAAGAAAGATGACTTCGTTGTCGACTGTATTGACACATTTGCCTTTCTCTGTCTTTCGCCAGAAGAAAGAAAAGGTAAACTCGGGATACTGCTTTCAGGTATCTTGCTCAGTTTAGAGGGAAGTGCCCTGTACCATGCTGTTGATCGATTGCACTATCGCTTTTATGACGTTCCAGGCTTTGCAAAGGTGGCTATGAAGTCAATACAAGATGACTATACTCGTTCCATTTCTATCGACGACTGCGCGTCAGCGATCTTGAGAGCCCCACACGGTGAGCTTCAAAGCTGTGTAGACGACATCAAAAAGGCATTCGAAGCTCTCAAGCCATTCCAACCAGAAGGCTTTTATGAAGCTCTTATATATGCTGCTGCGTTGACCAAAGCAAGTAACCATGCAGAAGCATGCGTTTGCTTCAGGGAGCTGGTCACAAGTATCCCTGCAGAAGATCGAAATGAACAGTGGCGACTTGAAGCCGCTTTAATCGAGGTGGCTTCCGAGATTGAACACGCAATAGGAGATAGAGAGACGATTGTCGAATTAATCGAAAAATGGAACAGTCTTCTATCTGAGTTGGAGAAAGAAAATGAGGAACGAGACAAACTTCGAGATTTTCCACCAAGCTTTTTCTTCGAGGATTGAGGTTGCCGCAGCACTTGCGGAGGCTCTGAATCCTTCGCCAAATGACTTTAAGCTACTAAAAGAAGCTTGTCTGGAGCTTGGTGCAACAATCTCAGTGATAGGTCAAGGTGACGTCGAGGATCAGTACCGCGCTTATCACACCGCCATTGATATCTTTGTGCCTTTGACTGAGTGGAAGCATGCCATACGCAATGCTGAACCAGATGCTCAAAGGTTCTTGAGTTCGGCGAAGCTGAAAGCGTCAGAGTTTGACAGGTCTTTGAGTTTCGCTTCCAATGAGCGGCTGGAAGCATTTCTTAATCAAGTCGATGTTCTTGAGAGCGTGGATGAATTGACCGCCATACAGGATCAGTTGAAACGATGGACCTTGCCGTTGCTCTTGTTCGCCAATATTCCTGATCGAGGTCTTAGAGGTCTTCACGTGCCTGCCTCCAACGGAAGTTCAGAAGAACCTGAAAAACTCGAAACTACCGTAGCATTCTTGAGGTTTGACATCGACGGCGAGCCAGCCAAACACTGGAACTATCTCAAGCCAGGGACGTCTTACGACCTTACGATAGAAGTCAGGGTTTCAAATTGGCCCAAAGGAGCAAGCCTCCTCTCGTTGACGCCGGTAACGGTCGACTTCCGTGAACGGGATTGGTTGCCCAGTTTCAAGTTCGAGAAACCCGAAGGTGATGGCCCTTTCATACTTACATGCACCGGGCGGGCAGTGCTGGAGGTAGCTCATTCGTTCGGCTCAAGACCATACGAATTTCTTTACGCGGCTGAGTTCGATGATACGGGCAATTGCCGAGATGTTGCGGTTGTAGGACATCGCCGTCTGCTTCTGGAGGGAAGTGATGTTGCTTCAAACCCCTTGACTGGCTTTTCAAATGTCGATCGGCACCTCCTCAAAGTTCGCGACAAGTTGAGAACCTTCCCAGGTTTGCATTCAGATGATGTTGCCAACACAATGATAGTACTAGGTGGGTTGGGCAACATTGCTGCACAAGCTCTGAAAGGAGGCTTGTTCGAGGCTAGTATGTCTGAGTCAGCATTTCAAAATGAAGCCACTAAGATGCTTCGAAACCGGAGTGATATTGGTGAAAACTTACAAGGTCACTCCGAAGCAGCGGGGAGATATTGTCAAATGTTGTGTATGGCATTAGGCGGCGTTCCGATTTTCTTCTATTCCATTGATAAATTTAATTCCCTCGATTACCCCTGCCAACCTTTCTGAATGATGGAGGCATTGCCATCTTTTTTGAGCAGATTGGCAGAGTTTAAATGCCATAGTTATAACAGTCGTTGAAGAAAAACAGCTTCTCACTTTTGCTGTACGCAGCCTGACCGATGAAAAAGTAGATTCAATCGGATTGGTTGTTCGGATATGCCTCCAGTGCTCTGCCGGAAAATCATAAAAGGTTAACAGTGCATCATGGTCCTTTTTAAGACACTCGGCCGCTTTGGGATACTTTGCTTCATAAGTTTCGATAAAATCATCAAAATGTTTTTCTGCTTCATCTTTTTCGGGCGCCATCCAAATCTGATAGAGTTTCTCCTTGGCTTTAGCCTGAATGCTCTTTGGCAATTTATTCAAGACGTTGGCGGTCTTATGAACCCAGCATCGTTGCCATCGTGTATTATCATAGACCTTTGTAAGGGCTTTCCAAAATCCAAGGGCACCATCACCTACAGCCAATTCAGGGCCTTCTTTCAGGCCTCTGTGTTTTAAATCAAGCAGAAGCTCTGCCCATGACAGCTCGCTTTCCCTGAAACCACTTTCAAGGGCAAGCAATTCCTTTTTGCCCTCTTTTGTTGCGCCTATGATAACCAGAAGGCACTGCCTTTCTTCCATGCGAACATTACAGTAGATGCCATCAGCCCAGATATATACAAACCGTTTATTGGATAAATCACGCTTTTGCCATTGTTTTAAATCATCTTGCCAGATGGTTTTAAGGCGGCTGATAGTTGGCGCAGATAATCCTGGCGCATCTTTGCCCACCAAAGCTGCCAGAGCCTCAGTGAAATCGCCGGTGGAAATGCCTTTTAAGTAAAGCCACGGTATCAATTCTTCCATGCTTTTTGTTTTTCTAAGGTAAGGCGGCATTATGGAGGAATTGAATCTAATCCGATCTGATTCATCTTCAGGCTGA
>JAUSPN010000060.1 GCA_030656555.1 Candidatus Desulfaltia sp. | reverse complement strand
TATTTCTTCTGGCTTTAACTGTTTTTGAAAAGTAACCTACTTGGTGGCATACTTAGGCAGTTCTCCGGTTGGTTTTTCAAGATCCTCAAGATGTTTTACCGCCATGGTATAGTCATGGTTAGCGTCACTCAAGGCGGTTTCTAATTCACGCCCTGACCTCTTTATTCCAGTTTCTTTGTTTATTTGTCCGAGTGTAAGCGTACCTTCCTTATAACTATCTACATAATCTTGGAATTCAGCAACAGCCTCCATGCGATACTCAACCATAGACCTTGCATGTTCTAAATCTGTGGCTTCTATTTCTTTATATGCTTCATCAATATAATCTTTACCGGCAACCGACCTGATTTCATCTATAACCGCTTTGGATATGTTTTGAGAAAGCAACCAATTCTGAAATGGGTTTAATTTAATATTGCCGGTTATGTTTCTTGCTTCAGTATCCGCCACCTCTTTGAAAAGTCTGTCTATATCGGCAGGTTTTAGTTTTTCAGGTGCAACACCTAATATTTTTTCAAATCGTTTTACCGGAAGCGCCACACCTGCTGGTTTTTTGGGTTTAAACTTTTCGCTTACTATTGTTGCAGGAAATGCGCTTTTAACTCTATCTTGGAATTCAAATAAGTTACTACCGACTATTTCAAACGTCCCATCATTAGGAACTTCAAATTTGTAAAGAGTCTTAACTCCAGATAAAGGATTGACTCGTAACTTCAGAAGTTCTCTTGCTCTATCTAATCCTTCGTCAAATTCAGCTTCTTTTAATCCACCTTCAATCGCCTTATCAATCTCAGCCATTAAATATTCTTTCTGCTGTTTTGGTGTTAAGGCAGTCTCTTCTTTTTTAGTAAGGTCAACTGTTACTTCTTTGCCTTCTGGTGTGGTTTCAATTTCGACTTTGGCTTCTTCCTCTATACCAAGTTGGCTTTTATAGTTTTTAATTAATCTTTCATTCTCACGGAAGTTTTCATATTCTTTTCCGACACCAGCTTCTTGATAAAGTTGCTTTGCCTCAAGAAGTCTTTGAAGGCTATTTTTAGGTTTTAACCCATAACTTGCCTTGTGAAGTTTGTCTGCTTTCGCTATAAGGTCTTTCCCCCCTACCCTACCTATGCCCTCACCCTTAAAGTCCTTTGTAGCGGTCGCTGGCTTTGTTGGCTTGGCGGGTCTTGCGGCTGTAGGGGCTGCTTCGAGAACAGCGGGGTTTATAACCCTTATCTCTTTCTCTTCCCCTCCAAAATTAATTGCATCGTAGCCATTGGCTTTCGCCCATTTTGCTGCTGCCGTATAAACCCCTTCCCACCCTCCTGTTTTTGGCAACACGCCTTTTGGTATTTCCTCGAAATTAACGATTTTCGCATTTGCAGATAAACGAAATTCTTGAACACGCCCTTTTTTTGCATTAGCAAATTTCCTTGCGGTAGCCGGATCGGTAGAAAGAGAAATGCCCCTTTGGGATGTTTTAGCTAAATCTAAAGGCTCTCCACCAAAATAAATCTTTTCCGCTTCCACCTTCTTTCCCATCTCCGGCCAAGTCTCAATGTCGGGGTAAGCGGCCTTGTGAAGGCGAATGGCTTCGGCGGGGGTGAGCTTGCCTTCAGATAAAGCTTTCTTTATACCATATTTGTGCATCGCAGGACTGCGAACATGCCCATCAACATATTCATCTTTCGTCATCAGATACGGTTGCTTTACTTCACCAGTTAATTCAGGAGCAGGTTTTATCTCTTCTTTGGGAGCGGGCTTTGCTTGCTTGATTGGTATAATTTCATAATCACCCTCGGTAAAAGCTCCCAATCTTTTATAAATGCTTGGAATCTGAGTTTTATTTACTCGATTTGGGGTATAACTTATTATTCCTTTTACATTCGCAGGAGCGTTATCAATAAGTTCTCTGTACATTTGTATGCCAAGTCTCTGCCCCCGTTTTGCTTTCTCAATTTCTATTTCAGATACATTAAGGTATTCGTCTATTTCTCCTGCTACCTTTTTTGTTTTTATCGTGGCATTAAGGGCTCCTGACTTTCTATAATATTCTTTTCCTTTTACAATTTGTTTCGACCACAAAACTACTCTTGTAGCGTCTCCAATCTTATTAACACTTATTCTATTATCGTCTCTTTCAAAAACTATTGCATTTTCATTTTCATCATAAAATAATGGTTCTTTACCATGTGTAATTTTGGCAGGTTCTTTCGCCGCTTCCACTTTGGGGGTAACTTCCTTCACAGCAAACAATTTCTGCGTAGCCGTTACCTTCTTTTGTAATTCCTCAGCGTTAAGATTTCTTGTTGTAATAGTGGTAGGCGCTCCCTCACCAACATCTACATTCCAATAATGTAAGCCCCCAGCTTCACCTATATAGGTAGTTCCTGTCTGTTCGGCTATTTGTTCAGGATATTCAACTGGCTTACGGGCTACTTCTGGCATAGGGGGGGCTGGTTCTATAGGTTTTTCTCGCATACCAAAGGCACGCAAAGGAGATGGAAGAGGACTTATGCTTTTTTCAGCAAGGTTAGTCGTTTCTTCTGATACTGTGGTCATGGGAGCTTCTGGTAGTTTAGTTGGTTTAATCTTTTTAAGAACAGCCATCTTATTTGCATAAAATTCCGCTGTTTTATCTATTGTCTTTTCATCCATTGAGATAGATTCATTATTCTCAATTGACTGTGTAGCAAGCTCACCCCAAGTATCAGCTAATTCAGGACTTATCTTTGCCATTTCACCCTGAACATAATTTACAACCTCCGTCCGTATTTCAGGATTTACCTTTGCATTTTCAAGAGCACTTTTTACCTTTCGCCGATTTAACCTGGCCCCCCCTTCAAAGAAGCCTGCGAATATTAAAGAAGCTACAAAAGCGGGGCCAAAAGCCTGTTTCATTCCATCCATAAATCGTGCATCGGTTAAACCAAGTTTGTACATTTCCTCTGTTTGGAATCCGGCAGTTGCCATTTCTGTAGATACTTCTCCGGCTACTATAGCGGTTGCTCTTTTAGCCATTTCCTTGCCGGATGTTTTAAATAGAGTTTTTGCCCATTCTTTTAATGCGGTCATACCGGCTTTGCCAACTGGTGCTCCAATACCTCCAGTAGTAAGTGTAACAACACCTGTTATTATATCAGACGCAAATTCCCATCCTGCTTCGTGAAGACCTGATTTAATAGCTCCACTTTCTATCTGGTCTTTGGTTATTTTGCCTTGTTTAAATTGTTTTGACTGTACGGCATTTTCTATAAAAGAATCATATTCAGCTAAACCAAAAAGAGTTGCACCACCAAAAATGTATCCACCAAGAGCGCCAATAAAAGTTCCTAAGCCAGGTGCAACAGCAGATCCTAATGCAGCTCCCGCCGCCATATACGGTACACGTGCTGTAAGTGAAGTTACAGCGGAACGAATACCTTGATATATAGCGCCTGTGTCTTCGGGTTTTTTGAGAATAGGTATGGCCTCCTCTATTCCTTTTGTAGTTCTTAAAATAGCGCCGCTTATGCCTTCTTTGCCAATACCAGCTTCTTCACCTCCAGGAAGTCCTCGTATTGCACGCCCATACATTTCGCCTGCGCCTAACATACCACCACCGATAGCAGACACACCTTTTCTAAAGAATCCAGGTTTTTCGATAGAAGCTTCCTTTTCAGCAAGAGCTTCTCTTATAAGCTCAAGTCGTGTAAGACCACCTATATTTTCAGGCTGCTTAATTTCCTGTTTTTCTATAAGGATTTCTCTAATTAATCCAAGCCTATCTGGCGTAAAGTCGCCCAATCGTTCTTCTTGTGGTGGCATCACATGTAACCTTTTAGTTTTAGTGGAGCTTCAACAGGGAACTGTTTTCTCCCTTTCCATGCTTTTGAAAGTCGTCCCAATATTGACGGAGGTGGATTTTCTGCTTCATATTCTTTCCTAAGGCTCTTTACCACTGCTTTTCGTTTTTCCGCAGCTATCTTAACTAACCTCGTCTTTTTTTCAGTCTCTCTTTCTCCTGGAGTTAGCGCTGAAAGTCTTGTTTTCTCAGCTTCCTCAGTCTCCATTCTCTCTAATTCTGGTTTTGTCAATTTAGCCAATTTTGCACGTTCGGTTTCTACCATCTCATGTTCCTTTATCGCCGCACCTATATACTTTCTTCCTTCTTCCGGTTCCATGCTCATTGCTTCAGCACGTACTATGTGTGCCCATTCAGGCATAGTAGTTATTGTTTCACCAGTATCAGTTAGTTCTCTTTTAGCATATTTAGCAAAAGCCCCCCCTATAAATCTATCAAGTTCTGCTTTATTTTTTTCCCTGGTGCTTTTTTCTATAGCAAGATTAAGTTGTCGTGCTGCTAGTCCTTCCGGCGCGAACTCTCTTAAATGGCGTTTTTCTGTACCAGCTTCTGTTTCTGTCCACCGTGCCATTCGACCAGCCTCTGCTATACGTTCTCGCTCAGTTTCACCAATCTGTGTTCTTTCTGTTTCAGCCATACGAGATTTAGCTAAGATACCAGCTTCTTCCCTTGCAAACTCACGTCTTTCTTTTCTTAGTTTTTCTCCGTGACCAATCGGCCATCCAAATTTAGTAGGCATTTGCTTGTCTCCTTAAGCTGCGCTTTCATCATAATGATGTGTTTCAGTTAAATCTGCTCTATTGCTTAAATTATATCCATAATCGTGCCTTATATCCCAAGCTCTTGAATAACTATCACCAAGACTTGCAGAAGCATTCACGGCGCTTAAAGCTGAAGCTGCTATTTGAGCGCTTATATTTCCACCAACTTTGATAGCTTCTGAAGTTAACTGTAAAGCTCCAAGATAAGATTGAATTGTTAACTCAGCTTCTTTTAAAGTTAAAGTGGTTTCGTTATTAGCCTGATCAATCTTGCCCTGATAGATTTTAATTTGAGCATCAAGGTCGGCAGCAGCTACTTTAGCATCGGCTTCGTATCCGGCTATTTTGTATCCATAGACTTTAGCAACTAATTCAACTATACCAAGTTCGTGCTGAATCTGGGTTTTGTATTTTTCAATATTTGCATTATATTCATTAATCACATTGCTATTTGCAGCCACAGCGGCATCAACTCTTAGCTTTTCAACTTCAGCCTCTAATTTAGCTCCGTCCATTTCTGCTATATATCCCCGTATCTTAGCATCATAAAGGTCAATTATTACTCTAACTGTTGCTTTGGACACCTCAAGAGTTCTGTTAGCCATTGCGGTAAATTTTTCTTTATCTTGGCCTTCAAGATTGATGGCTGCGTTTAGTGAATATTCAGATTGTGCCCTTGCGAGTCTGGCTTGTTCTATTGAAATCTCATAATTTAATTGAGCGGTTGCTCTTGTTTGTTCTGCTAAGGCTTCTGTGAGTCTTCCGCTTAGAGCTCCTGGGGGGATTGTATATCCTCTGGAAGCAAAGTATTCTTCAGCCTCGTTATAGGTTCTTTCGTTTAAAAGAGTCTGTCTGTCTTGAGCACGTGCCCACAAAGCGGACTCTACATCTGAGCCAAGACCGGTACCCCCATTTTCAACAAAATCCTGTAGTGCGGTCTTTAAGGCATCTTGAAGATCTGATTGATATACAGCTTCATCGTAGTCGAGTTCATTGTCTGGAGGTTCTAAGGTATATTCAGGAATTTCAATAGTGGGTACGGTTATTTCGTTTATTGTGCCTATTACAGGAGTTGAAACATCACCAGGAGTTAAGTCTTCATCAGAAGGCGCTTCAGGTCGTTTACTTTCTATATCTGAATCAAGAGTTATATCTTGATGTTCGTAATCAATATCATAAGAAGGCATTTTCGCAGTAGCGAACAGAATACTAAGAGAATCAAGATATACCTGAGCAGCGTCAATTTGTTTTTGAGCCAATGTTTCAGCAAGTTCAAAACGTTCTGTAACTAATAAATTGGCTTCATTACCGGCTGTTCCAGCATCTGAATAAGGGACTTCGTTTATTCTTATTGGATGAGATACTGACATTTTAGTCTCCTGTTATTAATAATCATAGGTTACCCAAATGCTTATTAAATTAAAACTTCCAGACAAAGACTTCAAGCTACCGGACTGCACTCCTTGAACTGCACAAGCCCCTCCAGTTCCAGGGGGGTAGACTGGGCACAAATGGCTTACTGTTAATGCAGTATTATTTGTAAGAGTTATGTCATTGTCTTTTCCGTTTATATCTGCTACTTCATATGTATAATCTAATACATAAAAAATATTTTGTCCGGTGACATTTTGATTTAATGCCCCACCTGATATTTTAGCTGAAGCTATATTTCCGCACGACAGACCCGATGAACCGTAACATGCACTTCCTGCACAACAACAATTTGGTTGTCCAGAAAAATTAAAAAAGAAACGGTCGTTGATGTTACTTGAGCCAGATGTTGGTGTATATACGCTTTTTGCTTGTCTTGTTACTTTATAAGGCACTGACGATTTAACATTATATCTTTTACTCCAAGACCGCGAAGGAGCCATGACAAAATAGCCAGATCCCATATGTGCAGGGTCGTAGGATACGTTGGGGCAAGTCACCAAAGAACCTAAAACGATATCTACATAAAAGAATTTTGTTATCCAATAAGGAATATTAGCTTCATAAGTCCCGAATGGGATTAGATCCGCGGCATTAAACTGATCATCATCCTTGTACCGGAACGGGTACTGCGTTTCTATTCCATCTTCACAATCAATAAACACCCAGTATCCGTTTTCATCGATGTCTGCAGGGTCGATTGTTACCGTCCAGTATTCTGTTGCTGGATTATAAGTAAAGAGTGTTGATGAAATCCAGCCTTCGCTTGAATTGTAAATGTCGAAATATCCATCCAACTCCGCGCTGTCTGTTATGATCGTCCCATCACCCCTTGTAATTTTAAAGTGGAAAACACACTCTCTCAGTAATCCATCCTCAAAACCAATCACCTTCATATTCGCTGTTGAGGGAGTTACAGCACTTCCAGAATTCACAATAATAACCCTATCGTTTATAAAAAAAGGCATACCATTTGCCGTTTCTGATTCAGGACAATGGTAAAAAACCGGAATATCTGAAACAACACCGTAGTCGTCGATATTGACATCGACAACACCATCGCCAGTATCTGTTACGATACCAGTTAGTATATGAACCTTCCCAGCGTCTTTGGTTTCTATTGGTATGGTTTCGTGTGTCATGCGTTAACTCCCGCAATTTCTAATGGTGCTATCAAAAAAGACCCATCTGCTTCATCACCGACCCGACCAAACCTT
>JAUSPN010000058.1 GCA_030656555.1 Candidatus Desulfaltia sp. | reverse complement strand
ATGAAACTCTATCTTCGTAATCTTCCATGGCGATTCCAGCTTCAGCGCTCTTGCAAACAGTGACTCCAAAACTTCCATCAAAAAGACCTCCTCTTTTTCCCCACAGTATACCTTACCCACTCAGTTTGAGAAAGAGCCATTTTAATTAACACATAGATCTAAGGAGAACAACAAAAACAAAATAAAATATATAAAAAAACTTGACAATCATTTATATTTTAATTACTACAACTGCACAAGTTAATTAAAGTAGTAATTTACGATATATTTGCAATGAAATTAATTAGTTAAAATAGGAGATTACTTATGGCTTTACCAAAACATAAAACATCCAAGTCAAGGCGTAACTCACGGCGTGCTCATATAAAGGTGCCGGCTCTAAATCTTTCGGTTTGCCCGCAGTGCGGAGAGGCCAAATTACCGCACCACATATGTAAAAGTTGCGGTTCTTATAAGGGGCGCACTGTTATTGAAACCAAAGAATAACGAGACTAAAAAGGGATATAATATATGACGCCATCCGTATCTGAAACTGAAACCGTCCTTAAAGGTTTGGATTACGAATCCAGGCAAATGGTCATTGATACAGTAAAACAGCTTAAAAAACGGATTCTTACAAAGGAAAATATTCTTAAATTTGATAAAGAGGAAATTTTCCCTGAAGAAATTATCCGTTCAATGCTTGGCCAGGATATCGGTTTGCAGCTCCTTTTCATCCCTGAAGCTTATGGCGGTTTGGGTGGAGGGGCCAGGGACTGTTTTGAAGTTATCCGCGAAATTTCCAGTATATGTCTTGGCATTGCCACAGGCTTTTTTGCTGTTCAGCTTGGCTCAGACCCTTTGCTTGTTGGAGCTACAGAAGAGCAGAAACAAAAATGGTTAGGGACTATCTCTGAAGGAAATGTCCTTGTTGCCTATGCCGCAACAGAACCCGGCGCAGGAAGCAATCTTGCGGCGCTCAAGACAAAGGCTGAGCCTGTATTAAACAATTCAGGTGAAATCATAGGATATAAAATTAACGGGACCAAACAGTTTATATCAACCGGTGGATATGCTGATTTCATAACCGTTTTAGCAAATACACCGGAAGGGCCATCTTTTTTCGTAGTTGAAAAGGGAACAGAAGGCTTTATTCAGGGAAAGGGCGAAGAAAAACACGGTATCCGCGCTTCAAATACATCTCCGCTTTCATTCACCGATGTGTTTGTGCCTGTTGAAAATCTCGTCGGAGGCGTGCCCGGGAACGGCATGAAACAGGCCAACAAGGTTTTTGGATATACAAGACTTATGGTGGCGGCCATGGGTTTAGGCGCCGGCAGAGCTGCTTTGGATATTGTTATCCCTTATGCAAAGGAAAGAATACAGTTTGGTTCTCCCCTGTCGGAAAAGCAGGGCTACACTCATAAATTAATTGTCCCGAATGCCGTAAAGCTTGAAGCGGCAACAGCATATTGCGAGGAGGTTGCATTAAGTCTGGATTCTGGAGAAGAGGACCTGCAGGTAGAAGGAGCTATTGCAAAACTCTTTGCCACTGAATCAGCTAACAAAACAGCCGATGATGCAATGCAGGCTCTTGGAGGCTATGGATATATTGCCGAGTTCGAAGTGGAAAAGATAAAAAGGGATGTAAAGATAACCTGTATCTATGAAGGAACCAGCGAGATACTGCAAAATATTATCAGCACATTCCGGTGGAAAAAAACTCGAAAATCAAAGGGCGGGTATTACAAGGCTATCAGCTCAGAAATGGAAGAGCTGGATAGCGCTATGGGCGATGCAGGCTGCCGGTTTTACGCACTGGCCGCAAATGCCCTTAACGATACCATTATGCTGGTAAATGATAACAAGCTTACAAAACAGCAATATATCATGTTTGCCCTTGCTGATATGATGACTCATGTCGAAGTTGGCGCAAGCATGCCTCGTAAAGCAATGAAGCTTGATAAAACCGGTGATCCCAGGGCGGCAAAGATCAAGGTCATGTCCAGGATTTTTGCAAATAATACAACACAATTAGTGGCTCAGAATATACTTAAGATTTTGCAGGGCTCAGGTGTGTTTAATCGGCAGGCGGTTTCCGAATTTATGGAAAGAGTCGCATTTAATGAATTAATGTGCAGCTATGAAAATATCATAAAAGACATGGATATAGTTGCAGACATATTATTCGAGAGGTCATGATGTCGGATCAGAACAAACGTATTGTAGTTGTAACAGGCGCTTCAAGGGGTATTGGGAGGGCAATTTGTCTTGCATTTGCAGGGCCGGACACCCATATTTATTTTAACTATTTTGCTCCGGGTGACTTTGCAGCCGCTGAAATCAAGGCTGCTGCGGAAACAGAAAAACTTGTTTCCGGTTTAGGAGGTTCGGCAACAGGCCTGAGTGTAAATGTTGCCTCTGAAGAAGATGTAACAGGTTTTTTCGAAACAATAGTTAGTGAAGGCAAAGGCATTGATGTTCTTGTAAACAATGCGGGTATAACCAGAGACGGCCTTCTGGTCCGCATGAAGGAAAAGGACTGGGATGCTGTGTTGGATATTAATTTGAAAGGTACATTTAACTGCACAAAGATTGCGGCCAGAACCATGATAAAGCAACGTTCCGGATGTATTATTAATATAGCATCAGTTGTTGGTGCAACCGGCAATCCTGGTCAGGCAAATTATGTGGCGTCAAAAGCAGGCGTAATCGGGCTTACTAAGGCTGTAGCACAGGAACTTGCATCGCGAGGCATTACTGTCAATGCGGTTGCTCCCGGCTTTATAGAAACAGATATGACTGCATCGCTTTCAGACAAGGCAAAAGAGGCAATGACAAGCCAGATACCATTAGGTCGCGCAGGCAAACCTGAAGATGTGGCGGCCGTTGTTGCTTTTCTGGCGTCTAAAAGCGCAGCATACATTACAGGACAGGTAATTCATGTAAACGGTGGCATGTATATGTAAGACCTTTGCAAAACGTCCCTTTTTTGTATTGAACATTTTTCAAAGGTCTCTATGAAAGGAGAAGGTTTAAATGTCAGTTGAAGATAAAGTAAAAAAGATAATAGCGGAAAAACTTAGTGTTGATCTTAATGAGGTTGTACCGGAAGCGTCCTTTGTAGACGATCTTGGAGCGGATTCTCTAGATCTTGTTGAACTGATAATGTCAATGGAAGAGGCGTTCGATATCGAGATTGACGATGAAGACGCAGAAAAGATGCTTACAGTTAAAGATGCCATGGAATATATAGCTAAACATTAAAGCAATTAAAAAGTTGATGTATTTCTTAACCGCAGGCACTTGAGAAAAATGTCAGCAGGATGAAGACAAAAAGCCGGAGGCTCAAAAAGGGAGGTCCTTTTGGACAGAAGAGTAGTTGTTACCGGGTTGGGGCTTATAACACCGCTCGGCATAGGTGTAAAAGAGACATGGACTGCGCTGTGTGCTGGAAAATCAGGAATAGGCCCAATAACCAGGTTTGATACTTCTGATTTTGATACAAAGATCGCAGGCGAGGTAAAAGACTTTCATGCTGAAGATTTTCTTTCAAAAAAAGAAGCAAAACGCATGCAGACTTTTATTGCGTATGCTGTTGCAGCGGCCCGCCTGGCTATAGAACATTCCAGGCTTGTAATCAATAGTTCCAATACAAACAGGGTGGGAGTCCTGACCGGCTGTGGCCTTGGGGGGCTTTCGATGCTGGAAGAAACCAGCAGGGTTATCGATATGAAAGGCCCAAAAAGGGTCAGTCCCTTTTTCATCCCAATGATGATAGGAAATATGGCTCCTGGAATGATTGCGATTACTTTTGGAGCCAGGGGGCCGAATTCTTCGGTTGCAACAGCATGTGCGGCAGGCACACATGCCATCGGAGATGCATTCAAAATTATCCAGAGGGGAGCCGCAGATGCAATGATAACAGGAGGAGTTGAGTCTGTTGTCACCCCAACCTGCGTTGCCGGCTTTAACGCCATGAAAGCTCTTTCCACCCGTAATGATGAGCCTGAAAAGGCATCCCGTCCTTTTGATCGGGATCGAGATGGTTTTGTAATTGGTGAAGGATGCGGCATTCTGATACTCGAAGCTCTTGAAGCAGCGCTTGACAGGGGCGCCGATATATACGCTGAAATCTGCGGATATGGAATGAGCGGAGACGGCTTTCATATGACTTCCCCTCCGCCTGATGGGGAAGGAGCAGCAAGATGTATGGCCGCAGCCATTGAAGACGCAGGAATCTCATATAAAACTGTTGATTACATAAATGCTCATGGCACGTCAACACAGTTAAATGATCTTTACGAGACCATGGCAATCAAAACTGTATTCAAAGATAAAGCTTATCAGGTACCGATAAGTTCAACCAAATCCATGACCGGACATCTTCTTGGTGGATCTGGCGGAATTGAGGCGGTTTTCACGGCCCTGACAATTCATGAAGGCATTATCCCGCCAACAATAAATCTTGATAATCCAGCCAAAGAATGCGATCTTGATTATGTTCCCAACATTGCCCGCAAGACAAAAGTAGAGATTGCCATGACAAATTCCTTTGGCTTTGGAGGGACGAATGCATCGCTGATTCTAAGAAAATACCGATGATTTTCGTTTGAATCACTACGTCATTACTCTTCCCAACCACTTGCCAACATTCCTGATTTAGCATTGACTCAATTATGGCCTTACTATAAAAGACTTTTGACGAAGCTATCAAATTGCGATATGAGGATATAAGATGCAAGAAAACAAAACACAAATCGTAATTGGAAGTGATCACGCCGCTTATCAATTAAAAGAAAAAATCAGACAATATCTTATTGAAATTGGTATGGATATTAATGACGTCGGAACATACAACGAAGATTCTGTTGATTATGTAGAGTTTGGGATTAAGGTTTCGGCTATGGTTTCAAGCGGTAAATATGAGCGCGGTATACTTCTTTGCGGTACCGGTCTTGGAATGTCCATGGTCGCCAATAAATTTCCACATGTCAGAGCGGCGCTGTGCAATGACCTTTTTTCCGCAATAATGAGCAGGCGCCATAACAACTCTAACATTCTGGTTATGGGAGGCCGTGTAATCGGGGAAGAACTGGCCAGGGAAATTGTAAGGGCCTGGCTTGAAACACCATTTGACGGCGGAAGGCATCAATTGCGGATTAAGAAATTCGACAGAATTGAAGAAATGGTTTAACAGCTCAATTACAGGCTGTGCAGATAAGAACTAAAGAGGAGAGGAATAGTTGGACACAAAATTTATTGAAAAGATTGATCCAGAAATTGCCGATACCATTAACAGAGAAATAGACAGGCAAAAAAATACTTTGGAACTTATAGCCTCGGAAAATATAGCGAGTCAGGCTGTGATGGCTGCTCAGGGAAGCGTCCTTACCAACAAATATGCTGAAGGATATCCTGACAAGCGTTATTATGGCGGCTGTGAATATGTTGATATTGCCGAAAAACTGGCTGTTGAAAGAGCAAAACAGCTTTTCAATGCATCTTACGTGAATGTTCAACCCCATTCCGGCTCTCAGGCCAATATGGCCGTATATTTTGCACTTTTAAATTTAGGAGATACCATCCTTGCCATGAACCTGTCACATGGCGGGCACCTTACCCATGGAAGCAAAGTCAGTTTTTCGGGGAAATTTTATAATTTTATCCATTATGGTGTTAAAAAAGAAACAGGGACTATCGATTATGAAGAAGTAGCTGTTCTGGCGGCCAAGCATAGACCAAAGATGATTGTTGCCGGCGCAAGCGCCTATCCACGAATCATAGATTTTGAAGAATTTGCCCGAATTGCCAAATCAATAGACGCTTATTTAATGGTGGATATGGCTCACATAGCCGGTCTGGTTGCGGCAGGTGTCCATCCATCTCCGATACCTTTTGCCGATGTCGTAACTTCTACGACCCACAAGACACTTCGGGGCCCTCGCGGCGGGTTGATCCTTGCAAAAGAGGATTATGGCATAAAGTTAAACAGAGAGATATTCCCCGGGATTCAGGGCGGGCCACTCATGCATATAATTGCCGCTAAAGCTGTTGCCTTTAAAGAAGCCCTTGCAGAATCGTTCAAAATCTACCAGATAAATGTTGTTAAAAACGCAAAGACCCTTGCTCAATGCCTGATGAAAGACGGTGTTAAACTTATTTCAGACGGCACGGATAATCACATGATGCTCGCAGATATGCAAAATTTTAACATTACCGGAAAAGATGCTGAAGAGACTTTGGGAAGAGCAGGTATTACAGTAAACAAAAATTCCATTCCATTTGAAAAATTAAGCCCGTTTATAACCAGCGGCATTCGTATCGGCACACCTGCAATAACGTCAAGAGACATGCGGGAAACTGAAATGGAATTAATAGCTAAACTGATTGTCGATGTTTTGAAAAAACCAAAGGATAATAATCTCATCATAAACACGAGAAAAAAGGTGCTCGAGATTTGCGAGGCTTTTCCGATCAAACACGTTTATTGATTAAGATGGTAACTCCTGAACTAAGCCATAGATTTACACAGATGAACGCAGATAGGTTTAAATACAAAGAAACCACAGAACATTAAGAATTATATTATAATCTTTGTAACTTTGTGATTAAATTATTACAATAAAAGAAAAAATATCATTGCTGATCAGCGTAGATTTGTGGCTGAATAATTAATTAAGATGTTAATATAATGACAACAAAAGGTACCCGGCCCTCGTGGGAAATTTATTTTATGGATATTGCTCAGCTTGTGGCAAAACGCTCTACATGTCTCAGGCGCGCTGTTGGCTGTGTAGTTGTAAAAGATAAAAGAATCCTGTCTACCGGCTATAACGGGGCGCCAACCGGTATTAAACATTGCTTTGACATTGGTTGTCTGCGCGAGAAACTGAATATTGCTTCAGGCGAGAGGCATGAACTGTGCAGGGGCATACATGCTGAGCAAAATGCTATTATTCAGGCTGCATTGCATGGTGTTTCCATAAAAGGGGCAAGGCTTTTTTGCACAAACCAGCCATGTTTAATATGCGCTAAAATGATTATCAATGCAGGAATAATAGAGATTTATTATCGTAACGGATATGCAGATCCCATGGCCATGGAAATGTTTAAAGAGGCAGGCGTTGAGGTAATGAAGATTAATGCCGGCACATAGGAGAAATTAATGAAGTGTCCATTTTGCGGAGAAATTGACAACAAGGTGATTGATTCAAGGCTGGGCAAGAATGGAGATGCAATACGCAGGCGCAGAAAATGCGTTATATGCGGCAGACGATTTACAACTTATGAGCATACTGAAGAACTTCCTGTTATGATTGTTAAAAAGGATGGCCGTCGAGAAGTCTTCAACAGCGAAAAGGTGCGTTCCGGCATACAAAAAGCCTGTGAAAAAAGAAATATAAGCATTAATGTTATCGATAAATTCGTATATGATTTGGAACGCGACCTCAAGGAAACCGGAGAAAAAGAAATTCCTTCCAATATGATCGGCGAAAAGATCATGGTAAAGCTTCATGAAATAGATGATGTCGCGTATGTCAGATTTGCATCGGTTTATAGAGAGTTCAAAGATGTAAATGACTTTGTATGCGAGCTTAAAGGCCTGTTGAGTGACAAGGGATTAAAGGTTGGTGAACGATAATTATTTCATGAAAATGGCCATTGCCCTTGCTGTAAAGGGGCGGGGCTTTGCATCGCCAAATCCTATGGTAGGCGCTATTATTGTAAAAAACGGTAAGGTTGTGGGAAAGGGTTACCACAAAGCCGCTGGAGAAGCACATGCTGAAATTAACGCTATCAATGATGCGCAAGCCTTAGCCGTAGATGCAACCCTTTATGTTACCCTTGAGCCTTGCAATCATACGGGACGGACTCCTCCATGCACCACAAAGATAGTTGAGGCGGGCATAAAGCGTGTAGTTATCGCTATGAACGACCCAAATCCGGATGTTACAGGAGGAGGCGCAGACTATATAAAAAACCATGGAATAAGTGTTACATCGGGTGTTTGTGAAGATGAAGCAAAAAGGCTTAATGAAGCCTATATAAAATATGTTACAACTAAACGTCCCTTTGTTATAATTAAATGTGCAGCCACCTTAGATGGACGAATTGCAACAAAAACAGGTGATTCCAAGTGGGTTTCAGGAGATGAATCAAGAATATATGTCCACAGACTGCGCCACGGTGTTGACGCAATAATGGTCGGCATTAACACTGTAAATCAGGATGATCCATCCCTGACGGTTCGTTTGAAAGATATGAACGGCCTGGATCCTGCAAGGATAATACTTGATACTAATCTAACGATTTTTGAAGAAGCTAAAGTTTTGCGGCTTAATTCAAATTCTGATACAATTATAATAACCGGCAGCTCTGTTTCAGAGGATAAAAAAAACGCGATAGAAGCATTAGGCGCAAAGGTTATACAATCGCCTGTCAAGGATGGCATGATAGATCTTGATCAACTTATGGATCGTCTTGGCGACCTTGGTATAACCAGCCTTCTCATCGAAGGGGGCGGCAGCGTCATTGCATCGGCGCTTAAAGCAGGAATTGTTGATAAGGTTATCTTTTTTTACGCCCCCAAAATTTTAGGAGGAGATGATGGCATGCCTATATGCAAGGGGCCTGGTCCGGCGTTAATGGACGGATGTATGCCTGTAAAAGATATCCATGTTCGGCGATTCGGCGATGACGTCATGATCGAAGGATATATCGTTTAAATGTTTACAGGCATTATAGAAGGACTTGGCACAATAGCTGCGATACGCCCGTCAGGCCGGAGCAAACGTTTGTTGATAGATGCCGACTTTCCTCTTGATCAAACTAAAATCGGAGATAGTATTGCAATAAGCGGCGTCTGTTTGACAGTAATTATTATGGCCGGAAAACGTTTTGGGGTTGATATATCTCCGGAAACCATCGCAAAGACAACTTTTGGAACGGCAAAAACAGGAGATCGTGTTAACCTTGAGCGAGCCCTTCGTCTTTCCGACCGTATTGACGGACACCTTGTTTCAGGGCACGTTGACGGTATCGGCACAATTAAAAACAAAAAGAAAGCAGACAATTCAATAATTGTCGTTATTAATGTGCCGGAATTTTTATCACGTTATATGATAACAAAAGGCTCGGTTGCAGTAGATGGTATAAGCCTTACCATTAACAACCGCAGTCGTGACTGTTTTGATGTAAGCATTATTCCTCATACAGCAAAACTGACAACTGTCGGCTTTAAAAAAGTCGGGGACCATGTTAATATTGAAACAGACATGATCGGAAAGTATATTGAAAATTTTATCGCAGAAAAACCCGCTAACAATATAAATAAAGAAACCGGACAGCGGTCTGTTGATATGCAGTTTCTGACAAGAACCGGTTTTTTATAGAAATATGGAGATAATTAGAAAAAATGCCGCTGATTGAAATTGAAGATGCCATTAAAGATATAAGAAATGGACGCATGGTCATCCTTGTTGATGATGAGGATCGTGAAAACGAGGGCGATCTTATGATCGCCGCTGAAAATGTTACGCCTGAGGCTATCAACTTTATGGCAAAACATGGGCGAGGACTTGTATGCCTTGCAATGTCGGGAGAAAAGGTTGATTCCCTTGACCTCCCGCTGATGGTTGAGCATAACACCTCGCAGTTTCATACCGGTTTCACAGTGTCAATAGAGGCGAGAAAAGGCGTAACAACAGGTATTTCCGCTGCTGACCGTGCAA
Organism: Candidatus Desulfaltia sp.; assembly: GCA_030656555.1. Taxonomy (GTDB): domain Bacteria; phylum Desulfobacterota; class Desulfobacteria; order Desulfobacterales; family ETH-SRB1; genus Desulfaltia. Next base: position 4,530 of record JAUSPN010000058.1, on the reverse strand, counting down.
CTACAATCCTGACAGCTATAGATGATAATGCCAAACCGAATGATCTTGTCAGGCCGGGACATATATTTCCTTTAAGAGCCAAGCGAGGCGGTGTTATAGTGCGGGCAGGCCAGACAGAAGGTTCTGTAGATCTTTCTCGTTTAGCAGGTTTAAAACCTGCCGGAGTTATTTGCGAAATCATGGATGACGACGGAACCATGGCCAGAATGCCTTCCCTTGAAAAATTCAGCGAAAAGCATGGACTTGGAATATGTACAATCGCAGATTTGATAGAGTATCGCATGCGCACTGAATCGTTTGTGAGGGTTTCGGCAGAAACCACTATCCCCACGGCACATGCAGGTGAATTTAAGACAATTGTATATGAAAATGATGTAGATGATCTGCTGCATATCGCCCTGGTTAAAGGCGTAATAGATCCGAACAAACCTGTGCTTGTCCGAGTCCACTCTGAATGCCTGACAGGCGATATATTCGGTTCTCTCAGATGCGACTGCGGAGATCAGCTGCACAAAGCAATGGAAATGATTGAGGAGGAGGGAGCAGGTGTGCTCCTGTATATAAGGCAGGAGGGACGGGGGATAGGTCTTGTAAATAAGTTAAAGGCCTATGCATTGCAGGATAAGGGCTTTGATACTGTCGAAGCAAACGAAAAACTTGGCTTTAAACCTGATCTTAGAAATTACGGTATAGGTGCTCAAATTCTTGCGCATATAGGTGTAAGAAAGATGAAATTGCTTACAAATAATCCCAAAAAAATTGTTGGGCTTGAAGGTTATGGATTGAGCATTGTTGAACAGGTACCGATAGAGGTGAAACCTAATGAGTACAACCGTTTATATCTTGAGTGCAAGAAACTCAAGATGGGACACCTTCTAAATATCGATGCAACGCCATAACCGGCAATGTGATGGAAAGGGTTGGTTACACTTAACACCTGATGAATTCGACTTTTTACGAATTCATTGAATTTGGAGGGATAAAAATAATGCCAAAAATTATTGAGGGTAAACTTCTTGCAGAAAACAAGAAGTTTGTATTAGTAGTAAGCCGGTTCAACGATTTTATTACCGACAAACTTGTGGGAGGAGCCATCGATGCCCTCATGCGTTCAGGCGCCAGGGATTCGGATATCGAAATAGTCAAAGTGCCCGGAGCCTTTGAAATACCGCTAATTGCAAAAAAGATGGCTGAAAAGAGGCTTTATAATGCTGTTATATGCCTTGGAGCGGTAATCCGCGGAGCAACTCCTCATTTTGATTATATAAGCGCCGAAGTTACTAAAGGGATTGCCATGGTAAGTCTGGAAGCCGGCATTCCGGTTATCTTTGGGGTTTTAACAACAGATACTATTGAGCAGGCCATTGAGCGTGCCGGAACAAAAGCAGGCAATAAAGGGTGGGATGCCGCAATGGCTGCCATGGAAATGGCAAACTTGATGGAGATTGTCGATCAGGCATAATCATGGGAATCCGTCGCAAGTCACGCGAACTTGCCATACAGGCTCTTTTTTATATGGATATTAGCAAAAACGACTCACAGGAGGCGGTAGAACTCTTCTGCGATAATTTTGCACATTCAAAACATGCTATTCCGTTCTTTCTTGAATTGGTAAATGGCGTAATTGATTATAAGTCTGAAATCGATAACATCATTGAACGGTTTTCAAGCAACTGGAAGATTGGCCGCATGTCCTGCGTTGACAGAAACATTATAAGGCTTGCCATATATGAACTGCTTTTCTGCAAAGATATTCCATCAAAGGTATCAATAAACGAGGCTATTGATGTTGGGAAAAAATTTGGCACCGAAGAATCCGGTGCCTTTATAAATGGAATTCTTGACAGTATCCGTATAGCCCTGGAAAAGGAAGAAATAGATATTGTAACTACTAAGGTTCACGGTTTCAAGTTAGAGAGCGATGAAAAAGAGCACCTGAAACCTGAAACCTGAACCTAACAACCTGAACAGAAGCAAAGGAGTTATGTTATGGAGAGAAAAAAAATACTATTAACCGAAGACGAAATACCTCGCCAATGGTATAATGTCCTTGCAGACATTAAGATGAATCCGCCTTTAGGTCCGGATGGAAAACCGGTAAACCCTGAAGCTCTTGCTCCTGTTTTCCCGATGAATTTGATAGAACAGGAAGTAAGTTCTGAAAGGTGGATAGATATTCCGGAAGAAGTATTAAGGGTCTATAACATCTGGCGTCCATCTCCCCTTGTAAGGGCGTTGTCTCTGGAAAAAGCTCTTGGCACACCTGCAAAAATATATTTTAAAAACGAAAGTGTCAGCCCTCCTGGAAGTCACAAACCAAACACAGCTGTGCCCCAGGCGTATTACAATAAGGTGTTTGGAATTAAAAAAATAACCACGGAAACCGGCGCAGGGCAGTGGGGAAGCGCCTTGGCTTTTGCCTGTGCCCAGTTTGGAATAGAATGTAAAGTTTTTATGGTTAGAATAAGTTTTGACCAGAAACCATATCGCAAATCAATGATGGCGGCATGGGGTAGTAATTGCATAGCAAGCCCCAGCACAGAAACCAGAGCAGGCCGGCAGGCTCTGGAAAAGGATCCTGATACCCCGGGAAGTTTAGGAATTGCCATCAGCGAAGCCATTGAAGCGGCCGTTACTGATGAGACCGGCCAAACGCGCTATTCATTGGGAAGCGTTTTAAATCATGTTTTACTGCACCAGACAATCATCGGCCTTGAAGCCAAAAAGCAGCTGGAAAAAGTCGGCGAGTATCCTGATGTAATAATCGGATGTGCCGGCGGTGGAAGTAATTTTGCAGGACTGACCCTTCCATTTGTCCATGACAAGATAAATGGAAAAGAAATCAAAATCTATCCTGTTGAACCTTCAGCCTGCCCGACGTTAACAAGGGCTCCGTTTGTATATGATCATGGCGATTCAGCAGGGTATACGCCTCTTATTCCAATGCATAGTCTTGGACATAACTTCATGCCTGCGCCTATTCATGCAGGGGGGCTTCGATATCATGGCATGGCTCCGATTGTTAGTCAGCTTGCGAACGAAGGAATTATTGAAGCTAAATCTGTTACACAGCTCGAAGCATATAAAGCTGGCGTAGTTTTTGCCAGAACAGAAGGAATTATACCCGCCCCTGAAACCAACCATGCTCTTGCATGTGTAATAAATGAGGCAAATAAAGCAAAGGAAGAAGGAAAGGAAAAAGTAATTCTTTTTAACCTGAGCGGACACGGACTACTTGATCTTGCAGCTTATGACAAATATTTTTCAGGTGAAATGAAAGATTTTATCTTAAGTGATGAGGAATTAATAAAGTCGGAAGAGGTGTTTGCTGATTATCCCAAGCCTGCCTCGTTGAAGAGCCGATAGACTTGTTGTCGTCATAGATGAACAATGGATAACAGCAAAGACAATCTTGAGCGCAGATGCCCCAGGCTTGGAGGGCCTGTATCGTTTCAATACTGCAGGACACACGGGGATAACATGCTGTTGCCTTGCTGGAAGATATTTGACTGCTGGTGGGAACACTTTGATATATCGGCATTTTTGAAACAGAACATGCCTGAAGATGATTTTATCAAGCTTGTTAATGCCAAGCCAAAACCTAAGGTAAGCAGCCTGATAGAACTTATTGAACAGGCTAAAAAAAGAAATATCTAAAAGTCAAACTATTCAACCACTCTAATATTATCAAAATGTTGAGTGTAAAAGGATTTTAAGCATTAATGATTATTAAAAAGCTGGCTGTCGGGCCTCTTATGGCAAACTGTTTTATTTTAGGTTGTGAAAAGACCAAAGATGCGGCAGTGATTGATCCCGGAGATGAAACAGATAGAATTCTCTGGTCTCTTGCAGAGCTGGAATTGACAGTAAAATATATTATAAACACACATGGTCATTTTGATCATGTGGGCGGAAACAAAGAAATGAAGGAAGCAACGGGCGCGGATATATTAATTAACGCTCTGGATGCGCCGATGTTGAGTCGTCTTTCAGCCACCGCAGCCTCATTCGGACTTGCAACAGACAATTCACCACCACCTGATCAGACCCTTAAAGATGGTGATAGAATATATTTTGGAAGCATTACGTTAAAAGTTATTCACACTCCAGGTCATTCTCCGGGTGGAATTGCGCTTTTTACTGATGGAAATCTGTTTGTCGGAGATACCCTTTTTGCAGGTTCAATTGGGCGATCCGATCTGCCTGGTGGAGATTTTCACACTCTGATATCCAGTATAAAAAACAAACTTTTTGTGTTAGACGATGCTGTCAAGGTTTTCCCGGGTCATGGCCCTGAAACAACTATCGGGCAGGAAAAACATACCAATCCATTTGTGCGGGAATAAAAAAGGTAAAAAAAACAGGTGCAGGTAATGCATGGATCCACAAATATTAGTATCGTTCAAAAGTCACGGCATTTGGATTTACTAAATCATACCAAAGCATTTTTGGATGTGCAAGGTTTAAGCGGAGGTGGGGCATGACCGGAACGGAATCCCCAAGAAATGGAGTGGAGGTCATGACCTACCG
>JAUSPN010000057.1 GCA_030656555.1 Candidatus Desulfaltia sp. | reverse complement strand
AGACCTTTGAAAAATGCTCAATTTTGTTCAATTTCAAGGAAGGCGAAAATTTTAACCGCAGGAATACATTGAGTATTTTGAGGATTAAAATTTGAGCCTGACGCCGCAATTGGGCAAAAGGGGGCGTTTTGCAAAGGTCTCATAAAGAAACACATCCTGCTTGAAACAGATTTTATTGGCCCTTATGCTTTTTGCAGTTTTTTCAGAAAGCTGATCACCCTACCTTATTTACTCGCTTACAATTGCAATTACACTTTGTGGTGGTTTCACCATGCTGATAATAAAAGCTGCTGCTAAGCAGAGAACACCACAGATTGTAAAGGCCATCGGGAAGTTACCCGTGTCACCAAGTTTTCCACCGAGCATTGGGCCAAAGATTCCACCAACACCGTAAGCCAGGAAAACCCAGCCGTAGTTTTGACCAATAAATTTCGCTCCAAAAACATCTGCCGTAATTGTTGGAAAAAGAGCAAAGTTGCCACCAAAATTAAAGCCGATTAATGTGGCCCCGAGGAATAGTAGAGCAGGAGTTCCCGCCATCCACTGGAACAGGATAACAATGATGCCTTGAGTGGCCATCATGATAACGATAGATTTCTTTCTACCAAGCTTATCACTCATCGCACCCCAGGCAATTCTTCCAACGCCATTAGCTATTGAGAAGAAAAAGGCCATTGCCGTACCGGCGACTGCAGAAGCATTGGCAACACCGTTTGCTGTCAGGGCAACTATAGGGAACAACTTCATGAGTCCAATACTCATAAGGCCTGCGCTTGCACCAAAAACAAAAGTAAAGAAGATCATATAAAACTGAGGGGTACGTAACATTTGTCCGGATTGAAGATCTATAATTGCGGCTTTTGTAGCTCCGCCAGATGCAGTGGCATCAGGATTATATCCAGGTGGTCTCCATCCTTCCGGAGGAAAAACCATGAAGAAACCGCCGATAATGATTCCAAGGATAAAAATTGCTCCGTAGATTATAAAAGTCTTACTTATACCCATGTCAACGATCATATGGCCCCATGCGCCCGCAAGTTTTACCCACAAGGTTGCGCCAAAGCCAAATCCAGCAACTGAAAGACCAGTAATCAAACCCTTTTTGTCAGGAAACCAACGCATACCGACGGTGATTGGCACAACATATGCTAAACCAATACCGCTGCCGCCAACAATACCAATTAAGAAGAAAAGTGACCAGAAGTCGGTCCCTCCCGCCAGCCCCGCAATTATGTAGCCAACACCGAGGACTGCACCACCAGAAACTGCAAGCGCTCTTGGCCCCATTTCTGGCATCATACGTCCCGCAACAACCATTACAATCGCAAAAAACGCCAGGCTTGCTGAAAAAATACCTTGTGTCATTCCTTTTGTCCATCCTTCCGCCACCAAAGATGGTGTGAAAACAGACCATGCATAGATTGAACCAAGACACAATTGAATTAGAATGGCACCGACGACCACCCACAATCTGTTCATAACCTTTTGATCCGCCATGTTTACTCCTTTAAAGCAATCAAATAGAAGTCCATCACCAATTTTGGCGAGGTTATCTACAAAAAATTGGAAATTATATCAGAAAGTCTTATGGTATGGCAATCAAAAGGTGCAAAACTTAAAAACAAAATCTTTTACAGATCTACCGAAAAATTCATCCTCCTGGTTTTCACTAAAATTAATAGGCTGGCACATAAAGTCTTCCAGAAAAAACTTTATAGACCTGTACGCCCGCGTGATCTGTCGATCTTCTTTACCCTCTGCTTCAGATTTATCAAGAAATGCCTTAATATTATAATGTTTAATAGACTTTGGCGCCATTTCTACTCACACAACTTTTAAGCCTGTTATAAAACGCATACCAGTAAAAGTCCGCTTTGCTTAATATATTCTTTACGTTTCTTCTGATTTCTGCCATAATTTTTCAGTCTTATGGGCACACCTCCAGATCGTGCCCTTTCCGCGGCCAGGGCGTTTGAGCGTTATGTTACGCAAACGGCAAGAAAATTAGAAGGTGTTGATTATACATATTTCGTTACATTTTCTCATTCCAGCAATTGTAGTGGGTTTGTTCTTTCGGCGGGATTGGAAGTTAGTTTATCTGGTCATGGTATCCACAATGCTCGTAGATATCGACCATCTTATGGCAAATCCGGTGTATGATCCGGGGCGCTGTGGTATCGGTTTCCATCCTTTACATGGTTTTTTGCCCATTGCGCTATATGTGTCACTTTGTTTTATCCCAAAGTTACGTTATGTCGGCATTGGGTTGGTAATTCATATGGTCTTGGATTCATTAGATTGTCAATTAACTAATGGCGTCTGGTTTGTTTAAAAGGAACATATCCAAATTGAAACAGATTATTTTAGGAACCGCAGGGCATATTGATCACGGCAAAACCTCACTTGTTAAGGCTGTCACAGGAATAGACACAGACCGCTTAAAAGAGGAAAAGCTTCGCGGCATAACTATTGAGCTTGGCTTTGCTTCAATGGATCTTCCCAGCGGACAGCATGTTGGAATTGTCGACGTGCCGGGACATGAAAAATTTGTCAAGCACATGGTGGCGGGCGCCACAGGAATCGATATTGTAGCTATGGTTATTGCGGCTGATGAAGGAGTAATGCTCCAAACCAGAGAACATATGGAAATATGTTCTCTGTTAGACATAAAACACGGCTTTGTTGTCCTGACTAAGATCGACCTTGTGGATGAGGAATGGCTGGAACTTGTACTGGAGGATATCAAAGAATTTCTCAAGGGAACTTTTCTGGAAGACAGCCCTGTTGTGCCTGTATCGTCTGCTACAGGCAAAGGAATACCGGAATTTATCAAAACCCTGGATGAACTAAGCGCCTTAATTCCTGTGCGCACATCAACAGGTCTGTTCCGCCTTCCTGTTGACCGGGTTTTCAGTATGAAGGGGTTTGGAACGGTAATTACAGGGACGCTTATATCAGGAAACATCCATGTTGGAGATACCATTATGATATATCCGTCCAACATTACTTCAAAGGTGCGTGGAATTCAGGTTCATAACAACAGCGTAGATAATGCAGAAGCTGGAATGCGCACAGCCATTAATTTTCAGGGGCTTGAAAAAGCTTCCGTAACCCGCGGCAATGTATTATCCACTCCAAGCAGCTTAAAGACGAGTTTCATGATAGACGTGTTGGTTAACTATCTTGGCAGCAATAAAAAATCAGCTAAAAACCGGACGCGCATCAGATTTCACACAGGAACCAGTGAGGTGTTAGGCATTCTTATTCTTCTTGAAAAGGATGAGCTTCTTCCAGGGGAAACAACTCTTGCTCAGATCAGGCTTGACTCTCCGGTTGCGCTGGTAAAGGATGACAGGTTTGTAATAAGAAGTTATTCACCGGTACGAACTATCGGCGGCGGGCATATATTAAACCCGATACCACAAAAGCACAAACGCTTTAAGCCGGAGGTAATCAAACTATTAAAGGGACTTGTCGATAACATACCTGAAGAAATAATTTCATCTCACGCTGATGCTTCCGATTATGCAGGGGTCTCCTTTGCCGACCTTAAAATAATGACAAACCTTCCTGAAAAACAGCTTGATAATACCCTCCAGGCACTTTTGTCAAAAAAAACAATTGTCTGTTTTGACAGGGAAAATCGAATCTACATCCATAATAACGGCATTGAAAATTTAAAAAAAGAAATGCTTGATTATCTGTCAAATTACCACAAATCAAACCCCTTAAAAGCCGGTATGCCCAAAGAGGAGTTAAGATCAAAGTTTCCTTTTGCTGTGGAAACAAAGCTTTTCAGTCTTATGCTTAACCTGATGATAAAGGATAAAGTGATTATTCAGGAAGAAAATACCGTCTATTTATCTTCACATACTGTTTCTCTAAAAGTTGATCAGGCCGATATAAGAACAAAAATACTGGACGCCTATGTTAAAGGCGGGCTAACGCCCCCGTATTTTAAAGAACTAAGCAATTCGTTTGATGTTGATTCGAAGCGGGCAAAAGATGTGCTGATGCTGCTTGTTGATGAAGGATTTCTGCTTAAGGTAAAAGAGGACCTCTATTTCCATGCAGAGGCTGTAAATGAGTTAAAAAACCGGCTGGTTGATTATTTAAAATCTCATGGAGAAATGACAACGCCGCAGTTCAAGGAAATAGCATTAGTATCCCGCAAGTATTTAATCCCGCTAATAGAATATTTTGATTCCACAAATGTAACCCTTCGGGTGGGTGACAGCCGAAAATTAAGGAAAGGGTAAACTCAGGTTCGCGGTTACAAGATCAAGACTTTTAAATCATAATTAATCCACCGGCTCTGCCGGTGAGAATTGAAAAGGCTATGCCGTTTCAGGCGTTAATAAAAGACTATAAATCAGACAGGATTTACAGGATATTCAGGATATTTTTTGCCTTTCCTGAAGAAAGGCAAAAGTTTAGCTTAACGATGGCAAAGGTTGGAAGTCAGGTTCCCTTTTCCCGCCTTTGGGCGGGATTGTACTTTCTCAGTCTCGTCTGGAGACTGAGAAAAATAAAGAATCCAAAAAATCCTGTTAATCCTGTCGATAAACACTAAAGATTGTTCAATATGGCCCCTTTTAGGGGCCTTCCTCATACCACCAGTTCTACTGGTGGTGGCTGATTAAAAATAATCCTTGAAATTTTGGCATCTTTTAATGTATAGTTTCTATATACATTTAAAGAGAGGTAATCTAATGAAAGCAACAGTCGTCGATTTAAGATATAAAATGAATGATGTTCTCAAAGCTCTTGACAGGAATGAAAAGGTGACAGTCCTGTATCGCGGTAAAGTGAAAGGGATCTTGGTCCCAGCAGCACAGAAGAATGATATGAGTATAATTGATCATCCTTTTTTTGGCATGTCATCTCAAGACTCCAAGAAATCAGTATTAGACGAATTAAACGATTTGCGGAAAGATAGATACGATGATATTTGATACAGACATATTCATCTGGACTCAAAGAGGTAACAAAAAAGCTGCAAAACTTATGGAAATGTCAGAGGAACGGCATCTTTCCGTTCAGACCTACATGGAACTTCTACAGTGTGCTAAAAACAAAAATCAGCACAAACATATAAAAGATTTTTTAACAACGTTCGATTTTCTTGTTCTTCCATTAACCGAAAATATAGGACATCGTGCGTCTATTTATGTCGAAGAATACACGTTGGCTTCCGGCCTTAGATCGGGTGACGCAATAATAGCAGCAACAGCTGTCGAAAACAACCTGCCTCTTGCATCAAGTAATGTAAGGCACTTTAAAATGATTAAAGATTTGCAATTGAAAATATTTAAACCATGAGTTTATGATAACTCATCGAAAAGATAACAAAAAAATAACGCCCCGTTTCTTCAGCTATCCATTACAATCAAGGTAAAACCATTCCCTATTCCCTATCCAGGCAATAAATCGTTGACATTCCATACCGATGTAATTACAATGTAGGCACTTATCAAGTCAAGGAGGTAAACCATGAGAGCACGCGTTGTAAAAATTGGCAATTCCCAAGGCATCCGTATTCCGAAACCCATACTTGAGCAGACAGGAATTATGGAGGACGTTGAGCTTGAAGTAGAGAAAAACCAAATCATTATTCGCTCTATTTCAAATCCAAGAGTTGGTTGGGATCTTGCTTTCAAAACAATGGCCGAAAATGGTGATGACGTGCTGATGCACGGAACCGAAAATATCTCAAATTCTTGGGATGAAGAAGAATGGCAATGGTAGTCAATCGATTTGATGTATATTTGATAAATCTTGACCCTGCTGTCGGATCTGAAATTCAGAAAACCAGACCCTGTTTAATTATTTCACCTGATGAAATGAACAGACATATCCGCACCGTTATTATTGCCCCAATGACTACTGCAGGCAAGGACTATCCCACAAGGATATCATGCAAATTCAAAAACAAAAAAGGGCAAATCGTTTTAGATCAGATGCGAACAATAGATAAAACACGACTCATAAAAAAGCTTGGTTATATTAATTCAGAAACCCAGATGGAGGTTATTTCTGTCTTACAACGGCTATTTGCATTTTGAGTCCACCCGACCGGTTTTTCGCTGCGATTTACACCGGCCTGATAGAAAAGATAACAAATTGACTTAGATATTTACACAATATACAGTCCCTTGGATTAATTTCGGTCTGTTTTTTGAACCTCAAACAGGAGGATCACGTGACCAACCTTAGTATTACAAAAAAAATAAAGCCCCATTTCTTCATTTGTTTTTCATTGAAAGCCTCACTCTATTATTATATGTAATAAATCGAGATCTAACCTAACAATGGTTAATATCGTTGATTTATTTTTTTCGTTAGCCCAAGAGAGGAAAGATTATGGAAAGAATTGATTTCCCTTTATCACAACTTACATTTGCTCAAAAACTTGATCTAATGGAAACTATTTGGGGTGACTTGGCGATGGACGAGAAGACACTCGAATCACCTGCCTGGCATGAAGCAGTTCTTGGAGATAGAAAAAAAGCCCTATCAGCCGGCAAGGTTACCGTATCCGACTGGGAGGAAGCTAAGGACAGAATCAGAAAGAATATTTCATGCAAGTAAGGATTAGTACTGATCAAAGACTCAGCGCTAATTAATAGTTCCAGGCACGGAGTGTACAGGAAGATCACGTGACCAACCATAGTATTACAAAAAAAATAAAGCCCCGTTTCTTCAGCCACATGAAGGATGGGGTTTTTTGCTTTATAAGCAAACTTCCTTACGGTCGAAGCTCCCCGCTGCTTGGCGGGGAAGCTTCAATCTATGAATTAAAAAAGTGGGTCAGCTATTTTATTCTTGACGATACAAACTTATAAACTGAAGAGCCCCGTAAGCCCCCGTAAGCCCCATTTTTGGTTATTTTGATCGAATAGTGTGTATGGCCTGCAGGCGTTATTGGAAATATGTGAGCAAAAGAATTGGGTCGGAAAGGAATCAGCAGCTAAGCAACTTCTCTTTCCATAAATTTTTCACCATTATTTCTGAAATCATCTAAATCAACAAATTGTTTATCTGCCGCACTTGTGATTCTTTTTCGGTCTTTCCTGCTCAAAGATTCAAAATCTTCATGCACAACAATGCTTTTGAATGGAATTTTTGCCCTCTGAAATTCAAGACATGATATCGTCGTAAGCCGCGCCTTAGTATCATCTTTTATGCCAAAGATATATATGGGTCTCTTGAATTCTTTAAGCTCGTAATCAACTTCAAGGTCGTCCCGTTCCAAGATAGGTAATACCTTTGGTTCCGGCTTGAATCGGGTAAGCTTATCCATAACATATTCATCAAGCATTTCATAAAATAGGCTTTTTATCACCTCACGCTTAAAAAGACGCATATTTGATACCTTACCCACGCCCTGGGCAAATTGAAGCACCGAAGGATATAGTGATTCACGGGAGGTTTCAAGATAAAGCCGTCCGTCCCTTTCCGCAAGCTGGTTTTCACCTATTATCTTTTGAAATATCCGTTTTTTATTTGGAGTATCAATGTCATACTCATAAGAGAGACGCATAATCGTCATGCCATGATCTGATATTTTAACCTTTCCGTTGTTATCTGCCTTTTCGATAAAGATATCCAGCATATCACCATCTTCATGGTAGAAAGGCGCAATAAGCTGGTAAATACCGGACCTTTTCTCTTCAAAGCGTATCCGGTCATTAAACTGGGTTTTCAAGATTTCAAGGTACTCATTCATGACTCGCCTCTACTACCTATAAAGAGGTTTTTTTGAAAGACATCCGGGAAATGTTTCTCCGCACCCATTATGTTACATTCCCGCAAGAAATATCCTAATGCATCCCAATAAGAGGCATACTCTTCAGTAACATACGCTCTTCTTTCGGCCTTTAAACCTGCAGCTATGTCCTCTTCATTTGCAATATGAATATGATGACGATCGTGGTGGTCAAATAATATATGAGGCCCATGTGGACCATTACATCTGAAAAGTAATATATCACCTTTTACATGTTTAGGTAAACAAATTAATCCTATTGAAAAATTTTCCTCAAAATTTTCGTTCTTTCTCATAAAAACTATAAAATCATGTTCTCCATTCTCTGACTGTAATTTCATTCCATTTCGCCAATGACCATCTGAAAGACTCATCTCTTTCTTCGGTTGTTCAGTTATCTTCTTCCGGCAATGAATCAGATCTTCTATATCTTGTTTTGTAAGTTGATCCATACTAATTTCCCTTTCTTTATTCATAGTGAAACAACCTTAAAAAATCCCTTCATTTAAACCTCGTAAACCTTTAAAACCTCATCTCCATAATGGTTGATGACTTTGACGGCAATTTTGCCTGTGGTTGGCGGATCAAAGTGGCGGCTCTTTGTGGTATAGAGGGAAGACCATGCCTCTTCGTTGATTTCAGCTTTCAGGGCGCGCTTTAACTTGTCATAGGGCTGATCCGCTCCGGTGAAATAGGCGTGACGGACAAAGAAACTCTCGCCGTTGTAATCGGTGTCGATGAACCAGCAGGCGATGTCGTTGGTGGAGTCACTGCGAATCTCACCGGTCGTCGGGTCATACACGTCTACACCTTTGATTTCCACCATGAGTGTTCCGTCTTTCTGCTTTCTGATATCCACGTCCGGTTCTCCGAAGACCATGAAAAGATTTCCCGCCCCGGTCTTCTTTAAGAGGTCATCACCCATGGCCAGGTCGGGGTTCATCTTGACGGGCAGCACCATCAGTTTGCCGTAACGCTTAGCCTCTTCCGCGACATGGGGATCGAAAGCGAATCCTGAGACAAGCAATAGGTCGTAGCCGACGCCCTGAACTGCTTCCTTGGCGGCTTCCTTTACTTGCTGTGGGCCGACCGTGCCCTGCTCCGGGCCGATGGAGATGGCAACACGCTTCGTCTTGCCTTCGGCGTCGGTGTATTCCGCGGTGGCGTGCAGCCAGCTTCCTGCGTAGGGGTTAAGCGTATCAAATTTGATTCGTTCGCCTATCTTGGTGTTCTGTACACCCGCCTTGCGCAGATTGTCGAGGATCATCGTGGCAAAGTCCTGCTCCCGCTGTGCCTCTTGACGGGGAATGGTCCCGTCTATATCATCGTCGGCAGTGACAAGCACCCTGTGCGGGGAGAGGCTTTCGACCGTGAAGGGGCCGCTGACGCGGACGGTTTTCTTGTCTTCATAGGGCTGGTCGTAGAGGGTTTCGGTGTCGGCGTGGCGAGCGATGGCGTCGTCGATCTGCTTGCGGGTCATCCCCTCTTTGATGTCGGGGTTGTTGGCGATGGATTTGAGTGTGACGTGGGGCACGCGCTTGTAGACGAAGCCCTTGCGGATGTCGGAAGAAATCCCCCTGCCTTCGGCTTCCCCCTTTAGTAAAGGGGGATTGAGGGGGATTTTGCCGGTCAGTTCCGCTTCCTTCCGTATGCCTTCCGGGGAGTCGGCCAGCAGGTAATAGGGATACTTGGCGGCCATAAGCCGGGTGCGGGCCAGGGCCAGGGCGACGCGGCTGGTGTCGCAGGTGATCCAGCGCCGGCCCCACTGCTCCGCGACGTAGGCCGTGGTGCCGCTGCCGCAGGTCGGGTCGAGGACCAGGTCGCCGGGGTCTGTGGTCATGAGGAGGCAGCGCTGTATAGCAGTTACGTTTGTTTGAACAACATAGACCTTGTGTTGTGCTCCAGTAAGGTCAGTCCATAGGTTGCTACGTTCAGACATAGCAAAATCATCAAGATATAATTTAAAGAAAATATTATCTCTTCCAGCCGAGATCCTTCCGGCCCTAACAAGAGCTGTTAGTTTAGTAATATCATCGCCAGTTCGCCAATGTCGTCCGGGTGATGGTCTGTACTCTTTTCCATTGAAAATAAACGGTACGAGGCCTCGTGTCGATTCTCCCTCAGATGTTAAGGATACGTCATCTCGAAAGAATTTTGAACCTGGTGGCAGCAAATTGGTATTCATTAGTTCTTCTCGGGTCATCCCTCGCGCTGACCCGTCCGGAAGTCTTACTTTCTTAAATTTTGTTGGGCGCAGGTCCTGAATATTCCAAGGCTCGAAAAGCGGTCTGTATTTTACGCTCTCTTTGTTTTTTGCATACCATAGTATATAATCATTTATCGCTTCGACTAAATTACCCTCATGAGAGGGTGTCTTCTGAAGGATTATCGAAACAACAAAATTTTCACTCCCAAATACCTCATCCATTACAGATCGCACCAAGTGCACATTCTCATCCCCAATCTGCACAAAGGCGCTGCCCGTCTCGGTGAGCAGTTCACGGTCGGCAACAAGCCGGTCGCGCATATAGGCGAGATAGGAGTGGATGCCAAGTCTCCATGTGTCGCGGAAGGCGCGCACCTGTTCGGGCTGGCGGGTGGCGTCCTCGGCCTTGCCATCCTTCACGTCGCGCTTGCGGGTGCTGACCTGCCAGTTGGAGCCGAATTTGATGCCATAGGGCGGGTCAAAGTAGGTGGTCTGGACCTTGCCCTTGAGTCCCTCCTTCTCGGCCAGGCTTGTCATCACCAGCAGTGAGTCGCCGAGGATCATTCGGTTCGACCAGTGGCCGTCGTGCTGATAAAAGTCCACCCGCTGGTCAAATTCGTCGGGCAGTCCATTGAAGTCGGCAAACAGGTTGAGCTGGCTCTCGCCAGGTTGCTCGATGCGGGGCAATGCGTCAATGAGCGCCCGTGGGTGAATCTTCTCCTGAATGTAAATCGGCACAACTGGGACGGCAAGGTCAGTCTGATCCTGTTCATCCTTACCCTTCCAGACTAATTGCGGGTCGAGGGACGGATCGCGGGGGTAGAGCATGGTCTTGGGCGCGTGCTCATCCTCGGAAACAAAGTCGCGCAGTTCTTCAGTAGGAATGTTCTTGCGCTTGTCCTTGTGGCGAAGAGACTCGACAGGCGTCGGGCCGTTGTTTTTCGTGGTTCGTTTTCTGGCCATATCACTTGTTCTCCATCGTTGTTTTGTTCTTACGTAACTGCGCCCGGATCAGGTTTTCCGCATCCCAGGGGTCGGCGATTTCGATGAATTCCCAGCGGCCATAACCGCCGTGATTGTTGACTGCCGGGACCCAGAGGGTGCGGGTGGTGGTAACTTTGGCCGCCTTGTCTTTCTTCTTCTCACCCGTGACCTCAATGAGCAGATTCAGCAGGTCACTGGCGCCGTTTCCGTCGTCGATGCAAGCGATGAAGTCGGGGATGTAGTTCTTCTCATCACCGTTTAAGACGTAGGGGATGTTGAATCCGAGGTTGTAGTTCTTGACGTAGCGAACAATCTCTTTCATGTCCTCCAGCGTCTTGGCGAGCTTCTGCTCCCATGAGTCGGTATCGGCAACGACGTGGGAAATGTGACACTTATCATTACGCGTGGCGTAAACCGGTCGTATCGTGTCGAAATCAACGTGGCGTGTAGAGCCAATCGTGTCGTAGGGGCGGAGGATAGGTTTGAGGGCGTGCGTGCCGACGGTGGAAGCGACGATGGCCTTATAAATACGGTCGGAGGCGTCGTGGGCAAACTCTATAAGCAGCAGCAATTGCGGGAAGGTGTGATCCTTAAACGTCACACAATCTGCCATCCAGCGTTTGGCAATGGCAAGCAACTGCGGGAAGAGCCAGGGTTTGTCGTTGCCATCGTCATCTCGAAAGTATTGTTCGAGGGTCAGCTTGGCAAGCAGGAAGGCAACTTCGTTGGGCCGGTGGCGTTTGAGGTCGTCAAGGGTGTGGATACTCGATTCGCCGACGATAGGGGCGTTCTCGACAATGGTGGGAATGTTGGCCGTTGAAAGAGCAAATGTGGAGTCTTCTGTAAAGGTAGCGGTCAGGCGTTCACCGGCTATGTCATAGCGGTAGCCAAGCAGACACGGGAAGGTGATCTCGCAGGCGATGCGGCTTTCGAGAGCGCGGACCCTGGTCGGCAGGGGGCCGGGTTTGGGTTCCTTGGTTGAGCCGCTGCATGGGATAAACGAGAAGGGCACACCATACACTTCAGCATACTCCGGATCGAACATGCCTTGTTCGTTTGCGGCATAGCTCATCCGCCGCAAACCACGGTCGACGACTTGCTCGCACAGAAGCTGCGTGCCAAAGGCACGGACGCCCAGCACGTGAGTGACGGTGTTGGCGTCCCATCCCTCGGTGAGCATAGAAACGCTGACCACGCATTTGACGTGCTCGCCAAGTTTTCCGGCCTTGCCGACGGTGTTCATCACTTCACGAAGCAGGTCTTCATCGGTAAGGTTCCCCGCGTCACGGCCAGGGAAGCGAAGGCTATAGTCGGCCTTGAACTCTTCGATTTCGCGATTGGCGATCTTCTTGAAGTCGGCACTCATGGCCTCGCCGGATTCAAGTTGCTTACTGTCAACAAGAATGGTGTTTGGGCGGCGAAGCCAGCCACCCTTGGCGTCGTCATTGCGGAAGATAGGAAGCTGTCCGGCCTGAACAAAGGATGTATCGCCTATCATCTTCTCCCATCCGGCAATGTAATCGAAGACCAGCTTCGAGACATTTGTATTGTTGCAGACGATGATGAAGACAGGCGGGGTGATACCCTTGGCACGGGCATCATCATTTTTTACCCAAAGGTCGTAGTATTTTTCGTAGTTGCTGTATAGGCTGTGCAACGCACCCTGAAGTTCGACGGGGAGTTTTGGCTCGCCACCGACGTCCTCAGTCTTGCGGCGCTTCCTGGGAAGGTGCTCTCGGATGCGCAGCCAGAGGTCGCGGTAGGTGGGTTGTTCGCCAGTCATTGAATCGTCGGCCACGGGCACACGGGGGACCTTCACGATGCCAGCTTCGATGGAGTCGATGAGAGAGAAATCGGAGACAACCCAGGGGAAAAGCGTGCCCTCTGGATATCCGGAGCCGCGCAGGAAGAAAGGCGTTGCAGAAAGGTCGTAGATGGCCTTCACGCCGATTTTGGCCTTCACTGCTTCAATGCCGGAAATCCAGACTCGGGCTTCTTCCTCTCGCTTCTTGGCTTCGATGCGATCGTCGCCGGTGAGCTTTTCATCCTCCACATCCGGTTTGCGACGGTAGCAATGATGGGCCTCGTCATTCAGGACCATGATGTTCTTCTTGTTGCCTAATTCGCGGCAGACACGCCGGACCATCTGGTCGGAGGTTTCGGTGAAGGCGCTCGTTTTGCCTTCAGCCAGTATGGCCTTGGTGATCTTTCCGGCGGCAACCTTCTCACGCAGCAGGAATGCGTGAAAATTCGTTATAAGAATCTTCGCGTGACCGAGCTGTTCCAGCAATTGGGTCGAGACGATGTCGCGCTGGCGGTAATAGTTCTGCGGATCGTTGGGAAGTAATACGCGCAAACGGTCACGGATGGTGATGCCAGGTGTCACGATAAGGAAGGTGCCGGAAAAGCGTGCGTCCTTCGGATTGGCGAGCTTGTTCAGGGTGTGCCAGGCAATGATCATCGCCATAACGACGGTCTTGCCGGAGCCGGTTGCCATTTTGAAGGCCATGCGGGGCAGACCCGGGTTCGATGTATCGTTCGCCGCACGGAGTGCGTTTTCGATCCAGCCATCATTGTACTTTTTTGCTACCTCGGTGATGTAGATGGCGGTTTCGAGGGCTTCGATCTGGCAGAAGAAAAGCTTCTTCTCGCGGTCTGGAGCGATCCAGTAAGCGAGTAGCCGACTTGTTGTCGGTGTCACTCCAAGATAGCCGCCTTTCCGCCAGAGTTTCACTCGTACACGGATCTGGTTGACAAGTTTGTTCTCTTCGATCCGGTCTCGCGTCCATTCGGTATCGAACAACAACTGCTTGGACCCTTTCTTGCGAGGCTGAGCAATGGGAACAAAGTAGGAGCTTGTCCGGCGGCCGCTTTCGATTTCGTTGGTGATGCCTTCATCTGTAAAGCGGAAATGGCGAGTCGGCTCTCGGAATGGGGAATTTATGACGGGATTTTCAATAACCACATGTCTCATATTAGTAAAATTCCCTATCCTAAAGACTTAAGAACTAAATACAAGATATACAAAACCCAGCTCTCTTCTTGAGGTACGGGGTTTCGGTATTCAGTCCATAGCACACTCATCAAAGGGTTAAAGGGGTTAGGAGTTTTAATAGCTAACACTACTTATATGTTTTTAATTATCAGGATTTACAAAAGAAATCTACTATAAAAAGGGAAGGTGGCAAATTAATGCTTTCAGGAAGAAATCAATTAAATCTTTAAAAATCAATTCTTAAAACTCATCCAATTATAAAGATGAAACTCGGCAAAGGTTTTTTCATCGTGGAGCTTAATGGTGAATTCACCAAGTAAAAAATTGATATATCATTATATTGATAGTATTTTTATGTGGTTAGATTAATGAAATAGCGTCAGGGAAATGGTGGTATCAAGTTTATGTTCCCTGGGGGTCGGGCCATAGGAACATATTGATATTGTGAACAAATCGTTTAAATGTAGCGTCATATAAGGCCTTAAAAGGGTATTTTTGTGGTGTAAAATACCTTTTTAAGGGAAAAAGCGTATAAGAAGATGGCAAGAGCAAAAAGACATTACCTTCCGGGGCACGTATGGCACATCACGCATTGTGGAATCGGGGGGTGCATATCATCTTCGTGAAATGCAGGCTGCTTATATGAGTAGTTTTACGCCTGAAAATAGCGTTTTAAGAGCTAAAAACACTTATGTTTGGGAGGTTAACCTATAAATGTCAGATGGATAGCGTGGCCCGATCCCCATTCACAAACTGTCCCAGATATAAACTTATAAACTGAAAAATCGCAAGCATTCCCCCAATTTCACATCTTTCGCTCAATTTTTTTTATCGTATTATTGCTGAAAGTATTTTAAATATTAATTTGGCTCTTTCTCATTTTAAGTGGGTAGCCCCACCTTACTGTAGTCCAGTTTTCCTGTAAGCATATAGATCATGGTTTTAAGGTTCTTAAAGGTTCTGTAGCCTCTCGCCTTTGCCTTGGCCGCCTGAACGAGACTGTTG
>JAUSPN010000045.1 GCA_030656555.1 Candidatus Desulfaltia sp. | reverse complement strand
GCTTCCAATGGTAATAGCTCAGCCATTCTTAGTGCCTTTGCGGCTGAACTATTACGATGAAATAGATTTGACAGGTTATGCAATAAAATCATAGAAGATTATTTAAAGATAATATAGCCGCTCACGGATCACAGTTCACGGGTCACGGTTATTTAAGTGAGCTAAAGTTGTTGCTCGTTACTGGTTGTTAGCTTTCAGATTTGAGCCTCTTGCTTTTATGTTTTGATCAACCGTTAACTGTAAACTGTTAACCGTAAACGGTTGCAATATGATACAGCCGAATTCTGGTGGCAACAATTGTAATAATAAGGAGCCAAATATTTTGAAAAGGATAGGATTATTTGTAAAAGCGGATGCAGAAGCAGGCAAGAACGCCGACGAACTTCAAGCATGGCTGCGGTCAAGAGGCGTGGATGTTATCAGGGAAACAAGCCCGCGTCCGAATTGCAAAATTTCAGGCAAAAGCAAATCCTTTGCTCCGCCTGATCTGTTGTGTGTTTTTGTGCTTGGCGGTGATGGAACCTTTTTGAGAGCTGTTCGCTGGATAGGCGATCAGAACATTCCGATTTTAGGGGCTAAGTTCGGCGGACTCGGTTTTCTTGCCGAAATCGCAGAGGAAAGCCTCTTTTCCGCTGCCGAATATATTCTAACCGGCAGGTTTGATATAAACCCCAGAATGCGTCTTCAGGTAAAAGTAATTAGAGATGGCAGGGAACTGGCAGATGAAACAGCATTAAATGATATAGTCATTACTAAAGGAGTATTTGCAGGGCTTGCAAGTATAAAAACATATATTGATGAGCGCTATTTGACTACCTACAGAGCCGACGGTCTTATTATTTCAACACCTACCGGCTCGACAGCCTATTCACTTTCCGCAGGTGGCCCGATTGTTCATCCAGAAGTTCCAGGCATCATAATTACTCCAATTTGTCCTTTTACACTGACCGTTCGTCCTCTGATAGTTCCTGATTCTGTATGCATGAAAATCAGGTTTGAAGAAAAGTCATCAGATATCACTGTAAGCTTTGACGGTCAGGCCGGTCTGGAGATAAATAATAATGATACCATCATAATTCAAAAAGGGCTTCACCCTGTAAACATGATAATGATGCCGGATCAGAATTATTTTGATGTGTTGAAAGCCAAGTTAAGATGGAGTGGCGCGCGCATGTGAGTGTAAGATAAACCAGGGTGCTGAAAAAAAAGGGGGTTCAGTCCACGATTGGCTTTGAAGGAGAAACAATGGACAACCAGAATATTCAATCTAAAGCAAAGACTTCCAGGATGTTATGCAGGGGAGTTCGCGGTGCAACCACTGTTACTGAGAACACAAAAGAAGCTATTCTGGAAGCCACACGTGAAATGTTGTATATCGTCATTCGCTTAAACAATATGAATTCTGAGGATGTGGCCAGCGCTTATTTTACAACCACTATCGATTTGAACGCAAGCTATCCTGCGCTGGCAGCACGCCAGCTTGGATGGTACGATGTCGCACTGTTATGCGGGCATGAGATGCAGGTGCCTGACACGCTTAGATACTGTATTCGAGTGTTAATCCATTGGAACACCAATCGTAAAGCTAAAGAAATTATTCACGTCTATCTCAGAGAAGCTAAAAGTTTGAGGCCTGACCGTAAAACCATTCCGGAAATACCCGCAAAAGAGCTTGAGGCGGTTATAAAAAATTTTAATATGGCTTCGATCCAGTTTGATCCGGACGGTATCAAACGGTAATTTGAACCGCAAAAGCGAGCGTATTGCTCGTAGTGAAACCTTTGCATAACAGCCATTTTGAGCGCTGATGGTTAGAGCGCTTTGGGTTAGCGCTGATGCTTCACTGCGTGTCCGTGATGTGGCTTCAGGTTTCAATCAAGCTTCTGGCGTTACGTCCTGATTAGCACATTAGTGTCTATGGGACATTGGTTCTGGACATGCGTGGGGAGAGAGGATGCAAAGAAATCAGGACATTGCATAAATACCAAAGTAGGGGAAAAAGTGGAGCAGGGGATGCTCTTGAGAAAAAATGAAAATTAAAAAGGAGAAAAAATGAAAATTTGCTTTCCCGTTAAATCGGATAAAAGTTTAGACAGTGTTATATACGGCCATTTTGGTTCAGCGCCGGTATTTATTGTTTTTGATACAGAAACAAACGCAACAGATACAATCAACAATCAGGACCTGGGCCATACACATGGTATGTGCAATCCTTTAAAGGCGTTAAACGGGGAATCTGTTGATGCTATAGTTGTTGGCGGTATTGGAGTGGGTGCTATAAACAAATTAAATGCAATGGGAATAAAAGTTTATAGAGCCTGTGAAGGTACTGTTCGAGATAATATTAATCTATTTCAAAACAGCATAATGCCGGAGATGTCAAAAGAAAATGCTTGTGCCGGTCATGTTGGTGATTGCGGACATTAAAGGACGTGCATGCTATATGCTTAACAAGAAAGCGATAGATAATTTGTTTCCATCCGACAGGGCGGATCAGTTTTTTGAAGCTCTTTTCGGAGATGCTTCCGAAGGGTCCTACGACATCAGCCTGGAGTTTCAGAGTCAAGGAGAAAACAGCCTGTTTTTCGAGTTTCATCTCAAACAGCGACCAGGCAAGTGCCTGTCCTGCAACCTCACT
Source organism: Candidatus Desulfaltia sp. (assembly GCA_030656555.1). Lineage (GTDB taxonomy): Bacteria > Desulfobacterota > Desulfobacteria > Desulfobacterales > ETH-SRB1 > Desulfaltia. Next base: position 66,074 of record JAUSPN010000045.1, on the reverse strand, counting down.
TACGGTCTCCCCGAAGTATTCTCTCGCCACCCGGTTATTAATATCAAAGGCATTGTGTCGGCCATCAACCAGTCACTTAATGTTAATGTCCGCTGTTCAAGATGGGAACTAGGCTCTACCCGCAATATTTCCAGAGAATTGCATATCATTCCCCTTACCATTTATCTGGACAAGGAAAATCCACCAGTATGTCCGTAAACAAGTGAAAACTTCATTTTTTTGTAATTACATAACTACATAATTATATTGACTATTGTAGTTTATACGTGTAACCATTAAAAAAAGGGAAGATATATGCTTGAACCGCAAAAATGAGGGCATTCCCTGTAGCTTGTCGGAGCAAAGCGGAGATTCCGTTAACTTCCTTATAGCCGAAGATTCCCTGTGGCTTGCCAAGGGGTTCTTCAAAATATAAAAAACAGCAACAGGAGGTGTCATTATGAATATTAAAAAATTACTGACAGTTAATATAATTGTGACATGCGCAATATTATTTGCATCAATAGTGATAGCTCAAACTGATTTTGGAAAAAATTGTTTATATATGGCTTATGATTATAAGAAGCTGAAGGATTATAAAAAAGCATTAGAATATTGTGATAAAGCAATTGATGCAATCAGGCAGGAGAAAAAGGACGTTATCAACAAAAATTTACTTTCAGAAGCTCATTATTTGAAAGCAAACGTTTTCATTTACATGCAGATGGATGAAAAAGACATTGAAAACGAATTGCTAAAAGCGCTGGCAGCGAATCCTGATTACGACCCTCCTGAAGAATATTCGAAACACCCTGCTATTATTAAGCTTCTGATAAAAGCTAAAAATAGATATGAACAAGAGGTTCAACAGTCATTTGATAAAGCTTTAAACTATTTTGCTCAGGGGAACTACTGTCTGGCCATGGCAATACTGGAGCCGATAGCTACCAAATGCCGAAATCCTGAACTTGCCCTGAACATATTGAAAAGTTGTCAGATAAAATGCACTGATGCTTCTTCTTCAGGTGCAGTAACAGTCCCTTCACCTCAACCCCAAACTGCGGCTCCTTTGCTTCAGCCATTGCAATCAGTTTCCCCACAACCTCAGCAAGTGACTCCTGTTGCACAACAGAAACAATTCAAGACAATAGGTATTTTCCCTGTTATTTATAAAGATCTTTGCAAAGATGATTATTCTAAGAAAGTTAAGGCTATAATTTCCCAAAACAGTATATGTGAAGAATTAAAAAAACATGGCATAAAGATACAGTTTGACATTATTGATGATGCTGAAGCCGGCAAGTTTAAAGCCGATTATAACCTTGAGGGTTTTGATCCATTTGTTATTAGTATGGGGAAACTATATGTGGAACAGATAACAATGAATAGTATATTGGAAGGTGTAAAACCGGAAGCTGTTATAGGAAAATTGTTTACATCACTGTCTGCTAAATTGAAAAAAATGTGTCAAAGTAAAGGCATTGATTACGCTCTTTTTGTTAAAATGACTATTCCAAAAAAGAAAGATGAAAATTCTGATATTAGCATAGCAATGAATTTGTATAGTATGAATAACCCACAAAAACCCGCTGTGAACGAAAAATGGGAGCATATAGAAATTCTGAAATATGTAAAGACAAAGCTGCCTAAAATGGCAAAATATATTGAACGCTACTTTTGCGAGGAATTGTTATGAGAAGAACGATTTTCATAATGGTATTGATCTATATTATCATTGGAATATCAGGTATTGGTTCCTCGGAAACAATTGAAGTTCAAATCAACGGTTTTGATGATGGTGAAAAAACGACAAAGCAAAGGGATTACAAGGAGGCGGTATTATTTGCAAAGCGCGAGGCAATTGAACGGGCCGGGGTGCAGATAAAGTCGATAACAAGCGTAACGGATCTGGTTGTAAATTCAGATTATATCGAATCTAAAGCTGATGCTGCGTTGTTGCCTGGATACAGGATTATGGACATAGGCTATCAGCAGGATGGAACATATTTAGTAATTCTTATCGGAAAGGTAAAAACCGTATCAGAGGGGATCGATTCAAAGGAACTGAGGTACGCAAAAAGTCTAATTAATATGGGAAAGGGGAAAAAAGCAAAAGGAATAATCGATAATATAATAAAAAGCAGCAAAAACGATAATACGGTTGCTGAGGCGATGTATTGCCAGGTTGTATGGGGTTTTTCAAACGATCCGACAGATACATTTGAGAGGTTGAAGGCTTATTACCCCGATTCAGTACATACAAAAAAGCTCGAAGCCTATTTTGAAAAACAAAGAAGGCAGGAAAGAGACAAACTAAGAAAACTTGAACTTAAAATAGGAAAAATTATCGGTAGGGAAGGCAGCTTCATAGCTGGTAATAAAGGGATATCGCTGGATACTAAAACAGGTCTCATGTGGGCGGCAAGAGATAATGGTGAAGATATAACCTGGCATGATGCAAAAAGATACTGTGATAATTACCGTGCTGGAGGCTATACGGACTGGCGGCTGCCGACTATTGATGAGTTAGTGAGCCTTTATGATGTAAATACGGATGGATATCCTCAAGATTGTTGTGAAACCGGCGATCAACTTCGCATAAATCCTTTAATACATCTTACATGTTGCTCTCCGTGGACATCACTTAGGGGCAATGACGGGGCCGCCTACTTCCGTTTTACCAATGGCAAGCAGAGCTGGACCTACGAGTCTATCGCGCTCTATCACCGGGCATTACCGGTACGTGATAGCAAATAATGTTTAAATTTGTAAAAAACAACCTCTTTAAAGTCTTTCGTAAGGGAAAAACCCCTTTGGCTTGTCTTTTTGGAATCTTTTTGATGGCTTGAGAAAAACACCCCGGTCAAAAATATCTTTCAGCAATTTCTCTTTGGTTTCAGGTTCCGCCAGATGGGCAATCCCGATAGCATGCTCGGTAATACTTAATCCTCTGGGATCAAAAGCTCCATATTCGGTAACAATAATAACCGGGTCGGCGGCAATAGCCGTGGTCGTGATCCCTTTAGGACACTGATCCATAATCTTGGACACACCTTTTCGTGTGGTTGATTTCATAGCGATTATCGGAATGCCTCCATTGGACAAATAGGCTCCCCTCAAGAAATCGGATTGTCCACCAACGCCGCTGTATATCTGTCTGGCATACAGCGAGTCCGCCCATATATTGCCATGCAGGTCAACACCGATGGCACTGTTTACCGCCACCATTTTCGGCTGATTGGCAATGTTCAGGATGCTGTTCGTCTGGTCTGAAGGCCTGCTTTGCACGGAGCTGTTATAGTCAAACCAGTTATACCCACCACGGTTTCCAGATAAAAAAAGTGTGGCGATTGAAAAATGGTTATTTGTGTACTTGTTTGTTACAATCCCCTTTTCAACAAGTTTTACCATGGCATCTGCAAACAACTCCGTCCTGATCCCTAAATCCTTAACGCCTTTATCAATAATCGAATTTGTAACTGCTTCTGGTACCTCACCGATTCCATACTGCAAAGTGCTTCCATCATGGATGTACAATTGAGCGATCAGATCAGCGATCCTTTTTGACCGGTCGTCCGGTTTTTTCACCGGGCTTATGGGCAGATCGTAATCACAATCGACAAGGTAATCGATAACTTTTTCGTGAATTGTTGAGCCCATCACAAAAGGCATTCTCGCATTTCTTTCCGCAATTACTATCCCGTTATTCTCTTTTGCGATTTGAACCGCAGCGAGTACACCCTCGACCGATGTTCCCAAGCTGAAATTTCCCCCGTTGTCTGGACCACTGACAGACACGAAAACCATATCAGGTTTCAGGTATCCTTTTAACTGTCTGGGTATGTCTGACAGGTGGAGCAACTGGTACTTTGCCCATCCGTTGTTTACAGCTTGCCTTGAATGTGGACCATTAAAGATAACCCTATGAGTGATTCTCGAACAGGTTTCTTCACTGAACAACTCGTCTATTTCTCCAAGAAGAAGCACGCCCAACATTTCAATATCTTTAATGGATGTATCTTCACAGATATATTTCAACAAAAACTGGGGAGTTGCAGCATTGCCGGAGCAATAGATCCTTGTTCCAGGGGTTATGATATGTGAATTAATAATTTCTTCGGGGTTTAGGATTTTTTTCATTGGTCAATAAGATAAAATAAGCGGCAGGTTTAAAATGGCGGGAGTGACGAGACTTGAACTCGCGACCTCCGGCTTGACAGGCCGGCGCTCTAACCAACTGAGCTACACCCCCAAGAAAAGCTTTGCTTTTGTCATCAGCTAACAGCTAATAGCTATTGGCTACAGGTAAATGGCTATAGGCCATTTGTGGTAGGCGGAACAGGGCTTGAACCTGTGACCCTCGGCTTGTAAGGCCGATGCTCTCCCAACTGAGCTACCCGCCCTTATGAGACACCTTGAAACCTTTTAAAGATTCCCGACATGTGGTTTTCTCGTCGAGAAAAAATACTGCTAACAATATAATAAAATAATGTCAAGATTAAACCTAAATTAAAGCTGACCTGCCCTCTGGTTTTTCGGGCGGATTTTCGGGCATTATCTGATAAGATATATAATCCTTTTTAAACAGGGTATCACCCTTATTAAGTATTAAGGCATTGGATAGTACATCATCCATGTTTTCTATTAATATAATTTCTATCTGTTTTAATATAGAGTGGGGTATATCTTTGATATCTTTTTCGTTTTCTTTTGGGATAATAACCTTTTTAATACCTCCTCTATGAGCGGCTAGAATTTTTTCCTTTAACCCTCCTATGGGAAGAATACGGCCACGCAGGGTTATTTCACCGGTCATGGCGATATCACGATATACTGGTTTTCTAATAAGGGCTGACACAATAGATGTGCATATTGAAATGCCCGCTGAAGGTCCATCCTTGGGAATGGCTCCTTCTGGAACATGTATATGGATATCGCATTTTTTATAAAACTTATTGTCAATCATAAGGCTGTCAGCGCGTGAACGGATATAACTTACTGCTGCCTGGGCGGATTCTTTCATGACATCGCCTAATTTGCCGGTCATGATAAGATCTCCTTTTCCCGGCATAATCAGGGTCTCAATGCAAAGGAGCTCTCCTCCTACCTGCGTCCAGGCAAGTCCTGTAACAATGCCGATCTGATCCTTATCCTCAAGCTGACCATGTTTGAACGGGGGCGGCCCTAAATGTTTTTCAACCGACTTTATTGTAATATTATGTGTGTTGCGGTTTTTATTTTTTACAAATTCGCGCGCAATCTTCCGGCAGATAGAAGATATCTCACGCTCGAGATTTCTGACACCCGATTCACGTGTATATCGCTGCACAATATAAAGGATCGAATTTTTGGAAAATTTAACATCCTTATCTTCAAGTCCATTCATTTTAAACTGTTTTTTAACAAGAAACTCTTTGGCAATATTATATTTTTCATATTCGGTATAGCCTGCAAGGCGTATTATTTCCATCCTGTCCTGCAATGGAAGCGGTATATCCGGCAAAGTATTGGCTGTGGTTATAAAAAGTATGTCTGAAAGATCATAATCCATATCAAGATAGTGATCGTTGAAGCTGAAGTTTTGCTCAGGATCAAGCACCTCGAGAAGTGCGGCAGAAGGGTCACCCCTGAAGTCCATACTCATTTTATCAACTTCATCAAGACAAAAGACCGGATTGTTCACACCAGTCTTTTTTAATGACTGAATTATTTTTCCGGGCATAGCGCCGATATAAGTACGCCTGTGTCCGCGTATTTCAGCCTCATCTCTCACACCGCCAAGAGAAAGGCGTACAAATTTTCTTCCTGTAGCCCTTGCAACAGATTTTGCCAGCGAAGTCTTTCCAACGCCTGGTGGCCCGACAAAGCATAGTATGGGCCCCCTTATCTTTTTGACCAGCGATTGAACGGCTAAATATTCCAGTATACGTTCCTTGGGCTTTTTCAGCCCGTAATGATCCTCGTTTAAAATTTTTTCAGCCTCTTCGATGTCATTACGCACTTTGCTTTGTTCGAACCAGGGGAGGCTGATTATCCATTCAATATAGTTTCGAACAACAGTTGCTTCGGCAGACATCGGAGTCATCATCTTGAGCTTTCTAAATTCCTGTCTGGCTTTGCCTGCAGCCTCTTTTGACATTCTTTTTCGTTTAATCTGCGTTTCAAGCTCCTGCAACTCATCAACAGCGCCTTCGTCAGTTCCCATCTCCTTTTTAATAGCGCGCATCTGTTCATTCAGATAATAGCTCTTCTGGGTCTTTTCCATCTGTTTCTTAACCCGTTTCTTTATCTTTTGATCCATCCCGAAGATATCTATTTCCATCTTTATAAGGTCCAGGAGAAGGGAAAGCCGTTTTGAGGGTGATGTTGTTTCCAGTAAACGCTGTTTATCCTTCATTTTAAAAGAAAAATGGGTTGCCAAGGTATCGGCTAACTGTGAAATGTCAGAAATGGAAGCGGCATTATCCACCAGATTTTTTGAAATGCTCTTATTTAATTTGGCATATTCTTCAAAACTTTGAATAACGGCTCTGTTCAGAGCCACGCTCTCAGGAGTTGATATTTCAGATTCAATGATAGGTTCTATTTCTACAAGGAAAAAGTCTTCATTTTTAATAAAACGAACAATACGGGCCCTGGATTGTCCCTCAACCAATGCTTTTACCGTGCCATCAGGCAGTCTGAGAAGTTGAAGTACATCTCCAATGGCGCCGATTGAAGAAATATCTTGTGGGCGAGGATTGTCAATGTCCATCTTTTCCTGGGTGGCAAGAAAAACCTTTTTATCGCGATTCATTGCATCGAAAAGGGCCTGTACAGACTTTGCGCGTCCAACAAATAGCGGTGCAACCATGTGGGGAAAGACCACAATATCTCTCAGAGGCAACAGGGGGAGAATTAACCTTGACGACACTGGTTCATCATCTTTTAATGTTTTTTTTAAATTAATCATAAATTTTTATGCTTAAGCCCGTTTTTTTGTTTGTTCATACAGAAGAATAGGCTCTTCCTTGTTTAAAATTACATCTTCACCAACAACACATTCTTTTACGTCTTTGATGGAAGGAATTTCATACATTATGTCCAACAGGCAATTTTCCAGAACAGATCTAAGCCCTCGAGCTCCTGATTTTTGCTTCAAACCCTCCTTTGCAACAGCTGAAAGAGCGCTGTCTGTAAATCTCAGGGTTACACCCTCAATTTCAAAAAGCTTTTTAAACTGCTTGATCAGGGCGTTTGCAGGCTCCAGCAACACTTTAATTAAGGAAGATTCATCCAGTTCGTCAAGAGTTGTTATAACAGGCAGGCGACCGAGAAATTCAGGAATCAACCCATACTTGATCAGGTCTTCAGGTTGAACCATCTGCAGGGTTTCACCGATTTTTTTATCCTTTTGTTTGCTGATGTTGGCGCTAAAGCCCATAATTTTGGATCCTAAACGCCGCTGAATTATCTTTTCGAGACTGTTAAAAGTTCCTCCGCAAATAAAAAGAATATTAGAGGTATCGACCTTGAGAAAATCCTGCTGAGGATGCTTTCTTCCTCCTTTGGGAGGCACACTGGCGATAGTTCCTTCAATGATTTTTAATAATGCCTGCTGAACCCCTTCACCTGAAACATCCCGTGTAATGGAAGGGTTGTCCGATTTAAGCGCAATCTTATCAATTTCATCAATATAAACAATGCCGCGTTCCGCTCTTTTCACATCATAATTGGCATTCTGGAGCAAAGAAAGTATGATGTTTTCAACATCTTCACCAACATAGCCGGCTTCCGTCAGACTTGTAGCATCAGCTATTGTAAACGGGACATTTAAAAACCTGGCAAGGGTTTGAGCCAGCAGGGTCTTGCCACATCCGGTTGGCCCAATAATCAGGATGTTGCTTTTTTGTATTTCAACATCTCCCACAGTAACTTTGGTATAAAGCCTTTTGTAATGGTTATAGACAGCGACGGCGAGGATTTTTTTTGCCCTGTCCTGTTCAATCACATAATCGTCAAGCATGGCTTTAATCTCTTTTGGAGTAAAGTTTTGCTCAATGTCGGTCCTCTTTTTTTCAGTTTCTTCAGCGATTATTTCGCTGCACAATCGTATGCATTCATCGCATATATAGACTGCGGGTCCTGCAATTAACTTTGCAACCTCAGCCTGTTTTTTACCGCAAAACGAGCAGAAGAGATTGTTGTTTGAATCCCCTTTTTTTGCCATTTTACGCCTCCCCCGTCTTTTTTATTTGATCAAAATCATCCCTGTTGGTGATCACGTGATCTATGATTCCATATTCTTTTGCTTGTTCACCGGACATAAAAAAATCGCGGTCGGTATCAATGCCTATTTGCTCTAAGTCCTTGTTTGTGTGAAACATCAGTATATTATTTAAGGTATCTTTCATGCGAAGTATTTCTTTGGCCTGTATAGCAATATCAGATGCTTGTCCCTGGAATCCGCCCATTGGCTGGTGGATCAAAATCCTCGAGTTGGGAAGAGAATATCGTTTCCCTTTTGAGCCTGCGGCGAGTAAAAGTGCCCCCATGCTGGCGGCCTGGCCAATACATACCGTGGCAATAGCAGGTTTAATATATTGCATTGTGTCATATACAGCAAGGCCCGCTGTTACAACTCCGCCCGGTGAATTAATATAAAAATTTATATCCTTTTCAGGATCTTCAGATTCAAGAAACAGTAGCTGGGCTATTAAAAGATTTGCAATTTCATCATTCATCGGAGAGCCGAGAAAAATTATTCTATCCTTGAGAAGCCTTGAATAAATATCATATGCCCGCTCCCCTCTGCTGGTCTGTTCTATAACCATCGGTATTAACGGCATGAACATTCTCCTTTCAAAAAACTTAGTTCGCTTTGCTTACATTTGTAGAAATTTCGAGACGTTTAATTAGCCTCGTCCTTAGGTTCATCTTTTTCCTGCTCAGCTTCCGGTTCAACATTTTCAATAATGCTATTTTCAATAATAAGCTTAATTGATTTTTTTTCAAGGAGTGTATTTTTAAATAATTCCAGATTGTCCTCGTTCTGTTTATAAAAGTTGCTTATTTCTTCAAGCGGTTTATTAAAAACTTTGGACATATCCTCGAAGCCGTTATTAATTTCTTCATCAGAAAGGGTCAGGTTTTCCTGCTCAATCAACTTGTTTAATATTAAATGTCGCTTAACCTGTTTTATTGCCGTATCCTGATATTTTTCTGAAAGCTTTTCTTTCGAAAGGCCCAGATCTTCCATTGAGGTATTGCTGTGAGCAAAAGACCTTTCAATGTCTGACATGATACCGTTTAGCTCATATTCAACCATTGTATCCGGCACTTCAAACCCCTTTTTTGCTATCAGTGCCGTAAAGATCTGTTCGTTAATCTCATGCTCGGTTCTTTTTTCATACCCCTGCTTCAGGTTATCAGAAATTGCATTTTTCAGTTGATCCAATGTTTCATATTTACCGAAATTCTTAGCAAATTCATCGTTTATTTCAGGGAGTATCTCTTCTCTGATTTCATTGAGTTTAACATGAAAGTTTATATCAAGACTGGCCAGTTCCTTATTAAAATAGTCTTCAGGGAAATGTATATTTATCTCCTTATTTTCACCAGGCTTCATTCCGATCAGTTGTTCATCAAATCCCTTGAAAATTTGACTATCACCGACCTTTAATGTAAAGTTTTCCGTCTTTTGGGTCTCGACAAATGGTTTTCCATCTTTAAAACCTTCATAATCTATGAGGGCAAAATCCCCTTTTTGAACCGGCCGAGCTTCTTCGACAGTCTTTTTCTGAGCCATATTTTTCTGCAGCATCTTGAGTTGCACAGACATTTCTTCATCACTTACTCTGTACAGAGTCTTTTTGAGTTTTAACCCTTTAAAATCGAGTTCATCAATTTCCGGTTGTACCTCGACTATTGCATCATATTTATAAGGTTCTTTTGCATTAAGTTCAGGTGGATCAATTTTCGGGGTTCCAATAACCTTAAGATCTTTTTCCTTGATTGTATTAATTAATGAGTCCTGAAGTAATTTAGATGATACATCTGAATGCACATCTTTTTTAAATAATCTCTCCAGAACCGAGCGGGGCGTTTTGCCTGGGCGATAACCTTTTATTTTTGCGGTTTTTTTGAGGTTTTTATACGCTTGGTCAAGTTCCTTGACAACCACATCATTTGGGATTTCAATATGAAGTTTCTTTTTTACACTGTTAATATCTTCTACGGTAACTTGCATAATTTTCCTTTCTCATTTTATTTTTAACTGGTGCGAGAGGGGAGACTTGAACTCCCATTCTGCTTCCAGAGCTGGATCCTAAGTCCAGTGCGTCTACCAATTCCGCCACTCTCGCTAAGGGATCGGTTCCATTTTCAGGGTTCAAGGTTCAAAGGTTATAGACCACTGACATCCTTAATTTTATAACACACAATGCTCAGATTAGTCTCTTTCACCCATTGGGTGAAACATAATATGCGTTCCTATTGCCGCGTTATCCTTTTCTTAACAGTGAGTTAGGGCTTTTCAACCGGGAACCGTGAACGTTGAACCGCTTAACCCATGTTATAGATTAAAGCCGGTTGCAAAATCCTTAATTTAATAATATATATAATCATAAAAATATTATCAAACAATATATGAAGAATTTGACTTTTTACGAATTCATCATATATGTGTCAAGGCAAAATTGATTCACTTGTCTTTTATCTTTAATATTATTATACCAAATCAGATGAAACCATTATTTGCTTTAATAATCTGTTTGTTAATGTCTATATGCTTTATAGCGACCAATGGAAATGCAGAGCTTGATTTATTTTACGGCGAAAAGAAGATTATTGTTTTAGACCCTGGACATGGGGGGCATGACAAAGGCGCCCGGGGAGCGGACGGAACGTTTGAAAAGACAATAACTCTAAATCTTGCCAAAATGATTGCAGACGAACTTGGGAGTAAGTACAGAACGTCTTTAACCAGGACAGATGATTATCTGCTTAGCATACCGGACAGAACTGCCGTTGCAAACCATATGGGAGCAGACCTGTTTGTCAGCATACATGTTGGTGGAAGTTTTCTTCATAAAGCAAGTGGAATAACCGTATATTATTTCAAAGAAATGTCGGATACTGATATAACTTTTAACGGCGCAACATCAGAGACTTATAGCCCAGACAACGATCCGACAACCTGGGATGATATTCAAAAAAGGCATATAACGAGAAGCAGAGCTCTGGCTAAATTAACACAAACCCATATTAATGACATGATAAAACATATGGAAACCGGGATAGAAGGGGTGCCGCTTGTAGTGCTGTCAGGGGCGGATATGCCTGCCATACTTATTGAAATCGGATACATAAGCAACCCGGGTGAAGAGAAAAAGTTGTGTGACACACAAATTTTGTCTGAATTTGCGAAGGCAATAAGCAAGGCAATAGACATTTTTTTGTCAGAAAAAAATCAATAATTATAACTTGCGCGAATAGATAAAGCGTGATAGGAAAACCGATCTATTATCGGGGCGTGGCGCAGCCTGGTAGCGCGCCTGCTTTGGGAGCAGGAAGCCGGAGGTTCAAATCCTCTCGCCCCGACCAATGATTTCAGGTGGTTAGGCGCTGCATTTGCGGCGCTTTTCTTTTTTAGTCAATAATACAGGAGAGGTATAATGGAAATAATTAATAAAAAAAGTTGTAGCGCGGCTAAAAAGGAACGAGTAAAATCTGATCATGATGCTCTGATAGAGGAATCTCTAAAAAAAATAAAAAATAAGCTTATTGTTATGAGCGGCAAAGGCGGTGTGGGAAAGACGAGCGTGTCTGTTAACCTTGCCATAGCCCTTGCCGACAAAGGTTATAAGGTTGGAATTATGGATGTTGATCTGCACGGTCCTGATATTCCCAGAATGCTCGGCCTTGAAGGGATGCTGACCCTGAACCAGAAGCAGAAGCTTATACCTATGAGCTTTTCTGAAAACCTCCAGGCTGTATCAGTAGAGTCTTTAACCTTAAATAAGGACGATGCGATAATATGGAGAGGTCCGATCAAACATTCTGCGATCAGACAGTTTATTGCCGATGTTGAATGGGGTGAACTTGATTTTTTGATTATCGATTCTCCTCCTGGAACAGGTGACGAACCTCTTTCCGTTGCCCAGACTATTTCCGATGCCAGCGCAATCATAGTAACCACACCGCAAGAGGTAGCTCTTGCAGATGTCAGGAAATCAATCAGTTTTTGTAAAACCGTAAAGATGGAGATTTTTGGTCTTATAGAAAATATGAGCGGTTTTACATGCCCCAATTGCGGTGAAAAACATAATCTGTTTGGATCAGGTGGTGGAGAGAAAACTGCTGAAACAGCAGGAATAAATTTTTTAGGTAAAATTCCCTTTGATCTTAATGTTGTGTCATGCGGTGATACAGGTGTTTCCTTTCAGAAAAAATATAAAGATTCTCCGGTAACAAAAGCTTTCGCCGATATTGCCGGAAAAATATCAAAACTTATATCCTGATTGAGCCATTAAAATCATTTGAACCGCAAAAACGAGCGCATTCCTCGCAGCTTGTCGGAGCAAAGCGGAGATCTCATTCCAGCGGGGCGGCGGGTAATCTTTAATTCAGTCGTTGCTATCAACATTTTAGGCGAATTTAGAAGGTAATTCATGTTGTCAAAACAAATCAGATGTAAAACCTCGATGTGTCTGAAGAAGAAGCCAAAGAACTCATTAAAAACGTAAAAATAATTTCCGATGATCCTTGAAAGACTGTCAACTATTTGGTACAAGCTTCATTAAAAAACATGCCTTGTTAATCAGGTGGAGATTTAAAGAAGATGACATCTTCGTCAGATTTTGATCAGAAAATCAACAACCAGCAAAAGCAGATAAAACAGCTTGCCGAGATAGGGCTGGCACTGTCTGGTGAAAAAAATATCAACAAGCTGCTGGAAATGATTATTGATGAAGCCAGAGATCTTTCAAATGCTGATGCAGGAACATTGTATACGGTCGATGGCGATAAATTGCATCTTAGTTTTGAGATAATGCAGAATGACTCCATGAAAATCAGGATGGGAGGAACAAGCGGGAACAAAATTACCCTGCCGAAAGTTCCTCTTTATATAAATGGACGTCCAAATCATTCCAATGTTTCATCATATACTGCTCTTACAGGTGAAACCATCAACATACCGGATGTCTATAAAGCATCAGGGTTTGATTTTACCGGCCCGAGAAAATACGATGCAACCACAGGCTACAGATCAAAGTCCATGCTCGTTATTCCAATGAAAAATCATGAAAATGATATTATTGGCGTGTTGCAGTTATTAAATGCCAAGAATATTAAAACAGGCAAGGTGGTGTCATTCCCTGCAAAATATGTAAACCTGATCGCTTCCCTTGCTTCGCAGGCCGCAATTGTTTTGACCAATACACAACTCATCCATGATCTGAAAAATTTATTCTATTCCTTTATAAAAAGCATTGCCACAGCTATTGACGAAAAGTCTCCATACACAGGAGGCCATATAAGGCGTGTAGTTTTTCTTACCATGATGATTGCAGAAGAAATAAACAAATCTCATGATGGTCCGTTTAAAGATATTTATTTTAATGAAGATGAAATTGAAGAGCTAAGGCTTGCAGCATGGATGCATGATGTGGGCAAAATCACTACGCCTGAGCACGTGGTTGACAAGTCAACAAAACTTGAAACCATATATGATCGTATATTTCTTATTGAAACCAGATTTAATCTTATAGCAGGCTTAATTAAAAAGAGATATTTGAAGCAGAAAATTGAATTGCTGATAAACGAAGAAAATTCCAAGGATAAAATAAAACGCATTGAGCAGGTCCTTGGCGATGAAATAAAAACGCTCTATGATGAACTTGATTTTATCAAAGAATGTAACAAGACAAAAGAATTTATGGATGATGACAAAATCAAAAGAGTTAAAAATATCGCAAAAAAAACCTATTCACTAAACAACGAAGAACATTATTATCTTACTGAGGACGAGGTAAAGAATCTGTGCATTCGCAAAGGAACTCTAACCGAGGAAGAACGCAAAATTGTAGAAAACCATGCCGAAATGACTCTCAAGATATTAAAACAGATCCCCTTTCCCAAAAAACTGGCAAATGTGCCAAAATACGCTGCATCACACCATGAAAAACTTGATGGATCAGGCTATCCAAGAGGTCTGACGGCAAAGGAAATGCCTTTTCAGTTGCGTATTATGGTCATTGCTGATATTTTTGAAGCGCTGACTGCCAAGGACAGACCATATAAACAACCTATAAATCTCTCCCTTGCGATAAAAATCATGGAGTATATGAAAAAGGATAAGCATATTGATTCGGATATTTATGATCTGTTTATCAAAGAACGTCTTTTTTATGACTACGCAAAAAAGGAAATGTTTTCTGAACAAATAGATATGTAGAGAAAGGTTCACGAGAGGGATAGATTTCACTTCAAATTGCACCACATAAGCCAACCCATCTTCATATTGACCTATATTTTTTTTATTAATTTGGGATCATCTCCCGGTTATTTGTAGTTAATTAAGGCAAAACAAGTGGGTTATCTCCTTAAACCCTCTTCTCCAGCCAAATTGGAGAAGAACCTAAAATAGTTGGAAGGTTGAGAGAAAATGGTTTCAGAAGATATCGGATTGGTTGAGATTGTAAAACAGATTATACCTGTTGATGAAAAATGGATAAAAAAGGCGCGTGAGAGAACGGCTCAACTGCTGATGCCTGCCAGGGCTCTTGGAAGGCTGCATGACATATCGGAACGTTTATGCGGTATCCAAGAAACCCTTAAACCTTCTATAGAGCGCAAAGCATTTATGGTCATGGCCGGAGACCACGGCGTTGTGAAGGAAGGGGTAAGCGCTTTCCCCCAGGAAGTAACAGGCGAGATGATAAAAACCTTTTTAAACAATGGCGCAGGCATTAATGTTCTTGCAGGTCAGGTTAATGCTGATGTTTTTGTAGTTGATATGGGTGTTGTTTCCGATATTGATCCTGCCACACTAAACGGAAGGGATCGTTTTTTTATAAAAAAGGTGGCAAAAGGCACTGCCAATCTTTCCCGGGGACCTGCCATGACCCGTGAAGAGGCGGGAAAGTCCATATTAACAGGGTTTCAACTGGCCGCCGGTCTTTTTAATAAAGGGGTACAGATTCTTGGCACAGGTGATATGGGAATAGGCAATACTACCCCTTCTGCTGCCATCGGGACAGTACTTACAGGTAGTCTCATAGAAGAGATGGTCGGCCGCGGTACAGGTGTGGATGATAAAGGTCTTTTCAGAAAGCAGGAAGCGATACGCAAAGGAATCGAGATAAATCAGCCAAACAGGAAAGACGGCCTCGATGTTCTTTCAAAACTCGGAGGTTTCGAGATCGGCGGCATTGCAGGGTGCATTCTGGCCGGTGCATATCATAAACGACCTGTAGTAATTGACGGATTTATTTCAACTGCCGGCGCGCTTGTCGCCCACGCACTTTGTCCTGCGGTTGTGGATTACCTGTTCGCCGGGCATTGCTCGGAAGAGCCTGGCCACAGGTTGATGTTGAAGCATCTT
The DNA here is from genome assembly GCA_030656555.1 of Candidatus Desulfaltia sp. GTDB lineage: Bacteria > Desulfobacterota > Desulfobacteria > Desulfobacterales > ETH-SRB1 > Desulfaltia. Next base: position 50,509 of record JAUSPN010000045.1, on the reverse strand, counting down.
AAGCTTGAACCGATTCTCGATCTTGGCATGCGCCTTGGAGAAGGTACCGGCGGTGCGCTTGCTATGTGTATAATTGAAGGCGCTGTGCGTATTTTTACAGACATGCTTACTTTTGAAGAAGCCGGTGTCACCGGCAAGGAATAAACCTTTGTAAACCAACAGGCCGCATCTTTAGCCAACCCGCTTCTTTCTCTCATTAATAACTTCTTTGCTGGTTCATCAACTCTTACGTGGTCAAAGTATATCCCCGGAATTTACCTTTAATTATACAGTATAAATAATACTTGACAAACTATTTTTTAGTGTATAAACAGAGAAAATACAGACGATTTATTTAGACACAGGGACAGTGAGTTAGACAGTTAATAAAGTAAAAACATAGGTTGCTGTTATGATGTTTAATTCAGACGACGAAAATTGGGTTACAAGCAAACAAATACTATTAAAAACAGATATTTCAAGAGCAACACTTAATAATTACATTAAGGCTGGTATTATACCAAAGCCTGTTGTTAAGAAACCAGCTTATACACAAAAAAGTACAAAGAGAATCGGACACTTTCCCAAAACTGTATTTGAACGTATCGAGATAGTAAAGCGTCTAAAACAGGAGGGGCGATCTATGGATGAAATCGTGAAGAGCTTTATAAATATGCCGTTAAATGATGAATCCACCAAGGACAATCACACAGTCCAAAACCAACTCAAAAAGGATAGGACTTCTGTATCAGAAAAACCCAACAGGAGTATTAGAGCCGCTGACGAAGTTATAAAATTAACTTTAGAAAATATTAAGTCTCCGGCTTATTTAATCAACCGAAACTTTGAAATAGAGTGGATAAATCGCGAAGCCGAGGATCAGATTTTTAAACGTCCGATAAGATTAATAGATGATTCAGAATCGAGAAACGTTTTTAAATTACTATTTGATTGGGAATTCCACAGCAATGTTCGGAACTGGGAGGAAATAGTGACTTTCCACCTGGCATCTTTAAAGCCCATATTTCCTAAAAATATTATACCAGAGCTATATGATGGGATTTCTGAAAGTACTGTCAGCTTTTTAGAAAAGATTTACGATGACCATCCAACTTCTGCAGAAAACGTCGTAAACAAAAATCATATCAAATTTGTTAAGCAGAATGAATCGGTGGAACAATATGAAATCTATACCTTGTTTTTTAGAGAAGGTATATTCTTTGTATATATTCCTTCTGATAGCGATGATGACGAGATAAGGCAATTATTATTTAACCGACAAAGAGTAATAAATGAATTGCTTGGACAACGCATGCCTTCTATGGTTTCACTCTGTGTGCTTGTGGCGGATATTCAAGATTCAGTTAAAATCAGTGCAGAGTTGCCCCCTTTCGAATATTTTGAGTTAATTAATCAGCTCTGGAAAACTTTGGCAGTTTCCTTTGAAAAACACCAGGGTATTCATGGTAAGCATTCAGGTGATGGATTTTTGTATTACTTTATAAAGAAACCAGGATCTAATTATATTTTAGATGCCATTAATTGTGCTCTTGAACTGAGGAAAAAAATGACTGAATTTAGCAATGAATGGAAACTGCGTAAAAAATGGACGAACGCCCTTTATCTGAACATCGGTATTAATGAAGGCAAAGAATTTTTTGGGAGCATACGCACTTCGGTAATAGAATATACAGCACTTGGGGATACCATCAATTATGCCGGCAGGTTATCCGATTTAGCACGTTTTGGATCCATTTGGGCAACAAAAAATTTTCTAAACAAACTGAGCCATGAAGAACTCAATAATATTGATTTTGGTATCATGCGTAAAGAGCATGGCAAGGATATATTCGTCAAAAGTACTTACTCGCGTGTCATGGATCTGCTCGATCCTGCCGATAAAAGATACATTAAGTTTATGGATATAGTTACACTCCCTGTGGCTGAGATCATAAACAAAGTTTGAAATTTAAACCATTAAACAGCTGCCTTCTTTAAATTTAATCACACTTGAAGCTTGATGAACTCGTAAAAAGTCATTTTCCAAGTTATTGCCAATCTAATAAATATAAGCACTTATCTTATACGAGATTGCTTTGCTTCGCTCAAAATGACGTATTTTTGGACTTTTTACGAGATTGTCAAGCTTGATTGCAGAAAAAATTCTTGATTCCATAATATAAATAGTTTAAAAAAATAAATATAGTTTAGGTGCTCATATTGAGCTTAATAGGGAACCCTGTGTAAATCAGGGACGGGCCCGCCGCTGTAATCCTCCTCTTTTTTCTTATTTAAAAAGGGAACCTTTTTAGCAATAAGATGCCACTGTTCTAATCAGCTTGGAGCGGGAAGGCTGCTAATAAGGAGGGAGAGTCAGAAAACCTGCCTGAGCTATGGGCTTTATCTTCGAGGACTGGAAATAGGCCTTAGTAGATCCAAAGGAAAAAAGGGACATCCCCGGATCGATTTAATATCGGTTCGGGGATTTTTTTATATACGTCGGAAGGTTATAAATTGTTTGGAGGAAGTGATGAAAGGATACATCCAGGTTTACACAGGCAATGGTAAAGGCAAAACAACTGCGGCTTTCGGACTTGCTCTGCGCGCCGCCGGCGCAGGCTTAAAAGTATATATTGCCCAGTTTGTCAAGGGAATGAAGTACAGTGAGCTCTATAGCCTGGCAAAGCTGTCAGAGTTTATTACACTGAAACAATACGGCAGGGACTGCTTTATCTATAAAGAACCTGAGAAGGAAGATATTCAAGCCGCGCAGGAAGGTCTTAAAGAGGTCAAGGAGATTATGTGCTCCGGCAAGTATCAGATGATCATCCTTGATGAGGCCAATATTGCCACCTATTATAATCTCTTTTCCGTAGATGATCTGCTGGATTTCATACAGGCAAGGCCGGAAAATGTTGAACTGGTTATTACAGGCAGAAAGGCAGACCCTCGGATTATCGAAAAGGCTGACCTGGTAACGGAGATGAAGGAGATCAAACATTACTATCAGAAGGGCGTGCAGGCAAGGGAGGGGATTGAGAAGTAATATATGTATAAGAATGAAAACTTTCTTATGGAAAGTGTACTCGCAACTATCATAGAAATGGGGAAGTCTGTGAGAATCAGACACAGTCGCGCTACGGTGTTTAGAGGTCATATGATGACGAGCTAAAAGTCCGAATACTATGATAGTTGAAAATCAATTTTGTCGCGTAAACAAAAAGGAGAAGTAAATGGAGATTAAAACAAGTATAACAGGATTTCCCAGGATTGGAGAACAAAGAGAATTAAAAAAAGCATTAGAAAGTTTCTGGACAGGAAAAATCAGCCTGTCTGAGCTTGAAAAAACTTCACACGAACTCAAAATCAGACATTGGAATTATCAAAAAGAGTCAGGAATTGATTTAATCAGCAGTAACGATTTTAGCTGGTATGACAATATGCTGGATACCGTTATTATGCTGAACGCTATTCCAGAGAGATTTCGAAGTATTGCCGATGAAACGGAGCGCTATTTTACAATGGCAAGAGGCAATAAAGATTGTGTCGCCATGGAAATGACAAAATGGTTTAACACAAATTATCATTACATTGTGCCTGAGCTTAGCAGTAAAGATGAATACAGTTTAAATGCAGATAAAATTTTAGACGAATATAATGAAGCAAAAGAGATCGGTATAAAAACAAAAATAAATATAGTAGGGCCTGTTACATTTTTAGCGCTGTCAAAGAGAGTTGATGAAACAGGTGGCACATATCAATTGTTTGATAAAGTTCTTCCGATATATAAGGAGCTGATAAGACAGATCAGCGAGTTGGATGATAATGTTTATGTTCAGTTTGATGAACCTGTTTTTGTTAAAGATACAAGTTCAAATGAATTAAATCTATTAAAAAAAGCTTATTCTGAATTAACTAAATGCGCGGACAATGTAAAAATCATAGTTGCAACCTATTTTGAGCATTCAAATGAAGCCACAAATATTTTAATCGATACTCCAATATGGGGGATTGGTTTAGATTTTATATACGGAAAACAAAATCTTAATGGAATTGAAACTCTAAAAGATAAAAAGCTGATTGCCGGAGTCGTCGATGGACGAAATATCTGGGTAAATAATTTTGAAAAAAGCATAGCGCTGTTAAATAAAATTTCAGAAAAGGTCAACAAGGAAAATATAATCGTATCAAGCAGCTGTTCACTTCTGCATGTGCCATATTCTCTGAAATACGAAGATAATTTAGATGACGATTTAAAAACCTGGTTATCATTTGCAATGGAAAAACTTGATGAAGTTAATTTGATTTCCAAACTTTTTCATGGTGTAAAATTATGTGAAGGAGATAAACAAAAAGCAATTGCCAACAAAGATGTGATTGAAAAGAAAGGAGTTTCCTTAAAAATCCACAATAACGCGGTCCAGTCCAGATTGAAAAATCTTGTAAAAAAGGAAAGAACCGATAAATTTGAAGACAGAATAAAAGCTCAGAAAGCTGTTTTAAAATATCCTGAACTGGCTGCGACTACAATCGGCAGTTTTCCACAAACACCGGAAATTCGGAAATTAAGAAGAGATTATAAAAATAACAACATCTCAAAAGAATTTTATGAAACCGGGATTAAAGAATATATCGATAATTGTATTGCTTTTCAGGAAGAAATTGGACTTGACGTGTTGGTGCACGGTGAACCGGAGAGGAATGATATGGTCGAGTATTTTGGCGAAATGCTCGATGGATTTGGATTTACAAAAAACGGATGGGTTCAAAGTTATGGAAGCAGATGCGTAAAACCTCCTGTAATTTATGGAGATATCAGCAGGCCTGAGCCTATGACTGTTAAATGGATCACATATGCTCAGAGTAAAACTGAAAAGATTGTAAAAGGAATGCTTACAGGCCCGGTTACGATTTTAAACTGGTCTTTTGTAAGGGATGATTTGCCGCGAAGTGTTGTTTCAGAGCAGATCGCAGTTGCTTTAAGTGATGAAGTAACTGATCTTCAAAATGCTGGAATTAAAATCATTCAGATTGATGAAGCAGCATTTAAAGAGGGATATCCTTTAAGAAAGGATAATATTCCTGATTATGAGGAGTGGGCTGTAAGAAGCTTTAAAATCGTTGTTAGTCCGGCTAAAATGGAAACTCAAATACACACGCATATGTGTTACAGCGAGTTTAATGATATCATAAAGACTATAGAAGCAATGGATGCTGACGTCATTTCAATAGAGACCGCCAGAAGTGGGAATGAACTTCTTAAAGTCTTTAAGGCAATTGGCTATAAACAAGAAGTGGGGCCTGGAGTTTATGATATCCATTCTCCAAGAGTCCCGGGAATTGATGAAATAGTTAAACAAATCAATGCGCTGCTTGAAGTGCTTCCCCAGAAACAGTTGTGGATAAATCCTGATTGTGGTTTAAAAACAAGAAAATGGGAAGAAGTAAAACCAAGTTTAAAAAATATGGCGTTTGCAGTTAAACAGGTAAGAAAAGATCTTAAAGAAAGAAGATGAGATCTTTAGCTGCATTAAAAAAAGTAGAATTGGCTAAAAAAACAAGGAGGCAGGGATAAAATGTTTTCTCGAGAGTGGGTTTTTTATGTTTTTGGAAGATGGGTAATTATGTCAGGTATTGCAGGAGCAATGGTTCAGTTTTTATTTTCTGATATCATTGGAATACACACAATTCCTGCCTTTCTACTGAATCAATTTTGCCTTGCCTGTGTATTCTGGTATGTAGATAAACTAATCTTTAAAAGACATTTTAAGGAAACGTTATCAAGCTTTTTTCGCTTCCCAAGAATTAAAACTGCCTATGGGTTTACAGAGCAGTTTGATAAAATTAACCAGGAATTCAATGACTTTAAGACAAAAATGGCGGGAAATGAAGATAAGCCTGGAATATGGCTTAACGAATTTGTGGATTTTGAGCATAGCGTTGAAATGATGGAAAGGCTCTTGAGGGAAAGAAAAATTGATGTGGATAAGGAATATGAAAACGTCAGGGATGAGAATTTAAAAAGAGGATATTATTTTGATAAAGAAATCCGGGAAGAAACTAAAACAGGAAAAAGGAAACGCAATGGATTCCTTGAGGCATTAAGCAAAGAGGTTTTACTTGCCGATGGCGCGATGGGAACATATTTAATAACCAAAGGTTTTGATGCTTCAATTTGTTGCGAATCCCTGAATCTTACTGATTCAGAAATCGTGAAGAAAGTTCATGAGGAATACATCGAAGCTGGAGCTAAAATGATAGAAACCAATACCTTTGCCGCAAATAAATTTAAGCTGGCTGAATATGGATTGGTTGATAAGGTTAGAGAAATAAATCTTGCGGGAGCAAGGATTGCTAAAGAATCTTCAGGGGGCAGAGTATTTGTGGCAGGCTCAGTTGGTCCTTTAGGAAGGTCAATAAGCCCGTATGGCAAATTGTCTCTTGTTGAAGCCCATAACGCTTTTAGCGAACAAATCCAAGCCCTTATAGATGGTGGTGTTGACATTATAATGTTAGAGACTATGGCAAGTTTTTTAGAAGCAAAAGAGGCAGTTCTTGTGTGTAGAGAAATAGCCGATATCCCGATAATATGCCAGGTGACTTTTACCGATGAAGGAAAGACTGTTTACGGCGATAAATTAGCAGAATCGTTTGAAGAGTTAAAACGCCTTGGCGCTGATGTAGTTGGATTAAATTGCTCTTTAGGTCCACGGAAGATGCTCGAACTTTTAAAATCTATTCCCAGTTCATTTACAGGTATGGTTTCAGTTCAGCCTAATGCAGGATTGCCTCGATATAGGGATGGTTCTTCTGAATGTTCGGTAAATCCTGAATACTTTAGAGAATATGCTGAGCATTTTAAGAATTCAGGTGTGAACATAATAGGTGGTTGTTGCGGAACTACACCAGCGCATATAAAAGAGATGGCTAAAGTTGTGTTTGGCCCTCCGGTTAAAAGAAGATGCGAGGTAAAATATGCCACTAATCAAGATCAGAAGGGATAAATATAAATGCAGAATACTATGGTAAACAGGCTTTTAAATGTAGATTGCAAGGTTACAGGAATTGGTAGTGTGCCTCATAAAGATGTTGATTATATTTGCGAATTGATACTCAATAAATTTCCAGACATACCTTACTGTCCCCAGGTTACCAAAATAGATGCAAGAGAAAATATGTTTCTACAGTGTAGCAAAAACCTGCCATGCCTTAAATCTAATTTAGAGAAAGAACATATTTACTATGACGATTCTGTAAACAAAGAAGAAAAACTGTTGGAGTTTTATGACCATCTGATCCATGACTCTTATGAATATTTTAAGATAACTTCAGATTACGCAAAAGGATTTTACGCATTACTTGAGAAATCAAAAAACAAACAGAACCAATTCATTAAGGGGCAGGTTATAGGGCCTATTACATTTTTATCTTCAATCCAGGGAAAAAATGGAAGGGCTCTTATTCACGATGATGTGATGTCCGATGTTATTCTAAAGGGTCTTGCCATGAAGGGGATATGGCAGGCAAAGGAGATAAAAAAAACAGGCAAAATACCAGTTATTTTTTACGATGAGCCGTATTTAGCCAGTTTTGGCTCGGCATATCTGCCTCTTGAAAGAAAGAAGGTCATAACTATAAAAATAAAGGAGGTTAAATGGTTATCTTAACCGGCGGCGCAGGATTTATCGGAAGCTGTTTTTTGTGGAAGCTTAACCAAAAAGGCATCTCTGACATTATTGTCGTAGACCATTTAGACAAGGGCCCTAAGTGGAAGAACCTTTTGGGAAAGAAATTCACAGATTTTATCCAAAAGGATGAATTCCTGCAGGTTCTTGAGGCAGGCAAGATAAAGGGGGTTAAGAAGATTATCCACTTAGGCGCCTGCAGCTCAACAGTCTTAGATGATGCCGCTTATTTTTTAAAGAATAATTATGAATATTCCAAGCGCCTTGCTGCATGGGCTTTTAACCAGAAAGCAGATTTTATTTATGCTTCCTCCGCAGCCACTTACGGAGACGGCGCTTTAGGGTATGATGATGCAGACAGCCTCGCTCCTTCCTTAAAACCTTTAAATATGTACGGTTATTCAAAACAGCTTTTTGATTTGTGGGTCTTGCAGAATAATCTTATAAAGAAGATGGTGGGTTTCAAATTTTTTAATGTCTTTGGCCCCAATGAATACCACAAAGAAGATATGATGAGCATAATCTGCAAGCGTTTTAATGATTTAAAAAGCGGCATACCTATGCGTTTGTTCAAATCTTACCGCAGTGATTATAAGGAAGGAGATCAGAAGAGGGATTTTATTTATGTAAAAGATGCAATTGAGGTAATGTATTATTTTTATAAGAATCCGCAGAAGGCCGGCATATATAACTTAGGGACAGGAGAGGCGCGCAGCTGGAATGATGTTGCCTTGGCGATGTTTTCGGCGCTTGGCATAAAGCCGGTTATCGAATATATTGAAATGCCTGAAAATATCAAGAATCAATACCAGTATTTTACGCAGGCAAAGATGGACAAAGTAAAGGCAGCCAGGTATGCCCGTAAATTTATGGCATTGGAAGAAGCGGTAAAAGATTATTGCGGGTATCTTAAGGACGGCGCTTACCTATAGATGGAAGAGAATCAAAACCTCAATTCAACCCTCCTTATTGAAAAGCATAAAAGTTTAAGGGTAAAGATGGCCCCTTTTGGCGGCTGGCTTATGCCTATTCAATATAGCGGTATTATTGAAGAGCATAACTGGACGCGCAAAAGTTGCGGGCTCTTTGATATCTGCCATATGGGAGAGTTTGAGGTTGAGGCTGATTTAAATAAAAGCAATCTCGATATGTTATTAACAGTAAATCTCAAAAGTATGCCTTTAAATTCCTGCCGTTACGGATTTATTCTTAATGCGCAGGGAGGGATTATTGATGATCTGGTTGCTTACAGAATTTCTTTAAATAAATGGATGCTTGTAGTAAATGCCGCTACTACAAAAAGCGATGAGGAGCGCCTGCGTAAAAATCTGACCGGCGAGGTAAAGTTAAAAAATGCCTCTAGTATTTTAGGCAAGCTTGATTAAATGACCTCATTGATTTTACAAATGAGCGGGAAGATATATTGATAGGGCTTCATTGTTGCGGTAACACAGATTTTGAAAAACTCACTATTTACCTCTTCCTGTGGTATGGGGTTATTGAATGAAAAAACCGGTGAGAAGATTATGAATCTAACTGCTGCTTTAGCAGAAAGAATGAAAAAGTAGCTTATCACAAATGTCAGGAGCAGTTAAAAGGTGAAAGGATATGTTCATGTGTAACTGTTCACGGTTCAGAGGTTCAAGGTTAAACTGATTTAGGTGAGGTATGAAAAAAGATGAGAGGCCTCTTTTTTGCGAACTGAAAAGAAGGTTTGCAAAAGCAGTCAGCAGAAATCAGGCGGAAGGGATACTCTTTTCCGGCGGGCTTGATTCCGCCCTTGTGGCTGCTTATTCTGAAGGCAGTAAGACCATTTCTGTCGGGCTTGAATTGCACGGAGAGGATCGGTATTACGCTGAAAAGGTGGCGAATTTTCTCAAACTGGATCATTATCACAAGACTGTGAAAATTGAAGAAGCCATCGCTGCTATACCTGAAGTCATAAAGATACTGGAGAGTTTTGATCCAGCCATCCCTAACGATGTGACAGCCTATCTGGGACTCAAATGTGCGAAAGATATGGGTGCCAACGGCATGATAACAGGCGATGGAAGCGATGAAATCTTTGCGGGCTACGATTTCATGTTGAAAATAAAAAATTTGGAAGAATACATGAATAGAATGTACACTGCCATGCAGTTTAGTTCGAATAAAATCGGGAAAGCCATTGGAATCGATATAAGACAACCTTTTCTGGATAAAGAGTTTATGGATTTCAGTCAAGGTATTGATGTTGATCTTAAGATCAGAAGAGAAAACGGGAAAACCTGGGGAAAGTGGATTCTGAGAAAGGCTTTTGAAGGTGTGTTGCCGCAAGAAGTACTTTGGCAGAGCAAGAGGGCTCTGGAATACGGTTCCGGCATGACGGAACTTAGAAAGGTTGTTGAAGCAAAGATATCGAATGAAGAGTTCGAAAAAGCAAAGAAGGATTTTCCAATAAGATTCTGGAACAAGGAACATTTCTATTATTACCGTATTTATAAGGATGTGGTTGGAGAAATTCCCGCTCCTGAAAAGGGACAAAAAATATGTGAGTGTTGCGGTGCTGGTATGAATCAAAGAGCTTTTCACTGTAAAGTCTGCGGAGAGGTTGCTGGATGGAAAGAAGTAAAGTAAAGGCTTTTGTTTCGTGGAGCGGAGGAAAAGATGCGGCTCTTTCGTATTACAGGGCGATGAAAGATTTTCATGTAACCCATCTCTTAAACATGGTGGCTGAAAACGGCGAGACAACTCGATCCCATGGTATCAGGACGAGCGTCCTGCGATTGCAAGCCGAGGCAATGGATCTTGCAATAGTTCAGCCTCGAAGTTCCTGGGAAACATACGAAGTAGAATTCAAAAAGGCTCTGTTCGGCTTGAAAGATCAAGGGATTGAGGCAGGAATATTTGGGGACATCGATCTGGAGGAGCACAGGGAATGGGTGGAAAGGGTCAGCAGAGAATCAGGGATGGAAGCCATCTTGCCCCTGTGGGGAGAAAAGAACAGGGAAAACCTCATAAAAGAGCTGATAGAAACTGGGTTCAAAGCTATTGTTGTGGCTACAAAAAAAGATGTATTGGGTCCGGAATGGCTGGGGCGCATGATTGATTATGATTTTGTGCTGGATATCTCGAAAATCAAAGGAGTTGATATTTCCGGCGAAGGCGGAGAGTACCATACTTTTGTATTATCGGGACCCATATTCAAGAAAAGGATCAACATCTTGAAATCTGAAAAAATTACCCGGGATAAGCGCTGCTTTCTCGACATATTGGAATGTGAATTGGCAGAAAAATGAAATATAAAAACAGCAATAAGGGCTCTCTAACCTTGAACCCTTGAACTGTGAACCCGAGTAGTTATGTTTTTTCATTGACATATTCGAGGAAATGAGTAGCATAAACACTTAGTTTCGGGTGCCATTAAGGCACAAAAGGGAATCCCGTGAAAATCGGGAGCGAGCCCGTCGCTGTAATCGGGGACGAACGCCGTAAAAATGTCACTGTCCAGTTTAAGCTGGGTGGGAAGGCGCGGCAAGTAGGATGATCCGAGAGCCAGAAGACCTGCCTGAAACATTGTTTGGCAACCTCGTGGACAGGGGGCTAAGCGTTAAGAATCTGAGGATTAAAAAGGGCAATCCCCGGGTCGATTTCATATCGGTTCGGGGATTTTTTTTATGAGTTATGAAGAAAGGGGGTGAGAATTGAGAGGTTCTGGACGGATTTTGTCGGTTTCGTTGAGACCTGGACGAAACCTGAACTTTCACCACATTCCTCGAGGGAGGAAAGGAGGTTTTTATGCTTGGCAAGAACAAAATCAATTTGTTTGTATTATTTTCAATCCTCTTCTGTTTCTTTTTCTTTCTGCCGCTGAGTTCTGTCTCAGCCCAGAGCGAATTGGAGGAGTTAAAGCAGCGCATTGAGCAACTTGAAGGAAAGGTTGAGAAGCAGGAAAAGGAACAGAAGGATATACTCGGTAAACTAAGTGAAAATATAACCATAACCGGAGCCATTGAACTGGATTATACCTATAAGGATCCGAGCAGTACTACAGTTGCAAACAGCGATTCCACCTCTAACCTCGATATCGGAACAGTGCAGCTTGGGGTCGAGGCAAAATTTCACGAGTGGGTGACTGGTAATTTCGTTCTCAAGGGCGAAAACCTTGATGATGGTACTAATGACAGGGTCTTCTGGGATGAGGCGACGATTACCATACAGAAAGAGGGGTTTCCCCTGTATTTTGTAGGCGGCAAGAGAGGCCAGCCCTTTGGCGTGTTCAACAGCCATTTAATCAGTGATCCCATCACCAAGGATTGCTATGAGGTTGCCAAATCAGGCGCCACCATAGGATTTACACCCGATTTGCTGGGGCTTGATATGTCAGCTACAGTTTACAAGGGTGAGGTACTGGCGGATAAATTGTCGGGAGCAAGTTACGGTTGGGCAAGAGATCCCGCTCCCAATCCCGATCCGACGGATAATGTTGATTCCTATGTTTTAAATGTTTCCATAGCGCCGATAGAGGGGTTGAATCTCAGTACCTATTTTGATTCGGAACCCGGACAGGGAAGCCGCAATGAGACGGCAGGCGGAACTATAGAATACCAGATCGGTATCTTTACCTTCGATGCCGAGTACGTTGCCGCTCTCGAAAGGGAAAAGAATGCGCCAGACAATAAGGAATACAAGGAATCGGCCTGGTTTGGCGCAATCGCATGTCAGGTTATAGATCCCTTAGAGATAGCACTCAGGTATGAGGCCTTTGACGATGACAAAAGCGGCAATCAGGACGGAAGTCTGGAGAACAGGTACTCAGTAGGCGCAAACTATAAACTCTTTGAAAAAGATAATTTTACAACCACACTTATGCTTGAGTATCGCAGGAGCAACTACGAAAAGGCAGCCGGCAGTACCGTTGATGATACTGTGGATGAGGTCTTTGCCAGAGTGGCGATAGAGTTTTAAGGGTAAATCTAAAGGAGGTTTTGATTATGAAGAAGTTAGGTTTGATCTTTGCGGTGATAGCCATGTCTCTGACACTGGTTGTTTCTTCTTTTGCAATGGAGGCTCAAAAGGAGAAGAAAGCGATTGTCCTGGCCCAGTTCGGCACAAGTTATCCTTCGGCGATGGCGGCCATTACAGGTATTCAAAAACAGGTTCAGGATGCCTTTCCCGGGGTGAAGGTAAAACTGGCTTTTACCTCTTACATTATCAGGAACATCTGGCATGCAAGGCAGAATGATGAGAAATTCCTGAAGGAAAACAAAAATATTTCCGAAGAGATCCTGTATGTTAAAGGACCCCTTGCTACCATAACGGGCCTGCAAGATGAAGGTTATACTACAATCATTGTACAGCCCACCCATGTTTTTGAAGGTGAGGAGTACCTGGATTTGAAGTCGTGTGTGGAAGGCCTGGATTCTATTGCTGCGGTTAGAACCAAGCATAAGCCTTTCAAGAAAATAGTTCTGGGCAGGCCGTTGTTGGGGAAGAAGGGAGACGAATACCCTTACTATAAAGACCTGGAAGTTGCCGCAAAAGCGCTTAAGGCCGACGTAGAGCTGGCCAGGAAAAATAAAGCGGCCCTGGTTTACATGGGGCACGGGAATGAGGTGTTATCTACAGGAGCGTATATAGAATTTCAGGAAACCTTAAGAAAAATGTATCCTGAAACACCCGCATATGTGGGCGTAGTTGAAGGCTTTCCCTCCCTTGATTATGTTGTCGCGGGTCTGGTTAAAGACGGGATAAGAAACGTTGTGTTAAAACCTTTAATGATAGTTGCCGGCGACCATGCCAATAACGACATGGCCGGCGATGAAGATGATTCCTGGAAGACAACCATCAAGTCGAAGGGGATTAAGGTTGTCACCGTAATCCATGGACTCGGTGAAAGTTCTGAAATCGGAAAGATCTTCATTCAGCACCTGAAAGATGTTGCCCGGGATAATCAGATTGGGCTGTAGATGATGACGAAAAAAGATGGGTTTGCGCCTTCTGCCTCCATGAGAGTGGGGGGCCAAACCCTTTTGCTGGCGGTCTTTCTTTTTATTGTGGTTATACTCTCAACAGGGATGGGATACTTAAAGATATCCCCCTTTGAGGTGATAAGGATAATAGTTTCTAAAATAACCGGCAATCATGAATTGTTAAACGGAATAGACACGGTTTTCCCATACGTTGTATCGGAGGTCAGGTTGCCGCGTATTCTGACTGCCGCCATCGTGGGCGCGGGCCTCTCAATCGCGGGAGCAATCTTTCAGGGCATTTTGTTAAACCCTTTAGCCGATCCATATACGCTGGGGATATCTGCCGGGGCCGCTTTTGGCGCGTCCATCGCTTTGCTTCTCGATATAACCTTTCTGGGGATTTATTCTGTGCCGTTATTTGCGTTTATCGGAGCGGTTGCCACCCTTTTTGCGGTGATGTTTTTATCCTCTTTCAATGGCCAGGCATCTTCCCACACTTTGATATTATCCGGTATTATTGTCGCGGCAATATTATCCGCGGGGATAAGCTTTTTAAAATATGTGGCCGATGAACAGGTCTCAATTATAATATTCTGGTTGATGGGCAGTTTTGGTTCAAAGACCTGGGCCGATGTTTTTTTGACTTTAGTGTTTGTATCGATCGGATTTTCAATCTGCATCTTCTTTGCCCGTGATCTGAATATAATGTCATTGGGCGACCGGTCTGCCGGTTCTCTGGGTATTGAGACAAATAAAGTAAGGGTAATACTTCTGATAACCGCATCTCTGATCACTGCCGTATGTGTTTCGGTCTCAGGTATTATCGGTTTTGTGGGCCTTATCATTCCCCACTTAATGCGTTTCTTTGTGGGACCGGATAACAGAAGGTTGATTCCTGCCTCTGTCCTGGTGGGCGCTATCCTCCTTTTGTGTGCTGATACAATAACAAGGGCTGTTTTGCCAAGGGAAATACCGATAGGCGTTTTGACTGCTCTTATTGGCGGCCCCTTTTTCTGCTATATTTTCAGAAAGAGACGTATAGGAAGAACCGATGGATAGAAAAACGGTTTTTAAAGTCAGGGATATCGTTTTTTGTTACGGGAAAAACAGGGCACTGGATAATCTTTCTTTAACCATAGAACAGGGGAAATTTTATGGTATTGTCGGGCCTAACGGATGCGGCAAAACGACCTTTCTCGATCTTTTGATTCAAAACAAAGCGCCCGAATCAGGAACGATTAAATACCTGGGACGAGACATAAAGGAATATACGAGAAGAAAACTGGCAAAGGAGATAGCCCTTGTTCCCCAGGATTTTTATATTAATTTCCCCTTTTCTGTCAAAGAGATAGTCCTTATGGGTCGGCACCCCCATATCCCGAGGTTTGCTTCTCCTTCAACCGAAGACTTAAAGATCGTGGATGAAATAATGGAGAAGATGGAGATTAACAGGTTCAAGGATAAATATATTACGGAACTGAGCGGGGGAGAGAAACAGCGGGTCGTTTTTGCAAGGGCCCTTGCCCAGGACACGCCTGTTTTGATACTGGACGAAGGCACATCCAATATGGACATCCAGTATACGTTAAACATTCTGGATATCGTGGCGGATGGTGTGAGGCTGAAAAAGAGAACTGTTATTGCCGCGCTGCATAACCTGAACCTGGCCGCGGCTTACTGTGATGAGTTGATCTTTATGAAATCAGGCAGAATGGTTTCAGGGGGGAATATAGATGATGTTTTAAACGAACAGAATGTAAAAGATGTCTTTAAAGTGGAGTCCAGGATATATTTTGACCGGTATTCAAATTCAAAACAGGTGGTATTTAAAAGAGGGGCTTCGGTATGAGGAAAAAGATATTTGCTGTTTTGGTCGTTATAATATCGGTTTTAGCGGCAGCTTCTGTTGCTTCTGGAAAGGGAGAGAGTAATAGTTTTACTGATGAATCGGGGAGCAGAATTACCGTAAAAGAACCTTTCATGAGGATAATTTCTCTCTATGGCGCGCATACGGAGAATCTGTTTTCTCTCGGTCTTGACCGGGAAATAACAGGGGTATCTGAAAATGAGGCCTACCCTCCGCAGGCAATGACCAAACCGATATTCAGCTATCATGATGATGCGGAAAAATTCATCGCTGCCCGTCCTGATCTGGTCCTGATAAGACCGATGATCGCACAGGGATACAAAAACCTGACAGCAAAGCTTCAAAAAGCGGGGATCACGGTCGTTTCATTGCAGCCAAACACGATGGAGGAGGTCTATTCATACTGGAAGAATCTGGGAAGGTTAACGGGAAGGGAGATCCAGGCCCAGAAGATGATAGGGCAATTTCAGGCCGGGATTCGCGAGATCAATTCCCTTGTAAAGGCGATCCCGCTCTCAGAGCGAAAAAAGGTTTACTTTGAGGCTATTCACAGCAAGATGAAGACATTCTCTCCATCCTCCATTGCCATCTTTGCCTTAAAGAGCGCAGGCGGCATAAATGTCGCCGCTGACGCAAAGGCTGTAAGAGGAACCAATATCGCGGCTTATGGCAAGGAGCGCATTTTATCCCATGCAAAGGAAATAGATGTCTATCTTGCGCAGAGAGGGGTCATGAATCGCGCAAAGGTGAGACGTATTATGGAGGAAGGGGGGTTTAGAGCCATCAAGGCGGTAAGGGAGGGGAAAATTTACATAATCGATGAAAAGATCGTATCGCGCCCCACACTGCGGTTGTTGGACGGGATATATGAAACAGGGAGAATTTTATACCCCGAAAGATTCAATGATGTAACCCCGCTTAAAGAAAAATCGATCATTACCAGGGCTGAATTCGCGGAAATGTTCATTAAAATAATGAATATTCCCTTAAAGACTCCGGATTACAGGCATGATATCCTGAAAAAACCAGACATTAAACATAAATATGGGGACTTCAAGGATGTGGATTATGCCGGAAATGAGTATAAATTTATTGAGACCGCTGTTTCCAGAGGATTGTTTGATGATATCGGCAAATATGAATTTCATCCGGATATGCCGGCAAAAAGGGGTGACATGGCGTACTCCCTGTTTGTGTATTTTGACTTTCCCGATGCGAAATCTGTTGCTATAAAAGACGTTCATGAGTCTCATCCACTGTTTAATCAAATTCAAACAGTGGCAGGGTTAAATATCGTGAAGCTGAACAAGGATGGGGAGTTTCTGCCGGACAACCCGGTATCAGGCAAGGAACTCTTTCAAATTATTTCAAAGGCAAAAGAGCTGAGTTATAAGGAGGAATAACAGAGTGCAAAGCGGAATCCTGTATGGAATAGGTGTGGGCCCGGGAGATCCTGATCTCATTACCTTGAAGGCCGTGAAAACTTTAAGCAGTGTAGCGGTTGTGTTTGCTGCTGCCTCCACCAAAAATAGTTATTCACTGGCTATGGAGATTGTCGCTCCTCATCTCAAGAAAGGTGTTCCTGTGGTGCGCCTCGGGTTTCCCATGACCCGCGACAAAGGGATACTCTCAACCGCATGGAAGGAAAATGCCGGAAGGGTGGCCGGTGTCCTCAGAGAGGGGAAAGACGCGGCCTTCATCACCATTGGAGACCCCATGATTTACAGCACCTTTGGTTACATTATGCACACCATAAAGGAGACATACCCTGATATTCCTGTCAAGATAGTCCCCGGCATTACCTCATACCAGGCCGCGGCTGCGGCCGCCTGCCGGGTTTTAGCTGAGGGGGAGGAATCCTTTACCGTGATTTCAGGAGCTCTCGGAGCCCGGGAGTTGAAGAAAGTGATCGACAATACGCAGAACGTGGTCATGCTCAAGGTATACAAAAATTACAGGGAGATACTGGATACCTTGAATCGTCTGAACCTGGCCGGCGATTCTGTGCTTGTATCCCGGTGCGGACTTGATGGGGAAAAAATAACCCGGAACCTGAAAGACTGCCCTGACATGGTTCCCACTTATCTCTCGCTCCTTTTGGTCAAAAAGGAGATTCAAGGGTGAAAAGGAAGTTCCCTCTCTTTCTTTATATCCTTCTGCCCCTTCTGACCGCGTGTGCCTTTATGGCCCTGATGAGTGGCTCTATGGATGCCGCGGGAGCTTTCAATGACCCGATAAACCTCTGGAAAAGGCTGATACTGCCACTGATAAGGCTGACGGTGTTCATCTCCATTGGCCTCTTTGCCGGTCAGATCATCGAAGGTATGGGGTGGACAGATCGTCTGGCTGTTATGGCCCGTCCATTTATGCGCTGGGGGCATCTTTCGCAGCAGATGGGGGCAGTATTTTCCACGGCCTTTTTCTCAGGCACTGCCTCCCTATCCATGCTAATGTCTTTTTATAAAGATGGCAGTATAAACCGGAGGGAAATGACCCTTGGTGTCCTCTTGAATACTTTCCCTTCTTTTTTCCTACACTTGCCAACAACATTTTTTATACTGATTCCCCTTGTGAAATGGGCAGGGGGTATATATCTTCTTCTTACTTTCTGTGCAGCTTTACTGAGGCTGGCAGCAGTGCTTACCTGTTCGCGTTTTATGCTCCCTGAATCGCCAGGATATTACCATGGAAAGAAATCGATAAAGAAGAAATGGAAGGATTTGCTAAAGGAAACGGGTAAAACGTTCAGATCTCGATTAATCAGCATTCTTATAATTGTTTTACCTGTCTATCTTATTATCGCAGTGATTTCTGACATGGGGTTTTTCCTCTGGTTACGAAAATTGTTGGCTAATGTAATCACCGGTACTTTTATCCCCATAGAGGCCATGTCCGTTGTGATCTTCAGCCTGGTGGCCGAATCGACGTCAGGGTATGCGGCAGCGGGAGCTATGTTGGATGTGGGAACTCTCAATCTTTTCCAGGTTGTCTTAGCGCTTCTACTGGGAAACATTATTGCCGCGCCGGTAAGGGCCATTAGACATCAGATGCCCTATTATATGGGTATTTTCAGGCCGGGAACAGGTATCTATCTTATGCTGGCCACTCAGGCTCTAAGAATCGGCAGTCTGATTATCGTCGGCCTGATCTTTGTTTTGTGGGTAAATATGTTGAAGTAGTTACGTTGATCATGTCAACGAAGCGCTCGACGCAATTCCTGAAGGAGGGGCACATAAATGAAACCGAATGAGATCGAGCAGGAAAGTTTTCGTATTATTGAAAGCGAGGCAGGAGATCACGGATTTCCGCCTGATCAATGGAACGTTGTTCGGCGAATGATTCATGCCACAGCAGACTTTGATTATCTGTCATCGGTCAGGTTTCACTCCGAGGCGATCGCATCGGGAATTAATGCCATCAAATCCGGCTGTAGAATCATAACAGATATGGAGATGGTGAGGGCGGGCATCAATAAAAAGCTGCTGAATCCTTTCGGTTGTGAGGTTTATTGTTTGATAAATGATCCTGAAACTGTTTCCATGGCGGAAAAAAATCAAAAAACACGAGCCGAGAGCGCCGTGGAGCTGGCAGTCGATATGATGAAAGGTGGAATATACGTTATTGGAAACGCACCAACGGCTCTGCTGCGTCTCTTTGACCTCGTGGAAGAGGATAATGCCCGTCCGGCGCTGATCATCGGCTTTCCCGTAGGGTTTGTCAATGCCGCTGAATCCAAGGAAAGACTTTTAGGGTCAAAATGCCCTTATATAACGAATTGTGGCCGCAAGGGGGGATCTTCGACAGCCGTCAGCGCGGTAAACGCCTTAGCCCATCTTGCAGGCGAACAGTTTAAATAAAAAATTGGTAACTACTCAGGTTCACGGTTCCACGGTTCAAGGTTCAACGGTTAAAGGAAGAGAATCAATTTGATTGGGACTCTTTTAACCGTGAACTGTGAACTTTGAACCTGACAACCTGAGTAGTTACCAATAGCCTTAATAAGGAGAGAGATGAAGAAAATATATCTTATTGGAATTGGGCCTGGCAATCCTGATTATCTTACTGTCAAGGCGATAAACACAATGAAAAAAGTAGATGTATTCTTCCTTCTTGAAAAGAGGGAAAAGAAGGGACATGAGGATCTCGTAAAGATAAGAAAGGAGATATTAAAAAGATATCTGGACAGAGGGACATACAGGGTTGTGACTGCGAAAATTTCTGAACGTAAAAAAAGCGGTAAGTTATATAAGGAAGGGGTTAAGACATGGCGCGGGCAAAAAGCAGAAGTTATTACTGAATTGATTAAAAGCAAGATGAAAGATGGTGAAAACGGCGCCTTTCTTGTCTGGGGCGATCCATCGCTATATGATGGACATTTAGAAATTCTACAGCATATCCTTAAACAAGGAGCAGTAAATTTTGAGTATGAGGTGATACCAGGAATAACCAGCGTTCAGATATTAGCAGAAAAGCATAAAATTCCCTTAAACCGTATAGGGGAGACTATCGTAATTACAACGGGCAGAAAACTGAAAGAATACTCACCTGCTGAGGTTATAAATACTGTAGTATTGTTGGATTCTTATTCTACCTTTAAGCATTTTAAGGATACGGATATTGACATTTATTGGGGTGGATATCTGGGGACTGATGATGAAATCCTGCTTTCGGGGAAGCTAAAAGATATAATCGAGGATCTTAAAAAGATAAGAAAAGAGGCTAAAAAGAAAAAAGGCTGGCTTATGGATACATATATTTTGAGGCAACCGGAAGGTTCAGAAAGCAATGAATAAACTCTATGCCTGGGGAGGACAGTTGTGATGAACCCTGTACATGTAATCGGAATCGGTCTTGGCTTTGAGGATCTGACAGAGAGACATCGAGAAATTATCCGGCAATCAGACGTCTTGGTGGGAGGGCGGCGTCACCTCGGGTATTTTAAGGACTATCCCGGAGAAAAATTGCTGATAACAGGAAATATCCAAAAGGTCTTTGAACAGATTAATGACCGGATGCAAAACAGGAGCGTAGTGGTTATTGGTTCGGGTGATCCGAATTTTTTCGGGATCGGGCCGTCTTTGGTGGAATATCTGGGGGAGGACAATGTTGTTATACATCCGAACATTTCCGTGGCTGCCGCCGCGTTCAGCCGCATAAAGCTCTCCTGGCACGATGCAGTCGTGGTGAGTCTTCACGGGGGAAAATCAGAGAAAGATGTTTTCGATGCAATCATAAAAAAGGATAAGGTGGCGGTTTTTACCGACTCTAAAAGAACACCTGCCTGGCTGGCCCGAGTGCTGATCGAAATGGGTCAAGACAATTTGCGGGTTTGCATTTTTGAAAATTTAGGGAGTTCGAATGAACATTTTGCATGGTATTCGCCCCAGGAAGCGGCCGGCAAAGAGTTTGCAGCGCTCAATATTGTTATTATCATCAGGGCGGGTAATCAGCGCCGGCAAATGCCCGTGGCCTATTTTGGTATGCCTGAAGATACGTATGCACATGAAAAGGGTTTAATTACCAAGACAGAGGTGCGGGCCGTTGCCATTGCCAGGCTTTGCTTGTTTCCCCATCATGTTCTGTGGGATCTGGGAGGAGGCAGCGGATCGGTTTCTATTGAGGCATCGTTGCTGGTTAAGGACGGGATGGTCATTTGCGTTGAAAAAAGACCTGAGCGAGTCGAACAGATCAGGAAGAACATAAAACAGTTTCAAGTAACGAACGTGCGGGTCATTCACTCGCATTTACCGGAAGGGTTAAATGACCTGCCAAGGCCGGATCGAATCTTTATAGGCGGAGGAGGCAAAGACCTTGTAAAGATCATTAAAAAAGCGGTTTCTTATATGAAGAGTGACGGTTTAATGGTTGTAAATACAATATTACTTGACAATATTGAGCGTGTTCGTTCTACATTTACAGAAATGGGGTTACGAACGGATGTAGTTCAACTTCAGGTCAGCAGGGGGAAAGAAATGCCGTGGGGAGAAAGACTGGAGGCGCTGAACCCTGTCTGGATCATAACAGGAACAAAGGTGTGAAAATGGAGGGAAAACAGAAGAACCCCGTCTTATTTGTGGGAGCGGGTCCTGGTGATCCTGAACTCATCACAGTAAAAGGCATGAAAGCGCTTCAAGAAGCCGATTTGATTATTTATGCCGGATCGCTGGTTCCTGAAAAGGTTTTGGCTTGGGCACGTCCAGAGACCAGAAAGATAAACAGCGCCGGCCTGGACCTGGAGACGATTGTCTTTGAAATGGTTGATGCACACGGGAAAGGGAAAAAGGTTGTTCGTCTTCATACCGGAGATCCCGGTCTGTATGGCGCCATTCAGGAACAGATTGCCGAACTGGAAAGGGAAAGAATACCTTTCAAAATCATTCCGGGTGTAACGGCGGCCTTTGCTGCCGCAGCTGCCATGGGGCAGGAGTTCACGATTCCCGAGATATCACAGTCTCTCATTTTCACGCGTGTGGCCGGCAGGACACCGGTTCCTGAAGATGAATCCCTGGAGAAGCTTGCCTCCCATAAGACTTCTATGGCCATCTATCTTAGTGTCTCGAAGGTTGAGGAAGTATGTTCCATTCTGGGAAAATGCTACGGAAAGACGGCTCCCGCCGTTGTAGCTTATCGGGTAAGCCAGCCGGAGGAAAAGATTATCCGTACCAGTATAGGCGATATGGCCGACCGGATCGGAAAAGAAAACATCAAAGATCATGCCATCATCATTGTGGGAAAATTTCTCGACGCAAGTGTGAAGGATCTTAAGAAGAAATCGAAGCTATATGACAGAAACTTTTCCCATAAATATAGAAAGCCATGAAAAAAACTTTTCCTCATTGCTGGGGGCGGTGGCATGGACAAACTTGTTTGTCCGTGTAAAGAAACTTACATGAAGCAACCAACAAGGAACCGAGCCAGATTTGCCGTGTGGGCACTGACCACAGAGGGCCTGAAAAAGGCCTTCGTTATCGTTGATTCACTAAAAGACGCTGATGGATATGGCCCGGAGCGCCGGATCAACGGAGATTCCCCTTTTAAAGGTTTTCAGCATTTCCAGGCCCGTGTTCATAAAGTTTTTCACGATTACGAAGGGCATATATTTATCATGGCCACAGGGATCGTGGTACGGGTCATCGCACCCCTGCTGCAGGACAAAATACACGATCCCGCGGTTGTGGTCATCGATGAAAAAGCACAGTATGTAATAAGCCTCCTATCCGGTCATCTTGGAGGCGCCAATGACTTAGCTCAAAAAGTCGCTAAAATTCTTGGGGCAACGCCTGTAATTACCACGGCCACCGATGTCCACGGAGTCAAGGCATTCGATACCGCGGCAGTTGAGAAAGATCTCTGTATAGAAAATCCGGATTCTATCAAGGTACTGAATTTAGCATTGCTGGAAAACAAGAAAATTTATCTGATCGATCCCATGAAGGTTATAAGCCCTTTTTATGAGAACATTCCATTTATTGAGATTTTTGAGGATGTTCTGCCAATTCGGGGAAACATTGAAAAAGATCCAGCCGTTTATGTTGGTGATCAACTCGCAACTCCGCGTGCAGGGTTTCTCGTTATGAGACCTGCTTCTCTCGTCGCAGGAATCGGGTGCAACCGGGGAACGGATTTTCAGGAACTCAAAGACGGTCTTGAAACTGTCTTCGAAAAATTTAAACTTTCAATGAAGAGCCTTCGCAATCTGGCTACGATAGAATTAAAAAAAGATGAAGAAGGCCTCATAAAGCTGGGAGAAACATTGAATATTCCCATACATTATTTTTCATCAAAAGAGTTAAGTTCTATAAAGGGTCTCGAGAATCCATCTCAGATGGTCAAAAAATATACAGGTACGGAGGGTGTATGCGAAGCGGCAGTTCTTCTTTCGGCGGCGGCCGAACGGCTACTGATTCCCAAGCAGATATTAAAAAACATGACCGTGGCCGTGGCCCGGGTGAGCTCTACATTGTAGGAACCGGACCGGGTGACCTGGAACATGTGTCCCCAAAGGCCAGAGAAGCTCTTCAGAGAGCTCAGATAGTGATTGGATACAGGACATATATCGAATTGATTGGCGAACTTTTAGAAGGTAAAAAGATTATTTCTACCGGGATGCGAGACGAGATAAAAAGGGTCAATCGGGCACTGGATGAAGCCATGGCGGGTCAAAAGGTAGCCCTTGTCTCTGGCGGGGATTCAGGGGTATATGGCATGGCCGGTCTGGTTCTGGAAATGGCCGCTCAACGAAATATCGATATAGCGTGGCTGAAAGATAAAAAAGAGGGGAACTCCGATGTTCTCCTGGAGATTATTGCCGGGATTCCTGCATTTACGGCGGCTGCTTCCCTGTTGGGGGCGCCTCTGATGCATGATTTTGCTTCAGTTAGCCTGAGTGATCTTCTTACCCCCTGGGAAGTGATTCAAAACCGTATCGAAAAGGCGGCGCAGGGTGATTTTGTCATCATCCTTTACAATCCCAAAAGCAAAAAAAGAAACTGGCAGCTCTCCTCGGCAAAAGAGATCATCTTGAAATATAGAAAACCGGAAACGCCCGCAGGGATCGTTTTTTCCGCTATGCGCGAGGGTCAAAAGGTAAACATTTCTACCCTTTCTAATATGGACAGTCATGATGTGGACATGCAGACTATTATCATTGTGGGAAACAGCACCACCTTTCAGTCTGGTGACTTTATGATAACCCCCCGGGGCTATTTAGAGAAATATAAATAATGACACCGACAATTTTCCTGGGAGCTTATATAACGGACATAATAATCGGCGATCCACGCTGGTTTTCACACCCCGTGGTCATCATCGGGAAATTCGTAAGGTTTTTGGAGGATAAATTTCGTCGCTGTTCCTTTCTCAATGAAAAGAAAAGTGGGATTATTCTGTGGTTCGCCGTCGTTATCCCGGTTTATTTCATAGCCTGGGGGATAGTGAAAGGATGTTACTTTATCAACCCCTGGTTCGGCGCTATTATAACAATCCTGCTCGCCTCCATGACACTGGCGACAAGATCCCTCTTTGATGAAAGCAGAGTTGTGATCGATGCATTGAACAACGGAAATATTGTAGAAGCACGAAAAAACCTTTCCATGATTGTGGGAAGGGATACGAGAAACCTGAGCGAGGAGGAAATCCTGCGCGCCGTTATTGAAACGGTATCGGAAAACCTGTCCGACGGCATTATTGCTCCCATGTTCTACCTTGCCATCGGAGGAGTACCCCTGGCCATGGCATACAAGGCGGTCAACACCCTCGACTCAATGGTTGGATACAAAAACGAACGATACGGAGATATCGGTTGGTTTTCCGCAAAGATGGACGATATATGGAACTGGATACCGTCGAGACTGACGGGACTCATTATCATAATAGTCGCTTTCATTCTGAGATTAAACTGGAGGGATTCCTGGAAAATTATGCAAAGAGACGGCCAAAACCACTCAAGCCCCAACAGCGGCATACCGGAGGCCGCGGCAGCCGGTGCCCTTGCCATACAGCTTGGCGGCAAGATTCAATATTTTGGAGAAGTTACCAACAAGCCCACGATTGGCGAGAAGATAAAAGAAATAGACAGAGATGATGTAAAAAAAGCATGGATTATCATGTTTTTCTCATCTCTTTTGATGACCTTTGTTTGTATGGCCGTTCTATGGATGGTTCAATGATGAAAAGAGATCATGGCGGAAACATCTGTGAGATTTCCCGAAGATACGGAATCGATGAAGATAAAATCATCGACTTCAGCGCAAGTATCAATCCGCTTGACTATCCGCCAAGGTTAAAAGAAACGATAATTAAAGAATTTGATTTCATATTGAACTATCCTGATATTGATTCGTTTGATCTTGTTTCAGGGTTATCGGAATACCATGGCATTAGTCGTGATTATATCCTTGCGGGGAACGGTTCTACCGAATTTATATACTGGATACCGATCCTGTTCAAACCTGAAAAAGCCCTTATTGTTACACCTGCCTTCAGTGAATACGAAAAGGGCCTTAAGATGGTCGGCACAAAAGTTTCATACTTCCAGACAGATGAAAAAGAAGATTTTTCCGTTGATATTGCCCGGCTTTGTAAACGATTAAGAGATGGTTTTGATATCGTCTATTTTTGCAATCCCGCAAACCCTACCGGTGTTCTTATGTCAAAGGAAAATCTTTGCAGCATTATAGCTTGTGCGCAGGAAGCGGAAACATTATTCGTAATTGATGAGGCTTTTATAGATTTTGCAGAGCAGGGGTCTGTAAAAAAAGAGGTTTTAAGGTTTTCCAATCTGATAGTTTTAAGATCGATGACGAAATTTTTTGCTATCCCAGGCCTGCGGATAGGCTATGTGATTGGTTCCATGCCATGTATTGCAAAAATCAGGGAAACCAGACCACCGTGGGCGGTTAATTCTCTTGGACAAAAAGCTGCTGCTGCTGCTCTTTCAGACAGGGACTATATCATGGATACAAGGCAATATGTAACAGATGAAAGAGAGTTTTTAATGGCGGCACTAAGTGAGATCCCAGGCCTTAAGACCTATAAAAGTGTGGCGAACTTTCTTCTCGTGTTCATGGATAACAGAATCAGCTTAAATTCCAGGGAGCTTAGAGACAGCCTGGCAAAAAACGGGGTGCTGATAAGGGATTGCAGCACATTTCAGGGCATGGGAGACCGTTATTTTCGTGTAGCTGTCAAAAAACATGAACAGAATATGATTCTTGTCGAAAAGTTAAAAAGGGTTGCAAAATAAGGAATTGTGATTGTATGAAAAAAACCAAAGCAAGAGTGCAATTGATCCGTTATACCGGCGCTCCCGGCGAGCTGATCGCTTCTGCTGCCAGGCTTTGTTATGCAAAAGACACGGAAACGATTTTTGACCAGGATCCTGGCCAGGCAGAGAAGTTTGTTGGAATGTTGCGTAATATGGGGCATATGAGTCCGATTGAGCATGCTGTTTTTACATTTTATATCGAGGGCGTATCACGGGCAATGACCCACCAGCTTGTCCGGCACAGGCTGGCCAGCTATTCTCAGCGGAGCCAGCGATACGTAACACATGGTGGTTTTGATTATGTCATGCCGCCGCAGTTTAAAGGAAAGAAGATTAGAGATAATGGCGCAGAGGTAGATGCGGAAAGGTACTTTGAGGAGACTATGGAATACCTGGCTGGACGTTATGCCAGACTCAACGAGGCCTTGGGAAGCAGTGGAGAATCGAGCAATGAGGATGCGCGCTATGTGCTTCCAAATGCCTGTGAGACCAAAATCCTGATGACCATGAACGCCAGGGTACTCCTGCATTTTTTTGAAGAAAGGCTCTGCCTGCGCGCCCAGTGGGAAATCCGCGGCGTAGCAGACCAGATGCTGATGCTTGCGCGTGAGGCATGTCCAAGCGTCTTTAATGGGGCGGGTCCGAAGTGTGTGCGTTTGGGGAAATGTCCTGAAAAAAAGATGACGTGCGGAGAGTTTGAAAAAATAAAACAACGCTACGCGCGGATTGAGGGATTAGGGGATTAAAACCCAGAACTCTACTAAAAATTGGGCAAAAGTGGAGGTTATGCAAAGGTTTCAAAGCATGAACGGATGCCGGAGAATTTTCTCTTTAGCCAATATCTTGGATTATTAGATGAAACAGAGATGTTCAATTATCATTTTGCTGGTTGTTATTGCGCTTTTATTCCTGACGAGGGGGCAATCGGCAGCCAGAGATGTGACTGATCAGTCAGGACGACAGGTTGCAGCTCCGGATGACCCGCAACGGGTTGTTTCGCTGGCGCCGAGCATCACTGGGATTATCTTTGCTCTTGGGCAGGAAGATCGCTTGAAAGGTGTGACTATGTATAGTGATTTTCCTTCCGAAGCGACTAAGCTGCCGAAGGTGGGCTCATATATTCGTCTTGATCTGGAGAGAATTGTAGCTTTAAGGCCGGACCTTTGTATTGCCACCAAAGACGGAAATCCCAGGGAAGTGGTTAAGAGGCTTGAGTCTCTGAAGATACCGGTTTACGTGGTTGATCCCAGAGATCTGAATGCAGTGATTGAGACGATCATTGAAATCGGCAATCTTCTGCGTGCCGATGAAAGAGCAAAAGATCTGGTTTGGGATATGCATTCCAGGATTGATCGGGTGAAGTCTCTAATTGCAAAAGCCGTTCACAGGCCAAAAGTTTTTTATCAGATTGGAACATCCCCGATTGTTTCCGCCGGCACCCATACGTTTATCCATGAACTTATTCTGCTTGCTGGAGGAAAAAACCTTGCAGAAGGCCCCGTCTCTTATCCACGGTTTAGCCGTGAGCAGGTTCTTGCTCTTTCTCCTGATGTCTTTATAATTACTTCTATGGCAAAAGACAGGGCATTTGAACGTGTCAAGGCGGAGTGGAGCCGTTGGCCTGATTTGCCTGCTGTTAAAAACAAGTCTATTTTCCTTGTCGATTCCGATCTTTTTGATCGCCCCACCCCACGACTAATTGATGCCCTTGAACTTCTGGTGCGATTGATTCATCCTGAACTCTTTGAGGAAGAACAATGAATCCGAAAACACCATTTCTTTTGAAACGTCTTTTTACTGTTTCATTTCTTTTACTGCTTCTGCTTCTTGGAGCCATGTTTTTGGGGCTTTCCTTAGGGTCATCAGAAAACGGAGTGAAGGCTGTCTGGCAATCCCTGTCAGGAGCAAGAGAGGCAGATTCCATGCTGACTACTATTATCTGGCGCATCCGCTTTCCACGCGTAGTTTTAGCTGCTCTAATCGGAGCGACTCTTTCTCTCGGAGGACTTGTTTTTCAGGCTCTGCTTCGAAATCCTCTGGCAGAACCTTATATCCTTGGTATTTCAGGAGGATCTGCAGTAGGAGCTATAATCGGCATACTAATGGGATTATCCCGTTTTCCAGGTGTGAGCTTTACGGCTTTTGCAGGAAGCATGGCCACGCTTCTTTTGATTTTTCTCATCTCTTCAGGCCGGACGATTCTGAAAAAAGATTCTTTGCTTTTATCCGGTGTGATGATCAATGCTTTCTGTTCTGCAATCATCATGTTTCTTGTTTCCATGACTTACGACTCCAGACTTCATAATATTATGTTCTGGCTCATGGGTGATCTTTCTACGGCTGATATCAGTCAGGTCGGGATATTAGCTGCGAGTATCCTTCCATGTTTTGTTCTGATTTTCTGCCTTTCCAACTCCATGAATCTGCTTCTTTTGGGAAAAGAAATGGCTCAGACAATGGGTGTAAACATAAAATTTGTGACCGTGACCCTTCTTGTTGCCACTTCGTTTATGGTGAGCGCCACGGTTTGTCATTGCGGCCTCATCGGTTTTGTTGGGCTGGTTATTCCGCATCTGTTGCGGCTTCTTTTTGGCCCGGATCACAGGGTGCTTGTTCCTGCATGTATGCTGGGTGGAGGAGCTTACATGGTTTTTTGTGATTTACTGGCAAGAGTCCTCCCTGAACAGGGCGAAATGCCTGCCGGTGTAATTACCGCTATGATCGGAGCGCCTCTTTTTATCTTTCTGCTGAAAAGATCCGATCTGCGCAAGTAGGGATGAGCTGAAAGCCTGAAAGCAAAAAAATCTGAAATCTGAAAGCTAAAAGCTGAAAGCTGAAAGCTCAAAGCAACAAGTAACAAGTAACAAGCAACAACTATGGATCAAGCAAACCATGTTTGCGTAACACGGACGGCATCACGGATGCCTTGCTCCAAAATAAACCAGCAACCAGCGACAAACTATGAGTACAGCGATCGATATAAAAAACCTGAGTTATTCTTACGGGAACGGCCCTGTTTTGAAAGATATTTCCTTTTCTATCCAAAAGGGTGATTTTTTCATCATAATCGGGCCCAATGGTTCAGGAAAGACCACCCTGCTGAAGACTATCTCGGGAATTATAAAACCTCAAAGAGCTCAATTGGAGATCCTGGGCCAATCCATACGGTCCTATACCCGAAAGGTTTTGGCAAAAACTATTGCTTTTGTCCCGCAAATGGTTCAGGTAGATTTTCCTTTTACAGTAAGTGAACTGGTGCTTATGGGCCGTTCACCATATCTTGGTTTACTAGGACTGGAGAGAGAGAAGGATATAAAAATTGCAGAGCATGCTATGGCTTTTACAGGAGTGGAGCATCTGGCTCGTCGCAGGCTTGATCAGTTGAGCGGAGGGGAGAGGCAGCGAGTTTTTATCGCAAGAGCAATCTGCCAGGATTCTGAGATCATACTTCTGGATGAACCGACAGCATCTCTTGACCTTGCTCATCAGGTCAGGGTGATGGATTTGATGGAAAGGTTGAAGAAAGAAAAGAGTGTTACAGTTATCATGGTGTCGCATGACGTGAATCTTGCGGCTATGTATGGCGACCGTTTGCTCCTGATCAACAAGGGGAAAATCGTAAGTATGGGACGGCCGGATGAGGTGCTTACTTTTCAGGCGCTGGAGGAAGCTTACGGCTGTACGCTGCTGGTGGATGAGAGCCCGATCGGTAAATTCCCACGCATTACGCTGGTACCACAGAAGTTCTCGAACAGCGGCCCGTTTGAAAATTGAATTCAGCCCTTTACCGACTTGACATTGATAGAAATTAAGGGCGCGAAACCCGAGTAATTCTGTTAAGACATAAAAAATCTTGATTCCATAATATAAATAGTTTAGAAGATATAGGTAACTGTTTACGGTTTACAGTTATCGGTTCACGGTTGAAATCAATATCCAAAATGCTTCAATCGTTGCATAGTTCATTGAAAAAACTGTGAACTGTGAACCGACAACCGTGAACGATTACAAATATAGTTTAGGCGCTCATATTGAGCTTAATAGGGAACCCTGTGTAAATCAGGGACGGGCCCGCCGCTGTAATCTCGCCCTTTTTTATTAGAGAGGGAACCTTTTTAGCAACACACGCCACTGTTTCGCAAGACAGGAATGGGAAGGCTGTTAAAAAGGCGGGAGAGTCAGAAGACCTGCCTAAGCAGACGGAAAGACTTTTAAAAGGCTTTTATTAGTTGGCTTTTTAAATGTCTTCAAAGGCATAGCTTTCGTGGACTGAAATATGCCGGAAGTTCGGAGGATAAAAAAGGGACATCCCCGGATCGATTTAATATCGGTTTGGGGATTTTTTTTGCAATCTGTCAGATCAAGGAAGCCGGTCAGATGCCGGCGCTGCCCCGCAACTGTAGGCGGAACAAAACCCACTTAAATGCCACTGATTTCCAAAATGGAAATTGGGAAGGCGTGGAGAGTAGGAATTGCCGCAAGCCAGGAGACTTATCTGACGGATTAAACAACAACTCTAACCGAGGGAAAAGGAGAAATAAGAAAATGAAGAAGTTGTCAAGTTGTGCGGCAGTATTATTAGTATTTATGTTTTTTGCCTTACCTGTACCGATTTTTGCGCAGGAAGAGGGGGCTGTTGTAACAATGGAAGAGGTGGTGGTTACCGCAACCAGGGATAAAGAAGAGATTCGCAAGATTCCGGCGAATGTAAGTGTTATTACGGCGAAAGATATTGAGGAATCCGGAGCTGCAAGTATTGTAGAAGTTTTGGAAAACTTAGGAAGTATTAATTTTGTGAGTTGGAGTGGTAACCCTTCACAGGCATATATAGACATGCGTGGTTTTGGAGGAGATAATCCATTCGGCAAAACCCTGATCATGCTGGATGGCAGAAGGCTGAACAGACCTGACATGGCAGGTGTAAACTGGCTTCAAATACCTGTTAGTAACATTGAAAAAATAGAAGTTGTCAGAGGCGCGAGCAGTGTTCTGTATGGTGACTCTGCTGTTGCTGGTGTGATTAATATCATCACAAAAAGAGGTGAAGGGAAACCTGATGTGAATGTTTCGGTTATAGCCGGAAGTTATGGTCTGCATGATGAGAGAGTCGGAATAACCGGCTCTTACGACAGGCTTTCGTATGCCCTGACAGGTGAAAATCAGAAAACATTTGGCTATAGAGAGAGGTCAAAGTTTGCATCAAAGGGAGCTGGGTTAAATCTGGGTTATGATGCAAGCGATTATTTTAATGTTTCTTTTGGAGCTTCATTTAATCGAACAGATTTTGATTTGCCGGGTTCACTTACAAAAGCACAAAAAGAAGAAAATCCAAAGCAGGTCGGCAACTTAAATGATGATGGATCAAATGAATATGTCAATGCTAATTTAAAAATGGAATCTTTTCTTGGAGATTTTGGAAATTTCAACATTAACTTTATGTATGGCAAGAAAGATATTACGGCTGATATGGAATCGTGGGGTACATATTCTGTTACAGACATTAACACCTATGGTGTAACCCCAAGATATATTTATAAAGAAGAATTTTTCGGTCACAAAAATAAAATGATTTTAGGATTTGATTATTATTATGAGACACTGGATAAAGATAAATTCAGTGATAAGGAAAAACAAAATAAAACTCATGAGGCTGAATTAGCTAAGGAAAGTATGGGATACTATATTCGTGATGAATTTAATATTTTCGATGAACTGATGTTGAATATAGGATGCCGGGGTGAAAGAACAAAAATAAAAGGCAAAGAAACAAAAATGTTGGATGGTTCAACAGTTTTTGATGACAAGAAAATTCATAAAGGGGAAGCTTATGAAGCAAGCCTGGTTTATCTAATCGGAAAAAATTCAAATGTGTTTGCAAAATATGCTACGGTATATCGATACCCGTTTCTTGACGAGCAGGCGGCTTATTCCGGGTATGGATCAGACCAGTTTTTAACTGATCTTGAGAAAGAAAAAGGGGAAAGTACTGAAGTAGGTACTCAGTTTAATCCTATTGAGAACATGAAGATTGGGTTAACTTTTTTTAGAATCAACATGGAAGATGAGATTGTATACAATAACTCAACATCGCGGAACGAAAATCTAGACAAGACAAGGCATGAAGGAGCTGAGTTTTCCATTTCATATAAATTAGAGAAACTGGGCAAATTCTATGGTAATTTTACCTATCATGACGCAGAATTCACGAGCGGACAATACAACGGCAAGAAAATGTTCTTAGTCCCAAAGGAAATGGCCAATGCAGGTCTGGAGATACACCTTCCTTATGCCTTTACGTTACGTCCCGAGATGCGATATGTAGGGAAATGTTATCAAGGCGGCGATAAAGCAAACACTTCTGAACAAATGAAAGATTATACACTGTATGATCTTTTTCTGTTCTATAGACCCGAATTTGGTAATTTTAAAATATCTGCATTTTTGGGTGTCGAAAATCTTATAGACGAAAAGCATTCGGTTATATCGTGGGGTGGTTATTACCCGCAACCAGGGATTACCGGAAAGGGTGGCATTTCCTTTGTGTTTTAGTTCCTATAATTATCAGTGGAGGAAAAGTTCAATTTTTCTCCACTGATGAAAAAAAGAAATTGTTTGGAGGAAGTGATGAAGGGATACATCCAGGTTTACACAGGCAATGGTAAAGGCAAAACAACTGCTGCTTTCGGGCTTGCTCTACGTGCCGCCGGTGCCGGCTTAAAAGTATATGTCGCCCAGTTTGTCAAGGGGATGAAGTACAGTGAGCTCAATAGCCTGGCAAAGCTGTCAGAGTTTATTACATTAAAACAATACGGCAGGGACTGTTTTATTAACAAAGACCCGGATAAGGAAGATATTCAAGCCGCGCAGGAAGGGCTCAAAGAGGCCAAAGAAATCATGTACTCCGGCAAGTATCAGATGATTATTCTTGATGAGGCCAATATCGCCACTTATTATAATCTCTTTTCCGTAGAGGATCTACTGGACTTTATCCATGCAAGGCCGGAAGATGTCGAACTGGTTATTACCGGCAGGATGGCAGACCCTCGGATTATCAAAGAGGCTGATCTGGTAACGGAGATGAAGGAGATCAAGCACTACTATCATAAGGGTGTGCAGGCAAGGGATGGGATTGAGAAATAAGAGGTGAAGTTGCTGAAGACGGTCTAATTTGGGGATATCGATCTTGAAGAGCACAGGGAATGGGAGGAAAGAGTCAGTAAAGAGTCAGGATTGAAGGACACCTTACCTTTGTGGTATCTGGCCCCACATTCAAGAAAAGGATCAACATCTTGAAATCTGAAAAAATTACCCGGGATCAGCATTGCTTTCTTGATATATCGGAATGTGAACTACAATGATACCGGCAAGCATAACCTGAACCCTAAACACTGGATTTTATTGATTGGAGGAATAATGCTGGAAATATTTATTAGCGGCGGGCCGGTAATGTATCCGCTTTTAGCCTGTTCAGTCATTGTGATGACCGTTATCATAGAAAAGATAATTTTCTGGGTTAGAGTGAACATGAGCCGCGACCAGCCTCTTGTGGATGAAGTCCTTGAACTTTGTAGAACAGGGGATTGGGAGGCGGTTAGAGAAAAGACAACTGGATCAAAAGACTATATTATAAGGATTCTAATAACAGGTATTCTGCATCGTGAATTTTCCATGACCAAAGCTATGGAATCGGCCGGCGCCGAAGAGATCAAGCTGATGCGCAGATATATGGGGGTGATGGATACTATGATTACCGTGGCTCCTTTGCTGGGTATTTTCGGCACGGTGCTCGGAATTATTACAGCCTTTGACGTATTGGGGACAACCAGCATTGAACATCCTGGTGCTGTTACAGCGGGAATAGCTCAGGCTTTGATTACAACAGCAGCAGGGCTTGGCATTGCTATCCTTTCGGTTTTTCCATACAATTACTTTAATTCCCGGGTTGAAAATGCCGTTCTTTCAATAGAAAAATACGCCACCAGCCTGGAGATAGTATATGAAAAACTGGTGCAGAGTTCAGCCGCACAAAAGGGAGATACATGATGAAACTCGGCCTTCAAACAAACAGAAAGGCTCGCATTGAAATGCTTCCCCTTATTGATATTGTTTTTCTGGTTCTGGTGTTTTTCATATATGCAATGTTATCTATGGCCGTGCATCGCGGTTTGCCGGTTATTCTTCCTTCATCTTCCACCGCAAAGATCGATAAAACAACGGTTTTGTCTGTGACGGTTAAAGCTGATGGAACGGTTTTTGTTGATAAAAAAGCGATTGGCCTGGATAATTTGACAGAAGCGTTAAAGAGAGCGGTCAAAGGGAATGCTGCTGCCGGAGTCCTTCTTTTCGCTGACCGGAACCTGTCATACCAGAAACTTTTCAAGGTCATGGATTGTATCAGAACGGCAGGCATAAATAGGATTTCTCTGCAGGCGGAGGCGGACCAATAGCTGTGAGACCAATAATATTTGCTGGTGTGCTGGCAATTGGGATACACGGTTTGCTTTTTGGAATGGAGTTTGATTGTCTTAAGAAGAAGCATGTATACAGGCCGGAGACCAGGGCTATTACCATGACACTGGCATATCTGCAGCCACAGGTGATACAGCCGAAATCAGATGTAAAAAAGTCTCCTGCTAAAAGTGTTTTAAATCCGGAATCGCAGAAAAAGCCGCTGATATCCAAAAAAATGGTCAGGGTTCCTGTTGAACCGGAGAAGGTAATCTTTGAAGAATCTGAAGCCCCAGAAGAGATTATTTATCAGGATTTTGATTCAACATATCAAAAAGCAGATAGAAAGGCGATTCCGTTATACAGAATAAATCCGCTTCCAAAATATCCCAGGATAGCAAGAAAAAGAGGTTATCAGGGCACCGTGGTTCTCGATGTTCTGGTTGACCGAAATGGAAGGGTAGGCGATCTTCGGTTATTTACTTCCAGCGGCTATTCAATTTTAGACAGAAAAGCAATAGAATCAGTAAAGGTGTGGCTTTTTGAACCTGGAATGAAAGGGGATAAAAAGCTTGATATGTGGGTTAGAGTTCCGGTCCGTTTTCAGTTGAAATAGCCACGAGCACTATCCTCAAATCCATAACATTTGTGTTTGTCGGGCCGGTTATCAGCAGATCGCCAAGTTTTTGAAAAAAATGATAAGAGTCGTTGTTTGCCAGAAAATAGCCGGGATTAAGCCCCATGGCCATGGCTCTTGATAAAGTATTTGTATCAGCTATTGCTCCTGCGGCATCTGTGGGTCCGTCTGTGCCGTCTGTGCCTCCGCTTAGAACGACAATATTTTTTGCGCCGGCAATATCTATTGCTGCGGCCAGCGCAAACTCCTGATTTCTTCCCCCAATCCCTTTCCCACTGACAATTACAGTAGTTTCTCCGCCGGAAAGGATGCACGCAGGCGAGGGAATTGGATTGCCTGTTTTAATTATTTCTCCGGCTATGGCGCTGTGAACATGCGCCACATGGGTTGTGTCGCCCTGGATCATGGAGGAAAGAACAATAGTGTTATAACCAAGGCTTTTGGATTTTTTCTTTGCCGCTGATATGGCTTCAATATTACTGCCTATAATTATATTCTGTGCTTTTTCAAAGACAGGATCGCCTGCCTTAGGTGTTTCCGGGACCATGCCCGAAATCCCTTCCTTTATATGTTTTACAACAGGTTTTGGCAATTTTTCTCGGATATTGTATCTGTCAATAATTTTCATGCAATCGTCGAAACTGCTTGAATCCGGTACAGTGGGCCCTGATGCGATAACATCCGGATTATCACCGACAACGTCTGAAAGTATCAGTGATACGAGCGATGCAGGGTGGGCGGCTTGAGCCAGTCTTCCTCCTTTTATCATGGAAACATGCTTTCTTAACGCATTAATTTCGTGTATAGCCGCTCCGCAGGAAAGAAGTATTTTTATCGTATCCTGTTTGTCTTTTAATGTGATGCCAGGGCAGGGGAGGGGAAGCAGTGCGGAACCACCGCCTGAAATAAGGCATAAAACCAGATCATCTTCACCCGCATTGTTTGCAAGATCGATAATAGCTTCGGCGCCCTGTCGCCCGTTTTTATCCGGAACCGGGTGCCCTGACTCTATCAGTTTGATTCGAGCAAGTTTGCTTGTATGCCCGTATTTGACGTTGATGATGCCTTTTGTAACCCTGCTTCCAAGAATGTTTTCTATTTCTGCGGCCATGGGGGCTGTTGCTTTTCCAGCTCCGATTACAAAGATATTTTTATATTCAGAAAGATCGTAACTCAAATCAGCGACAAAAAGATGGTTGTTTTCAAGTTTGCAATATCTTTTTACAGCAAGGCCGGGATTAACAGCACGCAGCCCTGAATAAAAGATTTTTTCAGCATCTTTTCTCATTCCAGCAATATTTTTTATTTTAGAGTTCATGATATATGAAAAAGATTAACGTTCAACATCGAACATTGAACATCGAACGTCGAATAATGATGTCGCTCCGCTCCTCAAATTATTCCAACATAAAATGAAAAAAACAAACATTCAATTGTTTATGAGTTAAGGCAGAAAGACATATAAATTGACTGTTCGGTTTTTTCGTAAATTTAAGAATAAGAAAAAACAACAGGCGTGGTCAACAGAAAAATCGCAATAGTTCACACGCTGCAAGGTTGCTGTTGTTTGCAAAAGATGAGATCATCCTCATTTAAATTAGCTATTGACAAAATTGGCTTTTCTTATTGCCAGATCATACTGAAGTGTTATAGTAATCTCTCATTTCATCATGGCCTTTTTGTTTTTTTATTAAACCGTCATCTTTGACAAGCTCGTAAAAAGTCCCTTTAGCCTGTCATTTCGAGTGAAACGAGAAATCCTTGTTTCGACGACAGGAGAAATCTTACTGCAACCTATTGAAAAGATGAGATTTCTCCCTGCGGTCGACCTGCCCGCCATTGCCAAAGATGCTGGCATATAAGCTGAATGCTGTCTCAGGCGTTGGCAGGCGGGAATGACACATTCGATGAATCCGACTTTTTACGAGCTTGTCAAAATTGATCAACTCTTAAAAAGTCAAATTTAAAAAGATAACATTTCTATCAGATTTTTCTTAATAATGTCAACCTGGATGCTAATTATTGCTGTTAAATCATCATGGCGGTTAATTAAAAATGAATACAAATATATTAATAGTAGACGACGACACAACTATTAGAGAAGCTATACATGATTTCATAGGGTTGTCAGGGTTCAATGTTTTCACTGCTTCCAGCGGCGAGGAAGCTCTTGAATTATTGAAAACAACTGATATTTCCATTGTAATAACCGATATAATAATGCAGGGAATAGACGGTTTCAAACTTACAGAGTTAATAAATGAAACCTATGATACAGATGTCATCATGATGACCGGTTATGGCGATAAATACTCTTATGAAGAGGTAATCACCAAAGGCGCAAGCGATATTGTCTTTAAACCAATGCGCCTTGAGGAGCTGCTGCTGAGGCTAAAAAGAGTATTTAAAGAAAGACAGCTCAGAAAAGAACGCAAAATAATGCTGAAAAAGCTTGAAGAGCTTGCAATAACCGACGAACTGACACAACTTTATAATTCAAGGCACTTTTACAAACAATTGGACTCAGAAGTCTACAGGCGCGGGCGTTACAAGCATCCACTTTCACTTTTATTTTTAGATATTGATTATTTTAAAAAATACAATGATGCTTACGGGCACCTTCAAGGTGACAAGGTTCTGATTAGACTCGGTCAGATAATCAAATCTTGTCTTAGAATGATGGACTCCGCTTATAGATATGGCGGAGAAGAATTTACTGTTATCCTTCCGGAAACAAAATGCGAAGAAGCGCTTATTGTCGCAACAAGAATAAAAGATTTAATGGGAAATGAAAAATTTATGCCGATATCCGGCAATATAGTTAAAGTAACTATAAGTATAGGTATCACAGAATATCGCCCTGATGAAAGAATTTCAAGCTTTGTTCAAAGAGCGGATAAAGCGATGTATATTGCCAAAGAAAATGGTAGAAACAAGGTCGCTTCGCTTAATTGCGAATTTAGGAATTAAAATCAATAGAATCCCTTAATCCCTTACTCAATACGCATACTCAAGTCCACGCTTCTTGCCGAGTGCGTAAGGGCTCCAATAGAGATAATATCCACACCAATATCTGCCAGACGATTAAGGCTTTCTATCGTTATCCGACCGGAAACTTCGACCAAAGCTCTTCCGTTAATATGTTTAATTGATTGTTTTATCCTGCCTATGTCCATGTTGTCCAACATGATAACATCGACGCCGGCCGTTACAGCTTCCTTTACTTCGTCCAGACTGGAAACCTCGACCTCTATTTTAATAAGATGAGAAACTTTGTTTCTGATGTGCTTAACAGCCTTTGTTATACCGCCGCAAGCGGCTATGTGATTATCCTTAATCAAAACACCGTCATAAAGTCCCATTCTGTGATTACAGGCTCCGCCTACACGAACAGCATATTTTTCTAAAACTCGCAATCCCGGCGTTGTTTTACGTGTATCAACAAGGCGAACCTTTTTATTTTCAAGTCTATCCACATATGAACGTACATGTGTGGCAATTCCGGAAAGGTGCTGCAAAAAATTTAAAGCGGTTCGTTCACCGACCAGAAGACTTCGAAGTTTTCCCTCAACCTTTAGAATAATTCCGCCATCCATAACAGTATCGCCATCTTTGCACTCGGGCCTGAAAATAATTTTCGGATCAAGCTGTTCAAAAACCCGGTAAACAATATCAAGCCCGGCAATTACAGCCTTTTCCTTGGCAATAATTACACCATGTCCTCCTGCATCATGTGCGACAAGATTATCCGTAGTAATATCACCTGACCCGATATCCTCTTTCAGAGCTGTTTCAATCAAACCTTGTATTAAATACATGCAGACCTCGTTAATTTTTAAGGTTCGGGGTTCAACGGTTCAACGGTTCACGGTTAAGCGCTTCGCGCTTTTTTTACTATTATTTGGTTCCATTGGGTTAATGCCATAGGGCATCAACCTTTGAACCTCTGAACCTTGAACCTTTGAACCTTTTTCAAAAATCTCAATTTGCAACCTCTTTTATCTTCTCTATATTTGCCTTTAGTTTCCCTTGTTTTTCAAGAAGGATTCTCTGCTTTTCTTTAACCTTTTCAACTATATCCCCGGGTGCTTTGTTAATGAACTTTTCATTGCTTAATTTCCCGGATACAGCCGTCAGTTCATTTGTCAACTTGCTCACCTCATTCTCAAGCCGATTGATTTCTTTGGCAAAATCAATCATACCCTCAAGTAAAACATAAATAGTGGCGGTCTCGACGACCGCTGTTGCCGCCCTCTTCGGCTTTTCACCCGGCAACTCGACTAAAAGGGTTTTTAAACCGGAAAGATTTATTATAATGTCTCTATGCTGATTAAGCGCTTCCTGTGTTTTTTCATCCTGTGATTGAACTGAAACATCAAGCAGTAATGACGGGGCAATATTCATCTCGCCCCTGATATTTCTAATTCCTGTTATTATTCCGGCGATAAGTTCCATTTTTGATTCAGCATCATTATCGCGTCGATAATTAGCGGCATCCGGTCTGTCTAAAGGAAATGAGGCTTTCATTATAGAACCCCGCGTTCCAGGAAGTTTATGCCAGATCTCCTCGGTTACAAAGGGTATGAACGGATGAAGCAGTATAAGTGCGTCATGCAAAACAAACCAGAGCACATTCATCGTTGCCTGACGTCTGTCCTCCCCCTGTTTTCCATATAATGAGGGCTTTATCGCCTCCAGATACCAGTCGCAGAACTCATGCCACACAAACCTGTAAAGAGCGCCTGCCGCATCATTAAATCTATAGGTGTCAATAGCTTCGGCAACATTTACTGTAACAAAATTAAGCCTGGACAAAATCCACCTGTCGGGAAGAGAAAGGTTGCCGGCTGAAGACTGAAGGCTGAAAGGTTTTGAATTTTCTTCGGTTATATGCATAAAAGCAAACCGTGCAGCATTCCAGAGCTTATTTATAAAATGACGGTATCCCTCAACTCTGTCTTCGGACATCTTAATATCCCGTCCCTGTGCAGCAAAAGCCGCCAAAGTAAAGCGGAATGCATCGGTTCCATATTTATCGATCACGCTCAGAGGATCAATAACATTCCCCTTTGACTTACTCATCTTTTTGCCCTCAACATCACGTACAAGGGCATGCACATACACATCTTTGAACGGCACATCACCCATAAAATGGATACCCATCATCATCATTCTGGCAATCCAGAAAAAAAGTATATCAAAGCCGGTAACAAGAGCAGATGTTGGATAAAACTTTTTCAACAAAGGTGTTTTTTCCGGCCATCCCATTGTGGAAAACGGCCACAGCGCAGAACTAAACCAGGTGTCCAGCACATCTGTTTCCTGAACAAGCTTTGTTCCTTTGCAGGCTGGACAGGATTCAGGAGTATCAAGAGCAACAATAAGCTCCCTGCAATCTTCGCATGTCCATGCGGGAATCTGATGCCCCCACCATATCTGCCGTGATATACACCAGTCCCTGATGTTATTCATCCACTCAAAATAAGTTTTTGTCCATATTTCAGGGATGATTTTTGTATCCCCCTTTTTAACTGCTTCTATTGCTTTTTCCGCAAGCGGCCCGGTCTTTACAAACCACTGTAAAGACAGATTAGGCTCAACAACGGTCTTGCATCTGTAACAATGACCAACGCTGTGATTATATGGCTCAACTTTTTTCAACAGCCCTGTCTCTTTAAGCTCTTTTATTACAGCATCTCTGCATTTAAACCTGTCAAGACCTTCAAATTTACCGGCCTCAGACGTCATTAACCCATCATCACCAATAACTTTGATAATCGGAAGGTTGTGGCGTTTTCCTATTTCAAAGTCGTTTGGATCATGAGCCGGAGTAACCTTGAGACCGCCTGTGCCGAATGCCATATCAACATATCCGTCCCTGATTATGGGTATAGGCTTGTTCACAAGCGGAAGAATCACCATGTCAGACTCAATACCCTGATATCGTTTATCATCAGGATTAACGGCCAGCGCTGTATCACCTAACATAGTTTCAGGCCTGGTGGTCGCAACAACTATTCCGCCGTGTCCTTCTTCAACCGATCCTTTTTCAAAAGGATAGAGGATATAATAAAGATGGCCGTTGTGATCATCATGCTCCACTTCAATTTCAGCAAGCGCCGTCTGGCAACGCGGACACCAGTTGGTAATATAGTTTCCTCTATAAATAAGGCCTTCATTGTAAAGCTGCACAAAAACCTTGCGTACCGCCAGCGACAATCCTTCATCCATTGTAAAGCGTTCACGCTTCCAGTCACATGAAGCTCCAAGACGCTTGAGCTGATTTATAATTGCGCTGCCGTACTCGCTGCGCCATTCCCATACTGCCTCAATAAATTTCTTTCTGCCAAGCTTGTGGCGATCAAGCCCCTCGTTTGCAAGCTTTTTTTCAACAACATTCTGTGTTGCAATCCCTGCATGGTCGGTTCCAGGCATCCATAGAACATTATCCCCCCGTATTCTCCTGAAACGGCAAAGAATGTCCTGCAGGGTAATATTTAGAGCATGCCCCATGTGAAGAACCCCTGTAACATTAGGCGGGGGAATTACAATTGAATAGCTTTTTTGCCCGTCTTCCTCAATAGCGGCAAAGAGTTGCTCTTTTTCCCAAAAATCGTACCAGTATTTTTCCACATCATTTGGCTTATACCCCTTGTCGAGCAGATCAGAACTCATATCCCAGTCTTCCTTAATTAAATTATTTCTTAGAGCCACAGACCCACACAGGCAAGCACAGATCCGCCTAAAACGGAAAAGTCAATGCTCGTCGGTGTGGGTCTGTGGTTGAACCGCAAAAGCAAGCGCATTCCCCGCTACTTGCGGCGGGGAGCTTCAATAACGATAACTTTTTAAAGGTCTCGCAGTTTTTCCTTTATACTTTTTATTTCCCTTGAAACCGCAGTTTCAATCATTTCGGCAAGCATCTTCTCAATCTTTTCAGAAAACATTTTTTCAACAACTCGCTCTAAAGTCTCCTCAAGACGCTCATGAGACAACGAAACCTCTTCGTGTGCATCCTCTAATACCTCGATTTCCGGCTCTAAATCCATTCCCGGTAAATCAGCAAATCTATCAGCCATATTCTGATCACCGCTTATTTCCTTATCAAGAACATTATCAGCGCTGATACTGGTTGCAAGGTTGTCATCTGCTGGTCTCGCTATCGGTTTGTCTTCTTTTTTATCTTCAAGCTCGTAAAATTCAACAGTATCTTCAAATTCGCCTGGTTCCATTCCGTTTTCTGAGGCATCTACAACCTCATCCGTAAGCTCTATA
The DNA here is from genome assembly GCA_030656555.1 of Candidatus Desulfaltia sp. Lineage (GTDB taxonomy): Bacteria > Desulfobacterota > Desulfobacteria > Desulfobacterales > ETH-SRB1 > Desulfaltia. Next base: position 7,902 of record JAUSPN010000045.1, on the reverse strand, counting down.
ATCTCTTCATCTTCCAGCGGCTGTGCCATTTCTACGCCCTGATTAGGACTATTTTCATAATTCATATTACCCCCCTCGCAATAAAAAATTACTGTATATCATTGCGAAATATTTAACAAATCTTTATTTTTTAAATTATCATACAGCATATAACATGTCAAGGTTAAGTCATTAAAAAAATGAAACTTCACCTTAAGATATTTGCTTTTCTTTAAAAAAACATTTACACTAAGTTAAGCGATTAGCTGTTAGCAATTAGCCGTTAGCTCTTATGAAATATGTATTTGTATAATTATTTATTAATCACCCATCGGGTGAAATGTTATTGTTTAATAACATCTTGATATAGTTCGACTAATAGCTAAAAGCTAATGGCTAATCGCTCATTTTAGGTTACATAAAATTGGTCGAGTAGTCGAGTCTAAGTTATAGAAATTCCGAGGCGTAAAACTATGAGACGCTTTTTTATCAAACAACCAGAGGCAACCAGGCCTATATCTGTTGTCAGCGGCACTGATGCAAAACATATTAAAAAGGTTCTGCGGCTAAAGCCAGGAGATATAATAACTCTTTTTGACGGCGCCGGCAATGAATACGAAGCCAGGATCATATCTTTATCCGCAGGCAGCGTTAATGTGTCGATAATCAGAACTTTTCCATCAACAACCGAATCGCCTGTTCAAATTATTGTAGCCCAGGCTTTTTTAAAACAAAGGAAAATGGACAACCTTGTCAGACCGCTTACTGAACTTGGGATAACAAAATGGGTGCCCTTTATCTCTAAGCGTTCTATTCCCAGACCGGATAATAAACGGCTCATTGATCGCACAAACCGATGGAAAGAAATTTCAAAGGAAGCCCTCAAACAGTGCGATCGAGGTCGTATAATGGAAATCGGGCCGACAGTATCATTTGAAGATATATTAAATATCAGCATGCAGAGCATACTGAAAATCGCTTTCTGGGAGAATGAGTCAAAACCGATTAATTTAGCATTGCCACAACCTGACAGGCGTTTTAATAATATATTTATCATGATTGGGCCGGAAGGCGGGTTTACATCACAAGAAATTGAAAAAGCAAGGGCCTGTGGGTTTATTACCACCACACTTGGCCCCCGTATTTTAAGAGCCGAAACAGCTGCAATTGCAGCATCTGTTTTAATTCAGTATCTTTTTGGAGATATGGGAATAAAAAATTCTTGACAAAAATCTCAGCTTCTTTAATATTAAGCTTTTTAAAGATTCTTGATCTTTTATTTTTAGCCGAGGTAGCTCAGTCGGTAGAGCAGCGGACTGAAAATCCGCGTGTCGGCAGTTCAATTCTGTCCCTCGGCACTTTCCTTTTTTATCACTTCATCAAACCTTAAAAAGTTTAATCATAAAAAATATGTGCCTGGAAATTCTTATACTTTTTGGACTTTCTGTTTTTGCATATTTACTTGGATCCATCCCGTGCGGTCTTATTTTAACTAAAAAATTTGCCTCTATAGATATAAGACAAAAAGGAAGCAAAAATATAGGAGCCACAAATGTCCGGCGGGTTGCAGGGACAATGCCGGCAGCCTTCACCCTTGCCGGCGATCTATTAAAGGGGGCTCTTCCGGTATGTCTTGTTATATATGTTATGGCAGGGGCTGATAAATTAATTGGTGAAATCTATCTGTCCATTGTCGCCCTTTCCGCTTTTTCAGGCCACCTTTATCCTGTTTATATGAAATTTAAAGGGGGTGGAAAAGGGGTCGCAACCGCGGCCGGTTGCTTTATAATAATTTCACCAATAGCATGTCTTGTCGCCATTTTAACATTTGTCCTGTTTATGTTTCTGTCCAGACGTGTGTCTGCAGGATCCCTTTCAGGCGCGGCCGTTCTGCCTGTGGCTGTCTGGCTGACAAGCCATTCCATTCCCTTAACAGCATGCGGCCTTATAACCACAAGCTTTATCTTTTTCCGCCACACAGACAATATTAAACGGCTCCTGTCCGGCACAGAACCGGTTATATGAAAGAAAGATAAACGTCCAACATCGAACTTTGAACGTCGAACGTCGAATAATGATATCGCTCTGCTCTTTCAATTGAATATTGTCGATTGAATATTGAATGTTTTGCGTAATCTGTGGATTAAAATTGGCAGAATTCCTTATTCAAAATTCGATGTTAGACGTTCGATGTTCGATGTTCGACGTTCGTCTTTTAATCCGTTCAATGTTCATTTTTTTCAATCCCTCAATTTCTCAAACTACTGACCATAAAAAGGTAATGGCTCCCGCAAGGATAAAGTGGGTTTCGACCAGAAATTCAAGCCTGATGCCTGGCAGCATATAACCTTTTTCATAAGCTGAAAAAACTAAAAACATGGAAATCGGGATTACGGCAAGAATAAAGCCAAGGCTGGAGAGAATATGAAATGCGCTTGACAGGACTAAAACAGCTATAATAATTATCAGTATACCCTTTAAAAGGCGCAACGAACCCTTTTCCCCCAACAGAATTGGGATTGTCTCCTTGCCCACGATTCTGTCTCCCTGCATGTCAAGAATATCGAAAAAGGCGGTCCTTGCAAATACAATAGATGTTGACCATATAAATACCAATACTGAACCCGCGTCTATTCCCCCGGATACAGACAAAAACGGAAACAGGGATGTAACGATCCCCCATGCCAGAGCAATAAGAATGGTTTTTGAACCCGGGAGATCCCTTATTCTTCTGTACCTCACACCCGTAAAACAATCAGGTATGAGCCTTAAATTATAAGAAAGCCCCATTATACTCATTACAAGAAGGAATAAAAAAGGCATCAATCCCATGGTATAAGCTGTAATCAGTCCGGAACCGCCGGCGACCAAAGACAAAATCGCAAGAAACAGTTTGTTTTTGCTATAAAAAGATGCTCTGCCCGGATCATTGTAAAGGTCTGCCTTGTTTCCCGTCAGGTTGTTTAATATATGCATTGATTGAATATACAATATAGATATAAAAACATGCGGAAAAAATATCCCAATCCCCTGAAGTTGGGCGCAGGCATAGCATAAACACCCTGCCCCAAGGGACACATAGATATTTGTCAAAAGAAGCAAACGCTGAATGGAAAAAAGAATCCTGCGCCAGATCTTCTCCTTTTTAAACGACAACCCCTCGAGAGCCCTGTAAACCCTTTTGATGATCCAGTTAGGCGTGGAAGCACCGGATGTTATGCCTATACATCTAGCTGAAGCCAGACTCTTCATATCAAGTTCCGTTTCTGATTCAATATGATATGCAGGTTTACCAGACCTATATGCAATCTCGGCAAGCCTTTTCGTGTTTCCGCTGTTACGGCCCCCAACCACTATTATCGCATCTACAGATTTTGCCATACAGTTAACTTCAACCTGCCGCTTTGAAGTTGAATCACAAATTGTATCAAAAATCTTATAAACCGGAAATTTACTCCCCACCCATTTTTTAATCTCTTCAAAAAAAAGAACATCCTGAGTTGTCTGAGCTACGAGTATAGCCTTTTCAAATGCCGGCAGAGAATCAAGTTGTTTAATGCTGTTTGCAACACATCCGTTTCCCATCGCATAACCGAGCAAACCGATAACCTCCGGATGATCCTGGTCTCCGATAATTATTGATGAATAGCCAATCTTTGCATGTTTATGAATTATGTTCTGTACTTTAATAACACGAGGGCATGTGGCATCAACGACATTAAAACCGGCTTTTTCAAGGCTCTCTTTTGTTTGAGGTGGGACTCCATGAGCCCTTATAATAACAGTGCCTGTTCCATGCTCCGGAATATGATCTAATACAGATATTCCTTTTCCCTTTAAAAGGCTCAGGACGTGGGAGTTATGGATAAGGGGGCCATAAGTGCAAATAGGTTCTATATGTTTGCCGGGGGTATTCAGAGCTATTTCAACCGCTCTGCGAACGCCCATACAGAAGCCGGCGGTCTTAGCGATTAATATTTTCATTTATTCTTTCAGGAAAATCTTATGATCTACAAGGGCGAGCGAATGTATGCGGGCATTCAAGAATTTCTGTTCTCCGAATATGCTGGTTAATTTGAGACCATCATCTTCGGGTTCGACTGTATCAACAGCCTCCATAATCATCTCTTCCTCTTCTCCTTTAATCATATAAACATTTGCTTCACACATGGCATTTATTCCTTATTTTCTAATTAAATTACCACCCCCATAGAAGGTGACTTGTTTATATTAGTCCTCAAAGGTACTCTGACAGACTGTTAAGTGCCTAAAGTGAGCTAAATTGCCTAAAGTTATGGTACGCCTTCGGCGTGTTGATTGATAACCAAAGACACAAGGATTTGCAATCACTCTCTTGCCAGTGCATTGAGGGCATAGAGGAACCCACCTGCCGGCAGGCAGTTATAAATGGCAGGATTCCTTAACTTTAGGCATTTTAGGCACTTTAGTGCACTTTAGGCACTCTTAACTAATTACTGTAACGGTAAAACCTTTTTATGCTACCACTACCATGGGTAATGGTTTAGGCTGATTAATCAATCATTCAAAAAGTGTTTTAAATTTTTCTCTATAAGCGTATCAATAAGATGCGGTAGCGGGGCAGAAGATATTCCCACAATTTCAATATTTTCCCTGGAAAGAGGAATAAGCATTTTTTTTGCCGGGCTGCTTGCTACTGCCTCGGCAATTTTTGGTGTGACCTCCCCCATCATGGCATTGGCAATAATTATACCTATGGGACAAATAATAATATCTACCTGTTTTACTGTCTGAACAATGGCATTTTCTCCGGAAGCGCCTCTATTTGCTTTTGCCTTCAGCATCTGAGCCGTTGCAATCGCATTTGTTCCCAATGCGACAATTTCAACAGTCTCTTTAAGCAACTCCTTGAGCCTTTTAATGATAGCGCTTCCTATGCCGCCACCCTGTCCGTCAATTACACATATCTGTTTCATATTAACTCTTGTATCCGTTCGCGGTTGTCGGTTCACGGTTCAGAGGTATTGCTTTAACCTAACACTTAACACCTGATGATTAAAGTTTGTTTATCTTGACTCTGCTTTGCCGCTTTTTTTTTGACAAACGTCTGCTGGGCCCCTTTTTTTTGGTTGTCGGAACCCAGCCACCGTTATCTTCCATGCCGGATACATTGGCATCAATGGACGCAGCCATTGTCACCTTTTCTTCAAACTCCGGCGAGCTTATAGTGGCAGCGCCCTGAGATTCAGCATAACTTACAATATCCAGATCAGAGCTGACAATTAAAGCCTTTTCTCTTTCCACAGCCGCCATGCTCTTAATCACGGTATCGGCCAACTCTCCATTACGGGAAAATAGTATTTTGACTCCATTTAGTTTTTCTCCGCGCCGTGAAAAGGAAGGAGCATTTGTCCCATCAAAAACTACCGTTATTTTGTGTTGCTTTATTTTTCTGTATTCAGCAAGAGTCTCAAGCAAAGCCTCTCTGCCTGACTGTATATCCCTGCTGTCAACAACGCTTAGCCTGGCTGACTGTCGAATAAGATTATAGCCATCTATAATAATATGAATGGACATATTTATACCTGGGTTGAGCGGTTCACGGTTCCAGGTTGAAGAGCCCTGGAAAGCTTCGCTTTACCTTTGACTATTGGCTATTAGCCATTGGCTAAAGGTGGCCGAAGGCCCTGATAGGGGCGCATGTTGTGTTTCACCCAATGGGTGAAAGAGACTAATCTGAGTATTGTGTTATAAAGTTAAGTATATCAGTAGGCTATAACCTTTGAACCTTGAACTCTAAACCTGAAACCGATCACTTTAGGTTATATGTGTTTAAAAAGGTGTAACGGTTAACCGTGAACGGTTGCGAAAAGGCCGATCAGGCGGTTGAGATCATCATTTGTGTAAAAATCGATTACAACCTTTCCTTTTTGCCCATGTTTTTTGATCTGTACCTTGGTGCCTAAACAACGCGAAAAATCCTCTGCAAGATCTTTAAGATATATTTCTTCCGAACCCGGCTTAGACTTTTTTGGGCTTTTCTTTTCTGATTTCAATTGTTTTACCAGGGATTCGGTTTCCCTGACCGACAACCCTTTTGAAACAACGGCCCGCCATGCAGCCCTTTGCTGTGCCGATGTTCCGGCGCCAAGCAAAGCTCTTGCATGTCCCATGGCCAAACTATTATCCATTATGCTGGATTTTATTTCTTCAGGTAACTGCCTTAGCCTCAAAAAATTAGCTATAGCCGGCCTGCTTTTCCCTACACGCAGCGCAACCTGATCTTGCGTAAAATTGAATTCGGCAATGAGACGATGGTATGCTTCGGCCTCTTCCATAGCATTTAAGTCCTCACGCTGAATATTTTCAACAATGGAAATCTCCAGCATATTTTCATCTGAGATATCCTTTATAACAACCGGCACCTTATCAAGCCCTGCTATTTTAGAAGCACGGAGGCGTCTTTCACCGGCGATAAGCTCATAACCGGCTGCGTCCTTTCTGACCAAAAGAGGCTGAATCATTCCCTGCTCTTTGATTGAGCGGCTCAATTCATCCAGCTGATCTTTGGAAAACTGCAGGCGTGGCTGATACCGGTTTGAACGAATTAGTCCGATATCACACAGAAAATACTCTTTTGAACTATTCTCAACAGTATTAATATCAGGGAGAAGGGAGTCAAGGCCTCTTCCCAAAGCCAGTTTCCCGCGCTTTTTCGGGGCCAAACCGGCCTCTTTTTTTATTTTTTTATTTTGCATTGCGCTCCCATTATCTCCTTTGCCAGATTAAAGTAGTTTTGCGCTCCTGTTGAAACAGCATCATAAAGCAATATAGGCTTGCCAAAACTTGGGGCCTCTCCCAAACGCACATTTCTGTAAATAATAGTTTTAAATAACAGATTCTTAAAATGTTTTTCCGCCTCTTCGGCAACCTGCTGCGAGAGATTGGTTCTCTTGTCAAACATGGTTAAAAGAATACCGGCGATTTTAAGGTTTGGATTAAGGTTTTGCTTGACGCGCCGTACCGTTTGTAAAAGCTGTCCAAGCCCTTCCAATGCATAAAACTCGCACTGAAGTGGAATCAGCATGTAGTCGGCGGCCGTCAAAGCGTTAACTGTAAGAAGGCTTAAAGAGGGCGGGCTGTCTATAATGATATATTCAAAGGAATCAACAAGCTGGGCAAGAAGATTCTTTAAAGCAGTTTCACGATTTGGCTCGGACATCATTTCGACTTCAAACCCTATAAGCTCTACGCGTGAAGGAATAACCTTTAAACAATCTATTTCGCTGTCTACGACAAGACTCTTTGCGGTGGCTTTGCCGATTAAGCCATGATACAAGGTTTTATCAATAGAGTTTTTATCCAGCCCGATTCCAGTTGTAGCATTACCCTGCGGATCACAATCAACTAAAAGGGTCCTCTTTTCCGAAACAGCCAAGGCTGCCGACAGATTAATTGCCGTGGTAGTTTTGCCCACGCCGCCTTTCTGGTTGGCTATACATATAATATGTGACATAATATAATCGTTCAAAGGTTCAGGGTTCAAAGGTTCAAAGGTTCAAAGGTTCAAGGATTAGACCCCCTGACTTCTTGAATCCTTATGATCCTATCAACTTTTTTGGAGCTAATTTTAAATAAATAACATAAAACTTGATGTTTGCAAAGGATATAAGGATGATGCATTCGTAAAAAGTCAAAAAACCATTTTTCACGAAACGTGTTAAGTGTTAGGTGTTAAGTGTTAAGAGATTGATATGACAATTAAATGCTTCATCTTAACACCTGATGAATTTAGCTTTCAAATAAGTAAATATCCAACCCCAGAGGGGCTGGCTTTGGAATAACCCCTGGAAGGGGATGAAACTGCCTTGCCTCCTGAGGGGGCAAGGATGAGTTGTCCCAAACTCTGATTAAAATAATTTTTGCTGTCGTTCTTCTTTACGT